>PXRZ01000067.1 GCA_003022945.1 Halobacteriales archaeon QS_8_69_73 | reverse complement strand
CGCCGAGCCGACCGCCGGGACGGCCGACGACATCCAGGAGCACGTCCGGAACGAGCTCGGCGCCCACGAGTACCCCCGCGAAATCGAGTTCGTCGAGGATCTTCCGAAAACGGTCACCGGAAAGATACGCCGGACAGAACTGCGCGACGAGGCGGCCGCGGAAGTGGAGGCCGAAAGCGACGACTAAATGCACGACGTCGAGACGCCGGGACCCGGCCCGGCCGAGACTCGGCTCGGCCGAGACACCTACTCCGAACCGTCGCGGTGTCTCGGCAGGGATACCTCCATGTTGATCCTGGCAGGAGTAACACCGGCATGGCTCCGCCATCGGTCCGTCGCGCCGACAGGTCGTTTTCTTTGTTTCGGACGGTCGAACCCGCGGGTCGACCCGTGGCCGGGCCCCGTCCGGATGCCAAGGTCGGAGAGTATTTGACGAGGGAGGCGCACGCCGACACCATGGAGGAGGCGCTGGGGCCACCGTCCGTCATGGCCGAGAAGGCCGAGGAGCTGACGCCGATGCTGTCGCAGTACCTGGAGCTGTGCGAGCGCTACGACGACGCCCTGGTGCTGTTCCAGGTGGGTGACTTCTACGAGACGTTCTGCGAGGCCGCCGAGGTCACCGCCCGGATTCTCGAGATCACGCTCACCCAGCGGGAGGACTCGACGGGTACCTACCCGATGGCCGGCATCCCGATCGACAGCGCCGAGTCGTACATCGAGACGCTCCTGGACGCCGGCTTCCGGGTGGCCGTCGCCGACCAGGTCCAGGAACCCGAGGAGACGACGGGGCTGGTCGACCGCGCGGTCACGCGGGTGGTCACGCCCGGCACGCTCACCGAGACGGAGCTGCTGGCCGACGCCGACAACAACTTCGTCGCCTGTCTCACGGACGGCTACGGGCTGGCGCTGCTCGACGTCTCGACGGGGGAGTTCTACGCGACGCGGCTGGACCGCCCCGAAGCCGTCGAGGCCGAACTCGAGCGGTTCGACCCCGCCGAGGCCGTCGTCGGCCCCGAGGCGCCGACCGACCCCTTCGACGACGGCTGCATGGTGACGCCGTACGAGCGATCGGCGTTCGAGCCCGAGACCGCCCGCGAGACGGTCGAGGCGTACTTCGGGTCGACGTCGCTGGCCAGCGAAGCCGAGGTGCGGGCCTGCGGGGCGCTGCTGGCCTACGCGGAGTACGCCCGTGGGACGACGACCGACGGCGACGGCGAGCGGCTCGACTACATCACCCACCTCACCCGCTACGACCCCCGGGAGTACATGCTGCTGGACGCGGTGGCACTGCGGTCGTTGGAGGTGTTCGAGCCGCGGCACGTCCACGGCCTGGAGGGGGCGGCGCTGGTGGAGACGCTCGACGAGACGGCCTGCGCCCTCGGCGGCCGGCGGCTGCGGAGCTGGCTGCGGCGGCCGCTGCTCGACGCCGGCCGAATCGACGCCCGACTGGACGCCGTCGAGGCACTGCTGGAGCGGGTCGGCGACCGCGAGCGGGCGAGAAAGCTGCTCGCCGACGTCTACGACCTCGAGCGGCTGGTGTCGCGCGTCTCCCGCGGCCGGGCCGACGCCCGCGACCTGCGGGCCCTGGAGTCGACGCTGTCGGTCGTCCCCGACCTCCGGGGCTGCGTTGCCGACGCCGCCGCCGACAGCGACCTGCTGGCCGACATCCACGAGGCGCTCGACGACTGTCCCGAGGTGCGCGAACTGATCGACCGCGCGGTCGTCGAGTCGCCGCCCATCGAGATAACCGACGGCGGCGTCATCCGCGAGGGGTACGACGACCGGCTGGACGAGCTGCGGGCGACGGAACGCGAGGGAAAGGCCTGGATCGACGATCTCGAGGCCCGGGAGCGCGAGCGGACGGGCGTCGACTCGCTGAAGGTCGGCCACAACTCCGTCCACGGCTACTACATCGAGGTGACGAACCCGAACCTCGACGCCGTGCCCGACGACTACGAGCGGCGGCAGACGCTGAAGAACGCCGAGCGGTTCTACACGCCGGAGCTGAAAGAGCGCGAGGACGAGATTCTGGGCGCGACCGAGCGGGCCGACGAGCTGGAGTACGAGCTGTTCCGCGGGCTCCGGACGGAGACCGCGGCGGCGACCGAGCGGATCCAGGCGACGGCCGCCGCGGTGGCGCGGCTCGACGCCCTCTGCTCGCTGGCGACGGTCGCCGCCCGCTACGACTACTGCCGGCCGACGGTCGGCGCCGTCGGGGAGGCGAGCGACGCGAGCCGACCGTCGTCGCCACCGGACGCGTCCGGCGGAATCGACGTCGAGGGCGGCCGCCACCCGGTCGTCGAGCGGACCGAGGAGGCGTTCGTCCCGAACCCGACGGAGCTGTCGGCCGACCGCCCGATGGCGGTCGTCACCGGCCCCAACATGTCCGGCAAGTCGACATACATGCGGCAGGTCGCGCTGCTGTGTGTGATGGCGCAACTGGGGTCGTTCGTCCCCGCCGAGCGCGCCGAACTGCCGGTCGTCGACCGGGTGTTCACCCGCGTCGGCGCCTCCGACGACATCGCCGGCGGCCGCTCGACGTTCATGGTCGAGATGACGGAGCTGGCGGCCATCCTCGAGAATGCCGGCCCCGACTCGCTGGTGGTGCTCGACGAGGTGGGCCGCGGCACCTCGACGACGGACGGCTACGCCATCGCCCAGGCGGCCACCGAGTACCTCCACGACGAGGTCGGCGCGTACACGCTGTTCGCGACCCACCACCACGAGCTGACGGACGTCGCCGCCGACCTGCCGCGGGCCCGGAACCTCCACTTCTCGGCCGATCGGACGGCCGACGGCGTCGCCTTCGACCACGACCTCCGGGAGGGGCCGGCAACGGCCTCCTACGGCGTCGAGGTCGCCGACATGGCCGGGGTCCCGCCGCGGGTCGTCGAGCGGGCCGACGCGCTGCTCGACGAAGGGGCCGACGCCGACGACGGACTCGCCCGCCCGACGACGCCGACCGCGTCGACCGCCTCCACGGACGGCGGCGAACTCCCCGAGAAGCTACGAGCGGAGCTGCGTGCGGTCGACCTCGCCGACACCACGCCGCTGGAGGCGCTGAACCTGCTCGCACGATTGAAGGAACGCGCCGAGTAGCCGCCGGGACGGCCGCCACGGCTCCCGTAACTCCTCCGGGGTTTTTCCTCCTGGGTTCTCGTCTCTACGGTATGCTGTCGGAAGGCGACACGGCACCGGACTTCGAGCTGGTCGGCGTGCCGGACCGGCTCGAAGCACATCTCGAGGCGGACGACGACCGAACCCCCGAGTCGGAGCTGCAGCGGTTCCGGCTGTCCGACTCCACGGTGGCGGGCAACGCCGTGCTGCTGTCGTTCTACACGTTCGACTTCGCGCCGGCGTGTACCGAGCAGTCCTGCCGGATGCGGGATGCGGAGTTCTTCCAGCTGACCGACGACCTGGACGTCTACGGCATCTCGGCGGACGGCCCCTACAGCCACGCGGTCTTCGCCGAACGGCGGGACCTGAACTACCCGCTGCTGTCGGACACGGACGGCAGCGTCGCCGAGCGGTACGGTGTCCTCCACGAGGAGTTTGACGGGATGCGACGGGTCGCCGAACGGGCGCTGTTCGTCGTCGACGCCGACCGGACGGTCCGGTACGCGTGGTCGGACGCCGAGGGGTGGACCGACCCGGACCTCGAGCCCGTCCGCGAGGTCATCCAGGCGCTGTGACGGCCCCGGACTTTTGTCGCTCGGCGCCCACCCGCCGGCAGTGACGCTGCTGGACGAGCTCTCGGGCTACGAGTTCGAGGACGCCGTGGCGTCGCTGTTCCGCGCCCACGGCTACGAGGACGTCGCCGTCGCGGCCCGCGTCGCCGACGAGGGCCGAGACGTCACGATGCGGGACGGGGAGACCGCCCACGTCGTCGAGTGCAAGCACACCGATACGGTCTCGCGGCCGGTCGTCCAGAAGCTCCACTCGGCGGCCGCCACCTACGATCACGACGGACCGACGCAGGGGATGGTGGTTACCTCCGGCCGGTTCACCGGCCCGGCGGAGGCCTACGCCGAGGGGCTGCGCGAGGCCGGCGACCCGCACCCGGTCGAGCTGGTCGACGGCGACGACCTCCGCGAGCTCGGCGAGGCGGTTGGGATGGACCTTTACAACGGCCGCATCGAGATCATCTGCGAGGAGACGCTGCCGGTCGGCGAGCCCGGGCTGGCGCTCGCGGAGGTCTTCGAGGACGTCGACGACGCCCCGCCGCGGGCCGCGCTACCGGCGCCGGACGTCGAGGTCGTCTACCGGCCGGTCGTCGAGGTCGAGGCCGTCACGCGGGCGACCTTCGAGACGAGCGTCGGCGTCATCCACCGCGTCGACCGCCGGGACCGCGTCGTCGTCCCGGCGGACGACCCGGCCGCGACGACGCCGGCGACGGACCTGCTGGAGCTGACGGGCGTCGAGCCGGTCGCCCTCGAGGCGGCGCGGGGGCGACACGACGGCCGAATCGAGCGGTTCGACGGCACCGAAGCGGAGTACCGCGAGGCCGCCGCGGAGCTGCTGTGTTCGGCCCTCGAAACGACGGTCACCTACACCGGCGACAACAACGTCACCTACCGGCGGGACTGCAGGCCCTCACCCGACGACGTCGACCTCCAGCGGGTGCGGTCGCTGTACATTCCCCGGGTCGAGGCCGTCGTCACACTGGACGAGTACGAGCACGGCCTCGCCTACGACGCCGCCGGCTCCCGTCGGGTCGTCCGCCGGGACGCGGTGCGCCGCTGCGTCCACTGCGAGGACGGACTGGTACCGTACACCTACTGTGACAACTGCGGCAGCGTCAGCTGCGAGACGCACACGGAGACCGAGCGGCTGACCGGCGAGCCGGTCTGTACCGGCTGTGCAGTGACGGCGGAGTTCTTCCGCGACACGAAGTACTTCTTCGACGAGGGCAACGCCGAGGCGTTCCGACGGGAGTACGAGGCGATGCCCTTCCACCGGAAGGCGATGGAGAACCCCCGGCTGGTCGCCGCTGCCGCTGCCGCGGCCGTCGTCGTCGCCGCCCTCGCCGTTCTCGCCGTCGGCCTCGTTTGAGCCCGGCGAGACGAACTCCGGGTCTCGCTCAGGGCGTCAGCGGGACGAACTCGAGGCCCCGCTCGGCCAGCAGCGCCCGCGCCCGCCCGGTGACCGACGGCGCCACGAGGACGCCCCGGACCTCGGCGTCGGCGTGGAGATCCCGCCGCAGGGCGCCGACGTAGCGGTCCAGCTGGCCGACGGCGTCCGGGCCGACCCGCCGCCGCTTCAGCTCGAGGACGACCGTCCGGCCGGCGTCGTCCTCGCCGTAGACGTCGACGGCGCCGGCCGGCGTCTTCCGCTCGGTTGCGAGCGGCGTGAAGCCGTCCTCGACGAGCGACGGCTCCTCGAGGATTCGCCGCTTGAGGTCGGCCTCGGTGCCGATTACCTCCGGCGTCTCGTGGTCGGAGACGTCGAAGGCGGCCGCGTGGGCGACCGTCGAGAAGCGGACCACGAGCGACTCCTCGGGGCTCGTCCGGCGGCTCTCGACGACCGTCGCCCCCTCGGTCGCCCGGCAGTCGTGTTCGCAGCCGGGCGGCTGCCAGTTGACCGGCTGCTGGCCCTCGTCGGTGTGGACGAGCGCCGCCCCGTCGGGCTTCAGCATGACGTGACGGTCGCCCGGCCCGAGTTCCGAGGCCGCCCGGCCCTCGTAGTCGACGGTACAGCGGCCGAACAGCGCAACGAGCGCGTCGGCCCCGAGGCCGTCGGTCACGAGGGCGGCGGCGCTCGCGGCGTCGGGCGCCGTCAGCGTCCGGACGCCGGCCGGCGACTCGTCACTCGGCACGCCTCGGGGTAGCGGGGTCGGCCGCTTAAACGCCCCGCCCGGCCGTGACTGGGTAGACGACCGTCCCGCGGGCGGGGTCGAGCCACCGCAGCGCCCGGGCGATCGCTCCTTTCTCGGCGCCGACGACGGCGCGGACGGCCCGGGCGCCGGCCAGCCACCCCCGGAGGTAGGCGGCGTCGCCATCGGCGTCGTAGCCGACGAGGGCGGTCCGGCGGCGGCCGCCGGCCCGGAGGCCCACGACGAGGTAGCGCCGCACCGAGAAGTCCGCGTCGACGACGTACAGCGCCTCGTGTTCGAGGGGGTCGATCCGCCGACAGACCGCTTCGAACGACAGCCCGGTCGCCAGCGGCTCCGGGTCGACGGCGTGGCGGCGATCGTCGGCCAGTCGGCCGCCGATCGGCTCCAGTAGGTCGGCCACGCGGTCGCGGACCACCTCGTCGTCGGGCGGCCCGCCGAACGGCGTCTCCGGGGCGAGGGCCGCGGGATCGGGCGGCCAGTGGGCGTAGTGGAGGTCGTAGCCGTCGCGGTCGTATGCGACGAGCGTCCGGTGTCCCATGGCGAGGGTGGCCGCGGCTTCGGGCATAAACCCGCGCCGCGTCGTAGCGATTATTGCGGTAGCTTTCAGCTCGGTGACGAAAACGAGGCCGTACCCGCGCTACGCGACCGGTTCGCCTGACGAGTGACGGTACAGATCCGCGACGATCATCGTCATCATCAAGCGTAGCCGTCCGGGACCTCGACGTTCTGTCCGGGGTCGATGCCCTGCAGCACCTCGATGGCGTCGAGCAGGTCCTCGTTCGTCACCTGGCCGACGAACCGGCCGTCCTCGACGACGAGTACGCGGTCGCTCGTCGCCCCGCTCATCGCCCGCAGCGCCTCGAAGGCGTCGTCCGTCGGGGCGACCGACGGCGGCGCTCCGTCCATCACGTCGGCGACGGTCCGGCCGGCGCGCTCCCCGAGCGGCACCGCCCGGGCGGCCGCCGGCGTCACGAGGCCGGTGACGGTCCCGCGGTCCATCACCATCACCGGGTGTGCGGTCGCCCGGCCGGCGGCGATCCGGTCGAGGAACTCCTCGACGGTCGCGTCCGGCGTCACCGTCCGGACGTCCGTCGACATCAGTTCCCGGACGGTCATCCCGCCCAGCAGCTCCCGGAGGACGGCCGCCCGCGACTCGGCGCCGGCGGCGACGTAGACGAACATCGCCACGAGCAGCATGACCGGCGCGAAGGAGACGACGGCCGCCAGCGCCAGCAGGATGGCTGTCCCCTTGCCGACGGTTGCGGCGGTCCGGGTCGCCTCCGCGTACGGCCGCGACCGGGCCAGGAGCGCCCGCAGCACGCGGCCGCCGTCCATCGGGAACGCCGGCAGCATGTTGAAGACCGCCAGCGAGACGTTGACGACCGCCAGCCAGCCGACCAGGAAGACGACGACCGGGTCTCCGGGCACGACGAACAGCAGCCCGTAGCAGCCCGCCGCCAGCAGCAGGCTGGTCGCCGGTCCCGCCAGCGCCACGTAGAACTCGACGTTCCAGTCCTCCGGCAGGTCGTCCATGCGGGCCATCCCGCCGAAGATCCACAGCGTGATGGAGGTGATGGTGACGTCGTACCGCCGGGCGGTCCAGGAGTGACCGAGTTCGTGCAGCAGGACCCCCACGAAGAGCCCGACGGCGCCGACGACGCCGACCGCGAGCGGCGTCCGCCCGGCCTGCAGGGCGGCGACATCGACCGTCTGTGGCGAGACCCGCCCGACGACGTCGGCGTACAGCGACAGCTGTGCCGGCCGACTGATGAGCCACGCCAGCGCCGGCAGGAAGAGGACGAACGTGACGTTGAGCCGGACCGGAATCCCGGTGACGGTCCCGACGTTGAAGTTCCGCATGCCGACAAATCGCGGCGCGGTCACAAAAGCGCGCGGCCCGATGCGGCGCCGTCGGCCGCGTCGGTCGAGAGCGGTTACTTTCCGCTTCCGCCGTTGGCGCGGATGCTGGGGCTGGTCTTTTCGGTGCCCTTGCCGCGCTGCTGCTGGCCGCGGCCGCGCTGGCCCGCGGAGGTCCGGCCGCGGAACGTCCGGCCCCGCTGGCTGTCGTCGCAGATCCAGCCGAGGTCGTCGTCGTTCTCGATGGCGCCGTGCTCCGGATCGAGGAGGATGACCTCGAACCACTTCTGGGAGCCGTCCTCGCCGACCCAGTAGGAGTTCAGGACGCGCAGGTTGCGGAACTTCCGGGAGGCCCGCTCCTCGCCGATGCGCTGGAGGTTCTTCCGGCGGGTGATCTTGTTGACGCCCTGCCGCTTGGAGCGGCGGCCGGCCTTGAAACGCTGCTTGCGGGCGCTGCCCTTCCGGACCGACACCCGGGCGACGACGACGCCCTGCTTGGCCTTGTAGCCGAGCGATCGTGCCCGGTCGAGCCGGGTGGGGCGGTCGATGCGCTCGATCGCGCCCTGGTCGCGCCACTCCTGTTGGCGCTGCCACTGCAGTTCGGCGAGTCTTCCCTCCTTCGGCGTCTTCCACGCCTCGCGGATGTGCGAGTAGAAGCTTCGTGTCATGTGTTCACCACGGGCGTTGCGTGGTTCAACCCCGGCGGCCGTCGGCCGCGGCGGTCACATCCCGACCTGCGTGTACAGGCGCCCGCCGGTGCCCGTCGTCCAGCGAGTTGCCGGAGGTACTCCACGATGTCGGTTAAGCACTTCGGAACGCCGCCGCCCCGGCCGCCAGCGTCGGGGGCGCCACCGAAGCAATAAGGCTTAATATTTCTTCGGGCTCGAGTTGTTACGTGAGCGTCGTCAGCGTCTCGATGCCGGAAGGGTTGGTCGAGCGCATCGACCGGTTCGCGGACGAACACGGCTACACCGGCCGGAGCGAGGTGCTCCGGGAGGCGAGCCGCGACCTGCTCGGGGAGTTCCAGGACCGGACGCTCGAGGGCCGCGACCTGATGGGCGTCGTCACCGTGCTCTTCGACTACGAGACGACGACCGTCGAGGAGCGGATGATGCGGCTCCGCCACGAACACGAGGCGCTCGTCGCCTCGAACTTCCACAGCCACGTCGGCGGCCACCACTGCATGGAACTGTTCGTCCTCGACGGCTCACTGGAGGACATCTCGGCGTTCGTCGGGAAGATTCGCGCGACGCAGGACACCCTCACGATCGATTACTCGGTGCTACCGGTCGACGACTTCGGCCCGCTGGCCGACATGGACTGAGCCGCGCTCTTTGTTCCCCGTTCTCGACGCGGACAGCGGCGGCTCCATACGTGGCCGACCCTTTGGCGTCGCCGCGGCCGACATAATAGGATTTCCTATCGCGGCATACGATTTACGCAGGGGTGTGGTCCGGACCCCCGGCGGTCGACCCTTCGCGTCAGCCGGCGACGCCGTCGAAGCTGTCGTTGGCCAGCGCGCCGGCTAGTGCGTCCGCATCGAGGTCGGGCGTCTCGTTGGGGTACTTCCGCTCGAAGTAGCCGAGGACGTTCTCGACGTCCCGCTCCAGCAGCTCGTCGCTGTTGTCGTGGTCGGTCGACACCGCCTGCGGCCAGTCGAAGACCGTCACGCCGTCGGCCGAGACGAAGACATTGTACTCGCTCATGTCGGCGTGGACGTAGCCGGCCGCGTGGGCGGCGGCCATCTCCTCGAGCACGAGCTCCAGCACGCCGACGACCTGTGCGGGGGTAAGGTCGGCCCGCGACAGCTCGACGCCGTCGACCCGCTCCATGACGATGGCGTGGCGGTTTTGATCGACCGGTTTCGGCACCGACACGTCCGGGTAGAGCCCCTGGAGGGTCTCGTACTCCCGTTCGGCGGCCTTCCGGGCGGTGTAGAGCCACGAGAGGTGTTCCTTGTCGGCGGTGTAGTCCCGCTCTTTCCGGACCTCCCGGAAGTTGGTGTACCCCTCGCGGTGGTACTTCAGCGCCAGCGGCTCGAACGACCGCGCCTCGTAGACGTCGCTTTCCTTGCCGACGCCCAGCGGCGCGCCGACGCCGTCGACGGTCTCCCGCTCGGCGAAGGTGTGCAGCGCGAGGGCGTCGTATCCCTCGAACGTCAGCCGGTAGCCGGTGTACTGGATGGTCTTGCGCTCGACCAGTTCGCGGTCCATGCAGCGGTCGAGCCGGTAGTCGACCTCCTCGCCGTCCAGCCGGGAGAACTCCGAGATCTTCCCCGTCGCGACCCATTCGGAAAAGCGCATCCCATGTTCGACTCCCGAGAGGAGATGGAAGTCCTCCGGCTCCAGCTCGGCCACCTGCGTCGCGACGTTCTGGACCATCTCACCTCACGTAGCGGGCGAGCGGTCAAAAGCGCCCTGTGTGCGGCGTCATCCGCGATAAACCGTATGCGACGATACGAAATCGCCGGCGCTACGCGAGCCGGTCGCCGAGCGAGGCGGCGATCTCGTCGACGGCCTCGTCGGCGGCGGACACGCGGTCCGTTAGCGAGCAAAAGCCGTGACACAGCGATGGCGCATGGTGGTGGTCGACGGCGACGCCGGCGTCGGCGAGTCGGTGTACTGCGCCCAGAACCACGCCAGGTCCGCCCGGGTGAGCAGCGGCGCGTCGGCGTGTTCCCGGCAGGAGTCGGTGTCGAGCCCGGGGTCGAGCATCGGATACAGCAGCAGCTGTGCGGCGAGGTCCGGCCCCGCCCCACGGGCACGGAGCGCCGTCGCGGCCGCCAGCCCGCCGCCGGCGCTGGTCCCGGCGACCGCGACGGTACCGTCGCCGCCCAGCGACCCGGCATGCTCGGCGGCCCACTCGACGGCAGCCTGGGCGTCACCGACGGCCGCAGGGAACGGGTGCTCCGGCGCGAGCCGGTAGTCGACCGACAGGACGAGACAGCCGACCCGTTCGGCTAACTCGACGCAGATGCTCTCCGCGGAGTCCAGCGTTCCGAGCGTCCAGCCGCCGCCGTGGAGGAAGACGACGGTCGGCAGCGGGTCGTCGGCCGGCCGGTAGCTCCGCAGCGGGAGGTCGCCGCCGGGGCCGTCGACGGCGAACTCCCGGACCGTGCAGTCGTGGTCGACGTCGGTCGAGAACAGCTCGTCTTCGAGCCGTCTGGCGCTTTCGACGGACAGCGCGTGCCACGGCGGGATATCGGGCAGCGCCGACAGGGCGGCCTCCAACTCGGGATCCATGGACGGCCGCTTGCGGCCCGAGAGGAAGCCACTTGTGGCCGCCGGCCGACCGCCCGGTATGGACACGAGCCGCGAGCACGCCCGGGCCTGCGACGAGGCCGACCCGCTGTCGGCGTTCGCCGACCGGTTCGACCCGCCGGGGCTCTATATGGACGGCAACTCGCTGGGCCCGGTCTCGCGGGACGCCGCCCGGACGCTCGAGCGGGTCCGCGAGGAGTGGCGCCGTCTCGCGATCGAGGGGTGGACCGACGGCGACCCGCCGTGGTTCGGCTACGCCGAGCGGCTGGGCGACCGCGTGGCCGGCCTCGTCGGCGCCGCCCCCGAGGAGGTCGTCGTCGCCAACGCCACGACGGTCAACGTCCACGCGCTGGTCGACACCTTCCTCGATTCGGGGACAATCGTCGTCAACGAACTCGACTTCCCGTCTGACCACTACGCGCTGCGGGCGCAGCTCCGCCGCCGGGGGCTCGACCCCGAGGAGCACCTCGTCGTCGTCGAATCGAGGGATGGCCGAACCGTCGAGGAGGCCGACGTGATCGACGCACTGGACGACGACGTCGAGCTGCTGTTCATGCCGTCGGTGCTGTACCGGTCCGGCCAGCTGTTCGACGTCGAGCGGCTGACCGCCGCGGCCCACGACCACGGCGCGCTGGCGGGGTTCGACCTCGCGCACTCCGTCGGCGTCGTCGACCTACCAGATCGGGACGCCGCCGCTGCTGTCGCTGGCGCCGCTGGAGGGCGCCCTCGACGTTCTCGAGGCGGCCGGTATCGGCGCCGTCCGCGAGAAGTCAGTCGCGCTGACGGAGTACCTGATCGAGCTCGCCGACGAGCGGTTGCCGGAGTGTTCGGTCGGCACGCCCCGCGAGTCGGCGCGTCGCGGCGGCCACGTCGCCGTCGAGCACCCCGCCGCCGAGGGGGTCGCCGCGGCGCTGAAACGGCGTGATGTCGTGGTCGACTACCGCCCGCCGAACGTCGTCCGCGTCTGTCCGTCGCCGCTGTACACGAGCTTCGAGGACGTCCACCGCGCCGTCGAGCGATTTCGGGCGGTACTCGACGAGGGGGCCTACGAATCCGTCGACGTCGACGCCGACGTAACCTGATTCCGAGACTCGCGGGTTCTCCGGCTCGTCGGAACGGGGTCCGGGTCGTCGCGGGAACGTGGTCGTCGGAAACTGACCGTCCCGTAGCGATCGCCGTGATCCTTTGCTACTGCCGACCCCGAGGGGGACGCCACCCGAGAGGAGTCCGAGAAACGCATCGGCAGCCAGCGTCAGACGAGAGGCGGTCCGATAGCGTGATACCAACACCAAACCTAAACCGGTCGGACACAATCCTTATTCGTCGAAAACGAACCAAGGACTGGTTCTCTTCGCACCATGTCAGCTAGTACACCAGGTGATCCGAGCGACACTATCAGACAGCGCCTCTACGAGGTCATGTCCGCCGATGGGCTGTCGCTGGAGGATAAACAGACCGAAGCGCTCGCGCTCGGCCGCGAGTATCTCGGGGTCGAGAACGGCCACATCGAACGCGCCGACGAGGCAGCTGGCATCCACGAGATCGTCGCCAGCGCCGGTGGCCCCGCAACCCTGTTTCCGCCGGGGGAGACCCTGAACCGGGCGACGACGTACTGCCGCCGCACGATGGACGCCGACTCGCCGGTCGCCCTCGCCGACGCCCCCGAGGAAGGATGGGCTGACGACCCCGCGTACGAGGAACATGGGCTCGCCTGCTATCTCGGGGCTCCGATCTTCGTTCGCGGGGAATCCTACGGGACGGTGTGTTTCGTCGACGAGACCGCCCGAGAGGACAGCTTCGAGGCCGGCGAGAAGGCGTTCGTCGAACTCCTCGCGCGGCTACTCGGCCGGGAGCTGGCCGCCACCCGCTACGAGGCGGAGCTCACGGACGCGCACAAGCGCCGGGGTACCCTCGTCGAGGCCGCGCCCGACGCCATCTTCCTCGTGGAAGCCGACACCGCCGAGATCACCGACGTCAACGAAGCGGCCATCTCACTCACGGGTTACGATAGCGCCGACCTCGAAGGGATGACCGTGTTCGACCTCCATCCGACGCAGGGCCGCGACCAGTGCCAGCGACTGCTCGAGGGCCTGGCAGCCGCCGGCGACACGACGAGCACACTGCCCGACGGCGGCCAGCTCGAGTTCCGGACGGCCGACGGCGACCGGGTCCCGATCGAGATGAGCGCCAGCACCGTCGAACTCAGTGACGGCCGCTACATCCAGGGCATCGTCCGGGACATCTCCGAGCGGGTCCGGCGGGAACGGGAACTGGCCCGCGAGCGGGAGCTGTTCGCGTACAGCCAACAGCTCGCCAGCGTCGGCGGCTGGGAGTACGACTGCCGGACCGGAGTCCTCTACTGGACCGACGAAGTCTGCCGCATCCACGGCGTGGACGAGACCTTCACGCCCACCGTCGAGGACGCCCTCTCGTTCTACCATCCGGAGGATCGGTCGGACATACGGGTGGCCAACGACCGCGCCATCGAGGACGGTGAGCCGTACGACCTCGAACTCCGGGTCGTTACGGCCGACGACGACCTCCGCTGGGTGCGTGTCCAAGGCCGGCCTACCCGCGAGGACGGCGACACGGTGCGGCTGCGGGGAACCTTCCAAGACGTCACCGAGCGCAAAGAACGCGAACGGCAGCTGCGGTTGCGGACGCGAGCGATGGACGAAGCGGGCGTCGGCATCTCGATCGCCGACGCGACCGAACCTGACGCTCCGCTCGTGTACGTCAACGACGCGTTCACTGACCTGACGGGATACGACCGGGATTACGCGGTCGGGGCGAACTGCCGGTTCCTCCAAGGACCCGACACCGACGAGACTGCGGTCGACGTCATCCGAGACGCGATCGAGCACGAGGAGACCCGCACGACGGAACTGTTGAACTACCGGGCCGACGGAACGCCGTTCTGGAACGAACTGACGGTGACGCCGGTCGCGAACTCGGCCGGCGAGACGAGCCACTTCATCGGCATTCAGCGCGACGTGACCAGCCGGAAGCGCCGCGAGCGGCTGGTCGGCGTCCTCAATCGGGTGTTGCGCCACAACCTCCGCAACGACATGAACGTCGTCGCGGGACTGGGCGAAACCATCGCGGCGACCGCCGACGACGACGTAGCGGCTCGTGCCGAGATGATGGTCGGAACCGCCCGCGACCTGATACGTGTGAGCGAGAAGGCTAAAACGGTCGAGACGGCGCTCCGGGACGACCCCGCGCCACGGCCGCTCGATGTCGTCGAGGTCGTCGAACGGGCCGTCACGGAGCTACGGGAGACGCATCCTGAGACGACGATCCGGTGTGAACTGCCGGGTGTCCAGCGGGCGATAGCGACCGACCGGTTGGAGATGGTGCTCGTGGAGCTGGTCGAAAACGCCATCGCCGCCGGTGGATCGCAGGTGACGGTGGCGGTGGTGCCGCCGGACGACGACGGCCGCGTCACCGTGGAGGTGCGCGACGACGGGCCGGGACTGCCGGCCATGGAGGCACGCGTACTCAGACAAGCCAGTGAGTCTCCCGTTGACCACGGGAGCAGTTTCGGGCTGTGGATGGTGAACTGGCTGGTGACCGAGATGGGCGGCGAGGTCAATGTCGTCGCCGAGAACGGGACGACGGTAACGATAGCGCTCCAGCAGGGGCGTCGTGACGACGCCCCCCGCGGCGGTGCCGTGACCGAAGCCGCGTTGGGCGACGACCCCAACTCATGGGACTGGTGACGGAGTACGCCGCGCCGTGCGGAGGCTCGCGGCGGGGGCGAGTCCGACCGTCCGCTCTCGACGGTGCCGGACCGTCGCGGTCGGACCGACCGAGACTTCCGGTGCGCCGTGTGCCACGCACGCCGCTCGGACTGCGCCGTTCAGTAGGCAGCGTGGCGATCGACACCGCTCTCAGCTGACGGGAAGAGTTAAACGCAACAGCGGACGTGTTTGAAGCCCTCTCTTCGGAAACCGCCCGACGAATCCTCACCGCAATCTACGATGAACCAGCTCCCCCGTCTGAAGTGGCCGACCGCCTCGATATGTCCATCCAGAACGTCTCCTACACCTCGACAACCTTGCCGACGCGGGCCTCCTCAGAGTCGCAGACACACGGTACTCGGAGAAGGGAGCTGAAATGAACGTGTACGGCCCCCGCGTCCGAACCGACGATCGTGTTTGTCGGAACCGACGAGCGCAAGCGCGGATTCTTTGACGTGGTGAAGCGACTCATCAGCGCGACCAGCCCCCTGTTCATCGGGAGCGTGCTCCTGTACGTCTATCAGGGGTTCGGGCTGGGTGCTGGCGGAGTGGACGGATCGCTTGTTTGAACAGCGCTCTCGATTCTGGGCGTCGAATTCATGCTCGGCGGGATGTTCGTGCCATTGCTGACCGGTTTGTGGTGGTGGGTGGAACACCGGTGACTGGCATGATCTCCATCGCTCAAAATCGAATTTGAACGACAGAGCGATTTACGTTTCGTGGTCATCAACGTGCATTCATGATACGCACAACGGAGGTGGCTGCCTGAGATGGTGCTTCCGACTGGACTGATCCCGACGCTCGTGTTCGTGATTACGGTCGGTATTTCGGTCCCGGTGACGTTAGCTGCACACCGATTCCATCGAACCGGCACGGACGACTTCCGCACAGCTCTTACGGGAGCGCTCTACGAGGCTGGCCTCTTGTACATCCTCGGCATCGGCGTCATCTGGTCTATTGCCAGCGGTGGCATTGATCCGGAACTGTGGGAGATCCCAGCGACCCTCCTTGCGACTGGTGTTGCGACCCTCCTTGTGTTCGTTGCACTCCCGCTCTGGATCGGCAAGCGACTCGTCACGCGCCTCCGGGACACCGATTCGGCGACAGCGTTCCGGTTCACAACATATGGCTGGCCGGTCGCCATGCTGTTCGTGTTTGCCATCTTCGTCGCTCCCGGTGGTCTCTTCGGTGGAGACCTCCTCTCGCTAGAAGGGCCCCGGGCCTGTCTGGCCGGATTCTGTGGGGTCAGCCTGACACTCGTGGGTGCAGTGCTCTTGGAGATGCTTGTCGCTGTGGGGGGCCCCGGACTTGTTGGGGCACTTCTCCTCTCTCGCAGACCGGAGGGACGTAATCCAGCGCCCGACCGATAGTCCATCCACGTCTTTCGTCACGAATTCTTCCCGCCGAGATATCATCAGCCGAACGTGATAGGCTCATCATTTCAGATGTAGTAACCGGCCGTTCCAGCGGCGTTTCCGACTTTGATCTCTTTATCAGCATCGTCATCACATCCATCAACAGCACCGCGGTCATAATATCGGTACGTCGAAACGTGGGAGACGTATGCGTCCCCATGAAGCAGGTACGTCGGCCTCCGGAGTCGCCATTGCAAAAGTCCGTCGTGGCCTCAACGCTTTCGTCGCGAAAGTTGATATCATTGTGAGCGGTGACGTAATAGACGAACTCTGGTCGACGTACTCTGAGGAACTCCACGCCTGCTTAGGAGGTGAAACCTGTATGCTCTGGCAAACTGACCAGGAGCTATCGTTTGGATTGGCGATCGCCGACGAAGAAACCATTGTCTGGGCGTCTACGACGAGTCGATGCGGCTCTTCGGCACTATTACAAACGGGTTGGATGACGCCGTCGAATGGGCGCTCAAGACGTTCCACGAGTATCGAGACACAAGTGACGAGGTCCTCCTTCGGGGCACGACGATATAAGTGGACGAAATAACGACGGTCTGATCTTCGGTAGAACCGGACTTCACTCCAGGAAAACCAGTTACAGCACAGACAACATGAAACGAAGCCACGCATCAAATCCATCCTCCGAAACTGTGTTGATGCCGCCCCGCCGGTTTGCTATCGCGACATACGGTTTATCGATGACCCGCAGGCTCATGCCGACGGCGGCCCGACCGCCCGCATGGACGTCGCTATCCTCCTGTACGAGGGGTTCGACGAGCTGGACGCTATCGGCCCGTACGAGGTCGTCCGGACCGCGGCGGCGCTCGACGCCGACATCGATGCCTCGTTGGTCACCGTCGACGACGAACGCCAGGTCGAGGCCAGCCACGGCGCCCGCATCGTTCCGGACGCCCGGCTCGCCGACCGGGACCCCGGGGTGGTCGTCGTCCCGGGCGGCGGCTGGAACGACCGCGCCGCGCCCGGCGCCTGGACCGAATGCGAACGCGGCGTGGTGCCCGACGCCGCCGCCCGCGCCCACGAGGCCGGCGCGACCGTCGCGTCGGTCTGTACGGGCGCGATGCTGCTCGCCGAAGCGGGCCTGCTCGACGGCCGGCCGGCGACGACCCACCGGACCGCGATGTCGGACCTCCGGGAGACGGAGGCGTCGGTCCGGGAGGCCCGCGTCGTCGACGACGGCGACGTCCTCACCGCCGGCGGCGTCACCGCGGGGCTCGACCTCGCGCTGCACCTCCTCGAGCGGGCCTGCGGCGCGGAGACCGCCGCGGCCGTCGCCGGCGAACTCGAGTACGAACGAGCGATTTAGGGGCCGCCGCCCCCATAATTAGTCGTGCGACTGGAGAACACCTACATCGGCGTCGACGGGGTCGGCGAGACCACCGAGCGGCGGCTCTGGGAGGCCGGCGCCCGCAGGTGGGCGGAGTTCGACCCCTCGCTGTGCGGGCCGACGACCGCCGACCGCATCGAGTCGTTCATCGAATCGGCCCGCCCGCGGCTCGACGCTGGCGACGCGACGTTCTTCGACGAGCAGCTCCCGTCCGCCGAGCGGTGGCGCCTCTACGAGAACTTCCGGGAGGCGGCCTGCTTCTTCGACATCGAGACCACGGGCCTGAGCCAGACCCGCGACCGGGTCACCTGCGTCAGCGTCCACCGCGGCGACGACACCGAGACGCTCGTCCGCGGCGACGACCTGACCCGCGAGAACCTCCGGGAGCTGCTCGACGCGCCGCTGCTCGTCACGTACAACGGCGCCCGCTTCGACGTCCCGTTCCTGGAGACGTCGTTCGACCTCTCGATCGACGCGCCGCATCTGGATCTGATGTACCCCTGTCGTCGGGCGGGGCTGACCGGCGGGCTGAAAGCGATCGAGCCGGCGGTCGGCGTCGAGCGGGACCGACCGGACCTCGCCGGAAGGGACGCCATCCGGCTGTGGCGGGAACACGAACGCGGCGTCGACGGCGCCCTCGAGACGCTGGTCTCCTACAATCGCGAGGACACGGTCAACCTGCGGACGGTCGCCGAGGGGGTCGTCGAGCGGCTGGACCGCGAGTTGCTACCGTAGGCCGCCTGCGGTCCCGGCGGGCCGTCGCGCGCCACCCACCTGGACACAACTGCTTTGTCGCCGCCAGCGCAACACGAAGTATGGACTGGCGGCTCATCCGCGAGGAGATGCTCGACGGCGCGACGGCGATGGCGCTCGACGAGGTGGCCGCCGAGACCGTCGCCGCCGGCGGACCGGCGACCGTCCGGCTTTACCGGTGGTTCCCGAGCACGCTCTCGCTCGGTTACGGCACCGACCCCGGGACCGTCGACCGGGAATTCTGCGAAGAATGGGCCGTCGACGTCACGCGGCGGCCGACCGGCGGCGGCGCCATCTACCACGGCTCCGCCGAGGACGTCGCATACTCCATCGTCGCGCCGGCCGAGGCGTTCCCGGGCGACGTCACCGAGAGCTACCGCCAGCTGCTGCAGCCGGTGTGTTCGGCTTTCGAGGCGTTCGGCGTCGACGTCGACTTCGCCGACGAGCGGCGCGAGGCGCTGTGGTCGCCGGCCTGCTACCTCCGGGAGCTCGACCCGGCCCACGATCTCGTCGGCCCCGACGGCCGCAAGATCGCCGGCAACGCCCAGTACCGGACCCGCGACGCCATCGTCCAGCACGGCTCGCTGTCGTTCGACGTCGACGCCGAAACCCACCTCGGCTGCTTCGCCGACCCGCCCGTCGCTCCCGGCGAGTTCGAAAAGCGGGTCTGCGGCGCCGTCGAGTTCGTCGACCACGACGACGTCGTCGAGACGGGGGCGGGCGCCCTCGGCGGCTACGACCTCCAGCGCTCCCGGCTGGTCACCGAACTGGAGGACGCCCTCGCGTCGTGGGCCGGTGCCGAGGACGGCGAGTGGACCGACGACGAGGCCGAACGCGCCGGCGAGTTCGTCGACGCGAAGTACGGCGCCGACGCCTGGGTCCGCGAGCGGACCGACCCGTTGGACTAACCCCGCCCGACCGTTTTTGTCGCCGGCGCCCACAGGGCCGGCATGCCGACCGACCTGCCGCCCTCGGAGTTCGACGACCGACTCGCGGCCGTTCGCGACCGGCTCGCGGCGACCGACGCCGACGCCGGCGTCTGGTTCGGTGCGACCGCAATCGAATACCTCACCGGCTTCGCGCACGTGCAGACCGAGCGGCCGGTCGTGCTCGCGGTCACCGCCGAGACCGTCGCGCTCGTCGTCCCGCGGCTCGAACGAGAGCGGGCGACGGCGGTTTCCCGCCTCGACTGGGTCGAGACGTACTTCGACTACCCCGCCGGCCGGCCGGTCGAGACGGCCGCGGGCGTCCTCGCCGACCTCGGCGCCGAGTCGGTCGTCGCCGACGCCGACGGTGCCCCCGGTGTCATGGGCTATCAGGGGCCGCCGCTGTCGGCGTTCGTCGACGTCGACACGCAGTCGTGGGTCGACCGGATGCGGTGGGCCAAATCCGACGCCGAAATCGCGCTGATCCGGGAGTCGGCGACGTGGGCCAACCTCGGCCACCGTCGTCTCGCCGAGCACACCGAGCCGGGAGCCCATCCGGCGACGGTGAGCCAGCGGGCGTCGACCGAGGCCTCGCGGGCGATGCTGGACGCCCTCGGCGACCGCTACGTCGAGCGGGTCCGGGGCGACGGCCCCGTCACCGCCGGCTACATCAGCGGCGAGGAGACCCGCCTCCCGCACGGTCATACGCCGAACGAGCGGCTGACGACCGGCGACGTCATCGTCACCGGCGCGACCGCGAACGTCGCCGGCTACCGCTCGGAGCTCGAACGGACGATGTTCGTCGGCGAGCCGACCGACGAGCAGGCCCACCTCTTTGAGCTGATGCTGGAGGCACAGACGCTGGCGATGGAGGCGCTCGGACCGGGCGTCGCGGTCGCCCACGTCGACGACGTCGTTAACGACTACCTCGCCGAGCAGGGCGTCGCCGACCTCGCACGGCACCACGTCGGCCACAACATCGGCCTCGGCGCCCACGAGCCGCCGTACATCGACGCCGACTGGGGCGACCACTGCGAAAGCGACCACACCGACTTCGCTCCCGGCGACGTGACGATGGAGCCGGGCCACGTCTACACGATCGAGCCGGGGCTCTACACCGACGACGCCGGCTACCGCCACTCCGACACCGTCGCGGTGACCGACGACGGCACCGAACGGCTCACCCACTTCCCGCGGGACTTGGAGTCCAACGTCATCCGGTGACGACACCGAAACGCCCTTGCCCGGCGGCGGCTTCGGTCCGACTCTGTGTCCCTCCTCGACGACGCCGAACCCGTGGCGGTCGACGCCTGTCTCGCGGCCGGCCGGTACCTCCGGGAGGTCTACCGCGACGACACTGCCGACTTCGACCGCTCGGCGACCGACGTCACCTCGAGCGCCGACGTCGCCGCCGAGCGGCGAATCCTCGAGACGTTGTCCGACGCGTTCCCGGAGCACGCGATCGACGCCGAGGAGTCCGGCCGCCACGCTGGCGACGACGACCGCCGATGGGTCGTCGACCCGCTCGACGGGACCAACAACCTCGAGGCCGGGCTCCCGACGTTCGCGTCGGCGGTCACGCTCGTGCTCGACGGGGAGCCGGCGCTGGCGGCCGCCTACGCCCCCATTCCGGACGACCTCTACGTCTGTCGCCGCGACCGCGGACTCCGGTACGGTGCCACCCCGGTCGACGGCGCCGAGACGCCGGCGCCAGCGGTCGAGGCCGCAACGGTCATGTCAGTCATCGGCCACGACGTCAAGCGCGACCCCGCCGCGGCCGCCGTCGCCGACGAGATCGCTCGCGGCGTCGAGTCGGCCTGCAAGCGGCGCCTCGAGAGCTGGTGTCCGACGATCCACTGGGGGCTGCTCGCCCGCGGCCGGATCGACGGCGCCGTCTGCTACCGGCCCGACGAGGAGGAGCAGCTGCTCGGCGAGCTGTTCGTCGAGTCGGTCGGCCACGGTACCGTCGATGGCGACGGGTGGTTCGTCGCTGCCCGGACGTCGGCGCTCCGCGAGCGGCTCCTATCGGTCGTCGAGGCCGCTGCCGCATCGACACGTGCGTGAGAAAGCTCAGCGCCGCCGGTTCCGGCGCCCGCAGCAGCGGTAGCGCCCGCCGCGCGGTGCCGTCTGCGGAGTAGAGCATGCCGGTGCTGACGTAGAGTACCTCAGGTCGAGCGCCTCGCCGAGCCGGCCGGCGTTCCACGGTCGGTCATCGATAACCCGGACGAGTCGCGCCCGGCTCTTCCCGCCTCGCGTACCGGCCAGCAGATGCCAGAGCGCTTTCCGCATCCAGATTCGAGTCGGTCGGTTCGCCCGACGTGGGTCCGTGGGTGCGTTACGTGCGAACCGTCCGCGAAACCCACCCCGAGGGACCGCTCGGGAACGCGTCGGTCTCGTCGGCGGGTTGGACGGTGCCGTCGGCCTCGACCGCCCGGACGACGACCTCGTGTTCGCCGTTCGGCGGGTCGTACGTGTGGATCCACTGCCGCCAGACGTCGTCGCCGGGTAGCGGCTCGGACAGCTCCGCCTCCGTCCAGGAGTTGCCGCCGTCCGTCGACACCTCGACCGAACCCACGCCTCGGATGCCGGCGTAGGCGTGGCCGCCGACCCGCATCCGGCCGTTGTCGAGTTGTCGCTCGTGGTGGAGCTTCGCGACGGTGTTGACTGGCCCGGTGCCGTGCCAGCCGCGCTCCTCCCAGTAGCCGTCGACCTCCTCCTCCAGCACCTCGATCTCGGTGATCCACTTGACGTTGATCTCCCCCCAGTGGCCGGGGATGAGCGCCCGGGCGGGGTAGCCGTGACCCCGCGGTAGCGTCTCGCCGTTCATGCCGAACGCGAGGAAGCCGTCCGCCAGCGCCGACAGGGGAAACTCCTCGTAGAAGCCGTCGTCGGCCCGCAGCATCACGCAGCACTCCTCGCCGGGGCCGGCCGGCTCGACGAGGTCGGGTATCGGGACGCCCGTCCAGAGGGCGGTGTCCAGCTTCTCGCCGTTGCGGCTCTCGCCGACGCAGCGGAGGCTGACGAAGCGGTTCTCCGCGTCCATTCCGCGGATTTCGTCGTACGTATAGCTGACCTCCCGTTCGACGGCACCGGTGACGGTCAGCTCCCACTCCGCGGCGTCGATCGTCGGGTCCGTCGCGTTGATGTCGACCTCGTAGAACTCCTCGGAGACGAGCGGCTCGAGGCCGTCGACGCCGAGGGACTGCCGGTCGGCCGCGCCCAATAGGTCGTCGATCTCCGACCGCAGCGCACCGGAGACCCCGAGCGGCCGGCCGGCGCCGCTCGCCGTCGGGGCGCTGCTACCGAGGAGATAGCCGCCCCCGGCCAGCCCGACCGCGCTCGCGGCGCCGCCGAGTACGCGCCGCCGGCCCTCAGAGACGCCGTCGATCTCGGGAACCGACGCGACCGCCGCGACCGCGAGGACGACCCCGACCGCGAGGCCGCTGCCGACCGACGCCAGCGGTGCGCCGGTCACCAGCAGTGCGATCACCGCTGCGAGGCCGCCCGCGGCGAGCGGGCCGACCGGCCGAACCCCGGTCCGGCGGCTAGCCGCGGTGCCCGCGAGGGCGGCGCCGGCGAATAGCGCCGTCGCGATCGCAACCGCAGTGACGAGGTTCAGCTGGTCGCCCAGGTCGCCCAGTACCGTGATGGCGTACCTGATGACGATGTCCGGCATCCCGCGGGCCATCAGCCCGGCGATCGGCCCGGCGACGAACGACGGCGTGAAGCCGGCGACGGCGTACGACCCGCCGACGCCGGCGACGCCCGCGAAGGTGGCGACGACGACCGCCCGTACGCCGGGAACCCGTTCGAGTACGTCGGTACGTGACGGTCCGTTCATGTTGAGATCGGCGGCAGGTGACCGCTCGTGTGTCATTTCGGGCTCTGGACGGTTGTAACTTGGTTTCGACGACAGTACATCATCCGTCGTCCACCGACTCCTCGTCATTCGCCGGAGCCTGATCTCTCTCGAACCCGCCCCCGGAGATTCAAGTCGGCCCCTCCGGTAGAACGGACGGTGGCAGTCTCCTTCGACCTCTTCGGCACGCTCGTCGAGGCCGACCGGCCGGCCGACCCGGCGGCGGCGATCGCGACCGAACTGCGGGACCGCGGCGTCGACGTCCCGCCGGAGTTCGGCGACGCCTACCGGGAGCGACACGTCGACGCGCCGGCCGGCGCCGAGGTGCCGCTGCCGGCGCACGTCTCGGCGGCGCTGGCCTCCCGGGGCGTCGAGGCACCGGGCAACGCCGCCAGGCGGGCCGTCGTCGCCGCCTTCGACCCCGAAATCCGGCGGCGCCCGGGGGCTGCCGAGGCCGTCGCGACGGCCCGCGACCGCGGCCCGGTCGGTGTCTGCTCGAACTGCAGCGTCCCCGAACTGGCCCGCCGGGCGCTGATCCGGGCCGACCTCCGGGACGCCTTCGATTGCGTCGTCACCAGCGTCGCCTGCGGCTGGCGCAAGCCGGACATCCGGGCCTTCGAGACGGTCGCCCGCCGGCTCGATGTCCCGGTCGAGCGGCTCGTCCATGTCGGCGACGACCCGGCGACCGACGGCGGCGTCGCCGAGGCCGGCGGTCGGTTCGTCGACGTCGGCGAGACGCCGCTGTCGGCGCTCGAGGCGGCGCTGGAGCGGCCGTCGTGACCCCGCTGGCCGCGGCGGCGGCCGTCGGCCTCGCCGCCGGCCTCGACTGGACGCTCGGGGAGCCGCCGGCCGACTACCACCCCGTCGCGCTGTTCGGCCGCGTCGTCGGCGTCGCCGACCGGTCGTGGCCGGCGCCGCGGCTCGCCGGCGCCGTTCTCGCGGTCGCTTTGCCGGCGGCGGCCGCCGGAGCCGTCTACGGCCTGCTGTCGGCGGTCGCGGTCGCCCTCGAGGGCCGACCGGCCGTCGCGGCGGCCGTCCTCGCCGGCCTCGCGGGGCTGACGCTGTGGTCGACATCGAGCCTGCGGTTCCTGCTGGCGTCCGGTCGGCGGGTGCTCGAGCGGAGCGACACGGACCCCGCGGCCGCCCGCGAGGCGCTGCCGGCGCTGGTCGGCCGCGACCCCGAGAGTATGTCGCCGCCGCTGGTCCGCAGCGCCGCCGTCGAGAGCCTCGCGGAGAACCTCTCGGACGGGCTGGTCGCGCCGCTCGTCGCCTTCGTCGCCCTTTCGGTCGTCTCGCTGCCGGCCGCCGCCGCCGCGGCGACGCTCGTCAAGGCGGTCAACACGATGGACTCGATGGTCGGCTACCCGGGCGCCTTCGGATGGGGTAGCGCCCGTCTCGACGACCTCGTGATGGTCGTCCCCGCCCGTCTATCGGCGCTCCTGCTCGGGATCGCCGCCGGCGACCCGGAGGCGCCGTGGCGGGCCCGCCGGTACGCCCGAAAGCCGGCGTCGCCAAACGCCGGCTGGCCGATGGGGACGCTCGCGGCCGCGCTCACCGTCCGACTCGAGAAGCCCGGCGCCTACGTCCTCAACGACGTCGCCGGACTGCCGACGGTCGCTGACGGCGAGGCCGCGCTCGCGGCCGTCCGGCGGGCCGGCGTCGTGACGTATATACTCGCGGCGGCCGTCGGGGTGGTACGGTGGTTGTAGCGTTCACGGCGGCGCTGCGTGGCGGCGTCGCGTTCCTCACGCGGCTGCCCGTCGGGGTCGACGAGGCCGACTGGCGGCGCTTCCAGACGGCGCCGGCGGTCTTCCCGCTCGTCGGCTACCTCGTCGGCGCGGCCGCCGCGGTCCCGCTCGTCGTCCTGCCGGCCGAGGCCGGCGCCTTCGGCTACATTCTCGCGCTGGTCGGACTGGTCGGCATCGCCCACCTCGACGGTGTCGCCGACCTCGGCGACGCGGCCGTCGTCCACGACGCCGACAGCCGGCGCGAGGTCCTGACGGACACTACGACCGGCGTCGGCGCGGTCGTCGCCGTCGCGATCGTCGTCGCGGGGCTGGCGCTGGCGGGGCTGGCGCTCGCGGACCTGCCGGCGCCGGCCGCCGCGGCCGTCGTCGTCGCGAGCGAGGTCGGCGCGAAACTCGGCATGGCGACGGTCGCCTGTCTCGGGTCGGCGAGTCACGAAGGGCTGGGCTCGGGGTTCACGAGCGCCGCCGGTCCCGCGCTGTTGGTCGGCCCGGCGCTCGTCGCCGTCCCTGCCGCGCTGTTGACCGGGCTCTCGCGCGTCAACGGCGACGTCTTCGGCGCGGTCAACGAGCTCGGCCGCGTCGTCGCGCTGCATGCGGGGGTGGTCGCGTGGACGCGCTTCTGATGTGCGGCGGTCGGGGGACCCGGCTGGACCGCGGCGAGAAGCCGCTGTTCGAAGTGAGCGGCGACCCGATGGTCGATCGCGTGCTCGCGGCGCTAGAGAGGAGCCGAGCCGACCGGGTCCACGCCGTCACGTCGCCGCACGTCCCCGAGACGGCGGCCCACCTCGGGGGCCGCGTCGACCGCATCGAGGCGGCCGGCGAGGGTTACGTCACGGACCTGGCCGAGGCCCTCGGTGCCGTCGACGAGCCGGTCCTCACGGTCGTCGCCGACCTGCCGCTGCTGTCGGCTGAAGTCGTCGACCGGACGCTCGCGGCCCACGTCGGCGGCTCGCTGACGGTCTGCGTGCCGACGGCGCTGAAGGAGGCGCTGGGCGTCAGCGCCGATTCCACCCGGAAACGGGACGGCCGCCGGCTGTCACCGACCGGTTTGAACGTCGTCGGCGACGACGAGCGGGTCCGGGTCAGCCACGACGCCCGGCTGGCGGTCAACGTCAATCGACCCGCGGACGCCGACGTCGCGGAGGTGCTCGCCGATGGACCCTGACAGCGTCGCCGACGCCGAGCGGGTGCCGCACGGCTCCAGCGACGACCCCGATGTCGTCGACCTGAGTGCGAACGTCAACCCGCGGACGCCGGACGGGACCCGCGCGGTCTACGAGGACGCGCTGGCGGCGGCTCGCTCGTACCCGAACGACGACTACCCCGACTTCCGGGCGGCGGCCGCCGACTACGTCGGCTGCGACGCCGGCCGCGTCGTCCCGACGGCCGTTCGGCGAGTACGCCCGCGAGGTCGAGCTGGCCGGCGGCGACCCCGTGTTCGTCCCGCACGACGAACTGCTCGCGGCGGACCCGGCGCCGTACGCCGCGGCCGTCGTCTGTACGCCGAACAACCCGACCGGCGACTGTCCCGATGCGGGCGACCTGCGGGTCTTCGCCGACCGGTGTGCCGGCGCCGACACGCTCCTCGTGGTCGACGAGGCGTTTCTCGGCTTCACCGACCGCGACTCACTGGCGGGCCGCCCCGGGACCGTGGTCGCCCGCTCGCTGACGAAGTTGTTCGGGCTGCCGGGCCTGCGGGCGGGCTTCGCGGTCGCGGCCGGCGACGCTCTCGACCGGCTCCGGACCGCCCGACCGACGTGGTCGCTCGGCGCCCCTGCCGCCGCCGTCGGCGCCCACGCCATGCGCGACACGGGGTTCGTCGCCGAGACGCGCCGTCGGGTCGCCCGCGAGCGCGAGTACCTCCGGTCGGGGCTGGCGGCCCGCGGGTTCGACGTTGCGCCGTCGGAGGCGCCGTTCCTACTGTGTGATGTCGGGTCGGACCCCGCGGACCTGCTGGCGAGATGCCGCGAGCGGGGCGTCGTCCTGCGGGACGCGACGACCTTCCGGGGGCCGGGCAGCCACGTCCGGGTTGCCGTCCGGAACCGCGAGTCGACCGAGGCGCTGTTCGACGCACTGGACGCATGACCTTCGGGTACGACCGGACCGACGACCGGCTGACCCTGCGGCGGCCGGGGACGCGGTGGCTCTCGAACGCGGCGGTTCCGGTCGGGGGGGACGGCGGGGACAGCAAGGGGGCGGACCGGCCCGGCGGTACCGTGACGGCCGACGCCGCATACAACCTGACGGTTCCGGAGGGCTTCCAGCGGACCGATCTCGCGGCGTACGCGGCCGAGCGCCTCGGTGGCCCCGTTTCGGCCCCGATCCTCCTCACCGGCGTGTCGCAGCGACACGCCCGCGGCGCCCACTGCCGGTCGGTGGCAGCCGTCGTGACGGCCGGGCTCTCGAACCCCGCGACGCTCCCGATGCCCGGAAAGGGATCCGAACCCCCCGACCCGAACCCCCCGGACGCCGACGGCGATCCCGGAAGCGACCCCAGGGACGCGTGGCGACCGGGGACCGTCAACGTATTCGTGGGCACGACGCGGAACCTGGTCGCCGGCGCGCAGGTGGGCCTGCTCGCGACTGCGGTGGAGGCGAAGACGGCGACGCTCTCGGCGACCGTCGGCGTCACCGGAACGTCGAGCGACGCCGTCGTCGTCGGCTGTGACCCGGCGGGCGAGGCGACGCGCTTCGCCGGCAGCGCGACGACGGTCGGGGCTGCCGCGAGAGTCTGCGTCCGGGAGGCCCTCCGGGCGAGCCTCGCGTCGCGGTACGCCGGCGAAACGGTGCCGAGTCCGTCGTCGGCCGAACACGGTGTCTCGACCGAGGAGACGGCGACCGTCTTCGAGCCGTGATCCGAGACTCGCTTCGCAATCTCTGGTACTACCGGCCGTGCTTTCGTGCCCGTCTTCACGTGATCCCCGGCCGGAATATCTCCCGAGAACCCCGCACTTCCCGGCGGGCCGTTCCGGACAGTTGCGGTCGACGGTGTCAGGTTTTTTCCGGGGCTCCGACGCCGATGGTCTCCTTGATGAGATTGGTGTGACCGCGCCGGAGGCGTTCGGACAGCGCCTGGTGGCTGATGTCCAGTCGGTCGGCGACGTCGCCGAGGTCGGCCTCCCGCGGCACGCCGAAGTAGCCCGTGAGCGTGTCGCGGTCGGGAAACATCGAACGCAGCTGCCAGCCGTCGCTCGTCCCGTAGAGATCGAGGATGGTGGCCTCGTCTTCGGTTATCATCTGGACGGCGAGTTCGACGTCCCGTTTCCACTCCATCTGGTACAGCGACTCGTCTTCGTAACTGGCGATGCGGCTAGCCGAGCGGACGCTCGAATCGTCGGCCAACGCCGTCTGAACCGTCTCGCCGTTGGCGCCGCGAACCCACATGAGCGGCATCACGAGGTCCCTGTCCTTCTCGACCACCCGCTGGCTCTCTACCGCGAGATCGGGGACGGCCCGGAGCGATTCGCGGAGCGCGAACTCTTCTGCGGGAATGTTGGCGACGACGATTGTCGGCATTACTGGATCTCACGAACTTCCTTTCGACTGACAGATAATGAAACCTCGGACCGTCGGGGACCGCGTACGGACGGCAGCCGACCGGACGACCGCCGAGAACGCGACTGCAATGGAACTGACGTGCGCGGTGGCACAGCCACCCGGATGTCGGAGAGTTCCGGTGGACCGCACGGGAGCGTCGCTCTCGTGAACGCCGCGACCCCGGCGGAGCTACCGGTCGTCCGAGGGGTCTTCCGGTCCGTCGCGGATACGCCCTCCGCAGTCGACACAGAGGAAGCGCCCGTCGATGGTCTCGACGACCGGCGCGTTGCACTCCAGACACTTGATCTTCGCGTCGCGAACGGCACGTGGGTATCGAGCCATCGACGGATCATCGAGCCCGACCCCGATACGGACGCTGCTTGCAGTAGCAGGGATTGTATTCGACGTGTTTTGGCTGATAAGAACTGGCCGTCGCCCGGTCGAGCGGACCTCGTGTGGGCTGAGGAAGACGGACGACGGCGGTCGAGCCACCGCGCGGCACCCGGTGACCCTTCGGCGTTCCGGGGACTGCCCGCGTTTCTTCTTCGTACCTGGGTCACGGGGGTGTCGTCACGGGCCGGCGTCGCCGTCCGGGGGCCCGCTTGCGGGGTACACCTCGTCGGCGAGCCACGCGAGAAACGCGCGCACGCCGCCGACGTCGTGGACGCGGTAGTCGGCGGCGGAAGGACGGTTCCCGACGAGGACACCCACGCTCCGACAGGAGAGATCCTCGAGCGCCTCGAAGGCGTCCTCGTCGGTGACGTCGTCCCCGACGTACACCGCGGAGGTGCGTTCGCCGTCGTCGACGAGTTCGCACACCGCCTCGCCCTTGTGCCACTCGACGTCGGGCCGCACCTCCACTATCTTCCGGCCCTCGGTGGCGACCAGGACCGGTTCGTCGGAGAGGGCCGTCCGGACGGCAGCCCGCACGGTCGCGTGGTCGGCGTCGGCCCCGCGGTGGTGGACCGTCGCGGTCACGCCTTTGTCCTCGATACGACAGTCCGGATACGCCGCGAGGCGCTCGGTGATATCTCCGATGGCGCGCTCGAGCGCCCCGCGCCGTTCGGCGGCGGCGGGGTGGACCCACTCCTGCTCCCCGCGGTCCATCTCGAGGCCGTGGTTGCCGGCCAGCGTCACGTCCGGGTCGACGCGCTCGCGGAGGTCCGATAGCGCCCGTCCGCTGACGACGGCGGGTTCGACGCCCGGCCGGTCGGCCAGCGCCGCGAGGGCCCGCTCGACGTCGGCCGGCACGGCCGCCGCGTCCGGGTCCTCGGCGATGGGCGCGAGCGTGCCGTCGAAGTCGAGACACAGCGTCAGGTGCTCGCACCGCGAGAGGCCGTCCTCGAGCCTCGACAGCCAGTTGCCGAGTAGGGGCGGCGTCTCGCCGGACGGCCGGGTTCTCGGCGACGACCCTGTGGCCGGTCGGTCCCCGGTCGAGGACCCGGCCGACGACCGGTCTCCGGACGAGGGGCCCCCGGTCGGGTCCGGGCTCACTGCACCTGCCCCCGGCGACCGGCGACCGTCGCCGCGGCGTCGATGACCGACTCGATCCATCCCTCGACCGTCTCGCCGGCGACCTGCTTCCGGAGCCGTCGCATGCGGACCCGGCGCTCCGCGTCGTCCATCTTGAGGGCGTGCTCGATGGCGGCTGCCGTCCCCGGGGTGTCGCGCGGATTGACGCCGATGGCGTCGTCGAGCTGGCGGTAGGCGCCGGCGAACTTGCTCAACACGAGCGCGGCGTCGTCGCCGTCCTGGGCGGCGACGTACTCCTTGGCGACGAGGTTCATGCCGTCGCGCAGCGGCGTCAGCAGCGCGACGTCAGCGTCCCGGTAGAGTTCGTAGAGCTGCTCCGCGGGGAGGTGAGCGGTGGTGTTGACCACCGGTCGCCACTCGTCGGTACCGAACCGGTCGTTGATGCGCGCGACGGCGTCGTCGACCGTCGTCTGCAGTTCCCGGTAGGCCTCGATGCCCTCGCGGCTCTCCCGGCCCTTCTGGACGTAGGTGAACGCACCGCGGAGCTCCGGACGGGTCTCCCAGAGGTGCTCCAGCGCGGCGAGCCGTTCGGGGATGCCCTTGGTGTAGTCGAGCCGGTCGACCCCCAGCATCAGCCGCCGGTCGGGGTCGATACCGTGTTCGACGCGGAACCGTCTGCCCGCGTCGTCGGTCCCCGTGTCCGCCAGCTCCCGGATTTCGGCGGCATCGATCGTCAGCGGCAGGGACTCGATCCGCGTGGGCCGGTCGCCGTAGTGGACGCGGCCCTCGGCCCAATCGACGGTGGCGCCCTCGAGGAGGTCGTCGACGCACTCCAGGAAGTTCGAGCAGTACAGCGGGACGTGAAAGCCGAGGAGGTCGTTCGCGAGCAATCTGGGCGTGACACAGCGGCCACAGCGTCCGGTTGGCGTACCCCTCGTAGTAGCCGGCGACCTCCTCGTCGGACAGCGGGATGCGCTGGAGGGTGTACTGTGGGTCCTCCGGCGGGACCGCGACGCGGTTACTGTCGTCGCTGACCGCGAAGTCGGCCTCGCCGTCGCCCCACGCGATCCAGGTTCCGCCGAGCCGACGCATGACCGGGTCGAGACCGGCGGTGAGCCCGCCGGTCGGCCGATCGACGGTGACGCCCGGGTCCGCCCGTCCGCCTGCCGTCCCGCCCCTGGCGGTTTCCCCCCCGTCGTACTCGTGCCGATACGGCTGTCTGTTGGAGACGACGTGAACGTCCGTCGTAACCACGCCGTCACCGAGTTCATAATCGAGGAGTGGCTCCGCCATACTATCGATGATAGTTACATATTGAAGAAAGTAAATTTTGCCTGCAGGTGCAAACAAGCAGGTGAGGCCGGTAGCCGTCCCGATACGTCTCGATCGGCGACGCCGAAATCGGTCGCGCCGCACGGGTAACGACAGTGCACGGGCGATGCCTTGCGCTCGCCGGCAGTCGATCCTTATCATCTGCCGGCAATGATATCGACGGACGGCGACGCCGCATGTCCGGGCCATGTGGCGTCGGGCACACCAATCATGACAATCAACGTCGCACTCGTCGTCCTCGACACGGCTCGCGCGCTGGACACTCCGGTCGGACCGGACCCCGAAGGGCCCGACCCGGAAGCGATGCCGACGCTGTCGGAACTGGCAATAGCGGGCACCGCCTACGGACGCGCCTTCGCGACCGCTCCCTGGACGCTTCCCTCCCACGCTTCGCTGTTCACCGGCACCTACCCGTCGCGACACGGCGCCCACGGCGGTCACACCTATCTCGACGCGGACCACCGTCTTCTGGCGGAATCGTTCGCGGACTCCGGGTACGAGACGATCGGCGTCACCAATAACACCTGGATCACCGAGGAGTTCGGGTTCGCCCGCGGCTTCGAGACGTTCTGGAAGGGTTGGCAGTACTGGCAGTCCGACTCGGACATGGGGAGGGTCGTCCGGGCCAGCGAGCGGACCGAGAAGCTCAGACGGATGGCCGTCGACCTCTTCGACGGCAACCCGCTCGTCAACGCGGTCAACGTCGCCTACAGCGAGTTGTTCCAGCCGACCGGCGACGACGGCGCCGCGAGGACGACCGACCGTATCGATGGATGGCTGCGCGGGCGGGACGACGACCGGCCGTTCTTCCTGTTCGCGAACCTCATCGAGCCGCACATCGAGTACCGCCCGCCGCGGGAGTTCGCCGAGCCGTTCCTCCCGGCGGACGCCAGCTACGAGGAGGCGCGGTCGGTCCGACAGGACCCCCGGGCGTACGACGTCGGCGAGTACGAGCTGACCGAACGCGACTGCCGGCTCCTGCGGGGCCTCTACCGCGGCGAACTCGCCTACGTCGACCGCCAGCTCGGCCGCCTCCGGGGCGCCCTCCGGGCGACCGGCGAGTGGGAGGACACCCTGTTCGTCATCCTCGGGGACCACGGCGAGAACGTCGGCGACCACGGCTTCCTCGGCCACCAGTACAACCTCTCCGACACGCTCCTCCACGTTCCGCTCGTCGTCCACGGCGGGGCATTCACCGGCGGTCCGGACACCGACCGGCTCGTCCAGCTTCCGGATTTGGTGCCGACGCTTCTCGACGCGACCGGGGTCGACGACCCCCGGCTCCGCGAACAGAGTCAGGCCCGGTCGTTCCACCCCGGCGCCGGCGTCGAGCCCCGCGAAGCCGTCTTCGCGGAGTACGCCGCGCCGCAGCCCTCGATGGAGCGACTCGAGAGACGGTTCGGCGACCTCTCCGAGCACGTCCGCGAGTACGACCGGTCGCTCCGGGCCATCCGAACCCCCGAATACAAGTACGTTCGCGGCTCCGACGGCCACGAGGCACTGTACGACGTCCGGACGAAACCCCGTGAGCGGCGAGACTGCCTGGCCGACCGCCCGGAGCGGGCACGACGGCTCCGCGAACGGCTCGACGCCTGGCGGGACTCCTTCGAGCACGCCGCGGTCGACCCCGACGCCGACGTCGAGATGACCGCCGAGACGGAGCGGCACCTCGAGAGCCTCGGCTATCTTTAGATTCTCCGGTACTCCGTGAGTAACCTCCGGCTTCCGAAAATCCACTCACCCCGGGAAGAACAGCGCAAATATCAGCAGTGCTAACACCGCAAACACGATGCTAACCAGCACACCGTACCAGACTGCGCCGACAGCGAGAAGCAATCGGTTATTGGAGGGGAGACTCACGTCGCGGGTCGCTGGGAGGACGACAGCGACGATCAGCCAGCCGACGACCGTTACCAGAAACGTCGAGCCGAAAGCCCATGCCGGCAGTAGCGGACTTCCGGCGGGAAACCGGATGCCGACCGCGAGGAAAATCAAGACGTGTGTGCCGACGACGACGGTAACGAAGAGGGGGTAGTTCAGGACAACTCGTCCGGTCGGCCATCGGCCACAGAGATCACGGAGGCGTTCGGACAGCAGCATCGGTACCCACCCAACCGTCACCACAACCCACAGGAGCGGCACGAGCACCAACGCGTTTCCGGAGTACATCTCTCGTTCAGATTCGAGCAACGATAAGATTCAGCGACGATATTTGTATTTTTGTGGACTTCGGAAGGCCGCTCGTCGGTGAGTAGTAATGCTTTCCCATTCTGTCCGAAGGTTATAATCAGTAGAGCGACTCCGATTCCTCCACTATTACAGCGAGATCACCGTAGTCGAATTACTCTCCCCGAAACGCGGAAATAACGGAGTCTGCGGCGTCGGGATCGGCTGCGACGATATACCGTTCGCCGGCCTCCAGTCGCGTTTCAGAGGTGGCCGTCCGCTCTCCTCCGGCTCCAGAAATCACGAGACTGCCTTCTGGAAGATCGATGTCGGCGAGACGTTGTTCCGCCACCGTCGAATCGGTAGCAACGCGGATATCGAACACTTCCATCTTACCAGTAACCTCCTCGAACGTTCGCACGTCGCTCCCGCTGAGTGCGTTCACCGCAGTTTTGACGCTTGCACGCTCGGGGAACACGACCTCGTCGACGAGTTGTTCGTATTCGTCGGTATCGGAGTTAGTGATGCGCGCGACCGTCCGGATATCCGGTTGGAACGTTCTCGCAGCTAAGCAGACTGCGAGATTAGTGCTGTCGCTGTCCGTCAGCGCGCCGATGACGGTCGTGTCGTCCGTGAGCGCATCCGACAGCACGGCTGGATTCGTCGCGTCACCTCTCACTACGGTGATGCCGTCCGACTTCTCCTCGTCCAACTGGTCCGGATTCTTTTCGATAATCGTCACCTCACCTCTGCGTTGTGTGAAAAATCGAGCGACTCGAAAGCCGACGCGTCCACCGCCAGCGATTACTGTTCGACTGTTGCTAGCCATACGCATCAAATACGGTAACGCGCATTAAAAATTATCCCCGGTTGGAAGAGGCTGGTCACCGAGTCGAAACCAGCAGTGCTGACTACGTATGCTTATCTTGCGTGGTGCCCTGAACGTTATCCGAGACTGATAGGAATCTCGGTGACCGGTGCGTGCACCTACTGGCGTGTTTGCTGTATAAATGGATGAAATCGACTTCGTTGGAAAAACGTCTCATAACACCCTCGTAACCGCGTACCGGTACGACCGCACGCCGTCGTGCGGTCGATACCGAAATGACGTACGGTAGTGAGTACAGGACCCGAGGCATCGATCGCCTCCGGAGTCGCCGCGTTCCCCGGACGGGACTATCCCGACGAGCGCGCCGGCCGCCCCCCCGGTTTCTCCCGCGAACGGCCGTCGGGGGCTTGATACCGTGGAGTGGCTGGACGGCACTTGCATCTGCAGGCATAGATTTCAATCATCGCGCGGCGGAACAATGGGACGCGATGACACAGAACGTCACGGAGGACGACGAGGGCAAGCCCATCAAGCACGGTAACGACAAAGTCGGCCGCGTCATCGACGTCGAACACGGGACGGCCTACGTCGATCCCGACCCTGGCATCACCGAGACGGTGATGTCGAAGCTCGGCTGGGCCGACCGCGACGAAGACACCTACCCGCTGCAGGAGGCGTCCATCGAGACGATCACCGACGACGAGATCCGACTCAGCGAGTAACCGCTCCCCGAGACCGCTGGCACCTCTCGTCCGGTCTTTTTTCGACGCGTGTCGATCACCGCGCGCTCCCGACAGCGCCGCCGAACCGGGACCGTCGTCGGTCACCTTCCGCCGACCGTCGGCGGTGCGCTCGAGACGATTCGATTCGGGTAACCGCCCACGCTACATCACTACGGGCGGCCGATTCGGTCGAACATCCGGTCGTAATCGTCCGGTACGACCGGACCCTCGAGCAGCGGGTCCTCGGTCTCGTGCATCCATGTCGAAAGCGTCGTCGCCAGCTTGTCGCGGACCTGCGCGTGGCCCTCGTCGTCGGCGAGGTTCTGCCGTTCGTGGGGGTCGGCCTCGAGGTCGTACAGCTCCTCGTTCACCCGTGATGGGCGACCGTAGCGCCCCCGCACCTCGCGACCGGCGCGGCTCGCGTACACGTCGTTCGGGAGGAACACTCTCGGGTTGCGCCAGAAGCTCCTGATGTACTTGAAGCGGTCCGTCCGGATGGCCCGCATCGGGGCGTA
>PXRZ01000066.1 GCA_003022945.1 Halobacteriales archaeon QS_8_69_73 | reverse complement strand
TGCGACGAGGTCGGACGCGAAGGCGACGCCGAGAATCGAGCCCATGAACGCCGACAGCGTCGCGTAGAACCGCGAGAGGTTCGGCTTGCCGCGCATGTAGTGGGCGGCGTAAGCGAAGATGAGGACGCCGATGCCGCTGGCGAGCATGGCAAAGAGGAGGGCCCACGCGTCGACCCGCAGGCGGAGCGCGACGTCGAAGGACGGAATCCACGTGACTGCGCCGCTCCCCGTGGTGCCGAGCCGGGAGGCGACCAGGCCGAAAGAGACGGCGGCGACGGCGACGCCGACGTACCCGACGCGGTCGCCCAGCAGCCGATACAGCGGCGGTATAACACCTGCGGCGACGAACGGCAGGGCGACCGCCAGGAATACGGACTCCATCGGACGTTTCTAGCCTGGAGCCACACGGTTCTTAACGGTACCGCAGTACGAGCGAGACTCAAGCGGCGGCCCACCCGGCGCCGCGGTCGTCGACGAGGAGCTTTTTCGTCGACTCGCCCGCCGGCACCTCGACGTCATGAGTGCCGAACGGCGTCGCGAGCGTCACGGTCGCCGGCGCGTCGCTTTCGACCTCGACGGTCATCTCGTCGTCGACGTCGATGCCGGCCGCCTCGACCCACAAGGTGACGGCGTCGACGCCTTCCAGGCGGATCGTCAGGCGGTTCTCCGGGGACTCCCGGGCGCCGACCGGCGGGGTTTCCCACTGGACGCCCCGGCTGAAATGCCGCCGCGGCTCCCGGCCGTACTCGCTGAAGGTGCCGACCTCCGGGGCGGCGTACCCCTCGGCGTAGGAGACGGCGTCGACGACCCCGGAGTTGCGGTCCTCGCGGGTGACGATGTCGGAGATCCAGTAGGCGCCGTCGCGGACGAGCCCGACCTCCGGGTGATCGAGGGCGGGGACATGCCGGTAGGTCACCCGCCGCGGGTTGCGGATGACCTTCCCGCGGCCGACGAATTCCGGGATGCCGGTCCAGCAGTCCCGGGCGCCGAACGAGAGGTGCGTCTCGGCGGGGAAGACGTCGAACTGGTGGCGGTAGCCGTGCTGTCTGAGCCGGCGGGCGTAGTTGTCCGGCGAGACCACCGGCACCAGCGGGTCGCCCAGCCCGTTCCAAATGAGCATCGGCACGTGCCGGAGGTTCTCGGTGACCCCGAGGGCGCTGGAGGGGCCCTCGGTGAAGACGTTCAGCAGTCGGCCGCCGCCCTCGCCGCCGAACAGCGTCGTCGTCAGCGACGGCGGCGCCTCGGCGAGCCCGCCGGTGAGCCCCTCGACGGGGTCCTCGGTCGGCGGCCCGACGACCGAAAAGCCCCGGCCGAAGAGGTCCGGATACTGCGCCGCCAGCACGCAGGTACCGAAGCCGCCCATCGAGTAGCCGCCCAGCGTCACCCGCGAGCGGTCGATCTCGATCCGGCGCTCGAGGTCGCGCCAGGCCTCGAAGACGTCCAGTTCGGCCTCGCGCTGATACCACCGCCCCGGCCCCCGCGCCTGCGGCATCATCACGACCGCGTCGTTCGGCTCGCTGAGGCCCGTGACGAGGTTCGGCGTGTAGACGGCGTACTGCGTGTACGAACAACCCAGCGAGTGCAGCAGCACCACCAGCGGCGCCGGCTCCTCCAGCCCCTCTGGAATGTAGGCGCTGTAGGGCTGGATGCGCCCCTCGAGGACGTCGCGGTCGGTGTCGACGCCCTCACCGAGGTAGTACCGCGAGGGGTACAGCAGCGAGACGATGCCGCTGTCGGGCGTGTCCCGCTCGACGACGCCGTCGCGGAGCCGGCCGAAGTCGACGTCGGCGCCGAACCGCGAGACGTCCCGTTCGGCCAGCGCCATCGCTTGGCCGTGCTCCCGCCAGTTGCCCTCGCCGAGCACCCGCGTCGACCGGTCCAGCAGCCGCTCCAGCAGTGCGTGGCCGACACCGGTGACGTCCAGCAGGTCGAACAGCCCGCGGCCGACGTCCAGCGGCCCCAGGTTCCGGTTGTACGGCTCGTCGAACCGGAAGCCGACGTTGAACACCGGCGGCGCCGGCCGCCCCTCCTTTGCGCCGCCGGGCGTCGTCTCGTCGGGATCGACGGCGATCGGCTCGAAGCGGTGCTCCTCGTCGTCCCAGAGGCCGACGAGGAGGTAGTGTCGCCAGGTGTCGGTGCCGGGCTCCAGCGGTACCTCGACCTCGAGCTGGTTGCGGCGGACGTCGACGTCGACACACTCGTCGTCCAGGGCCTCGCCGTCGAGTTCGGCGCCGGTGCCCCAGGTGACGATACGATGGTCGACGGGTGCGCCCATCTCGCCCAGGCCGTAGCCCCAGTCCGTCTGCCGGCCCTCGCTGCCGGTGACGTCGGGCGCGGCCTCGGTGTCAACGCCGACGGCGACGGCGGCGGCGTCGGGTTCGAGCATGGTGTTCAACGTGATCCGGTAGACGACGCCGTCGTCGGAAGGGCGGGCGCGGAACTCCAGCAGGTCGGCGGCGTTGTAGCCGTACCGTTTCGGGTCGTTGGGGTAGTGGTAGTCGCCCGTCGGCTGCGAGAGGACACCTCCGAGGGAGCTGCCGCCGGCGGGTCCGGCCGACACCCACGACCGGGTGTCGGCACCGCGGTCGTCGTAGACGTAGTCCTGATAGAGGTACTCGCCGTCGACGTAGGCGTCGCAGCCGGCGACCATCAGCGGGTCGGCCGCCCAGCCGGGGCCGTTCTCTAGCGGCGGCGGCGTGGGGTTGTCGCCGTACAGCGCCTCCGGTCCCGGCCGAGGCGGCGACGGTCCCTCATCGCGTCCCCTCGAGGTGTACTCTCTCGACATGTCCTCAGCGCGCCCCCCCGACGGGGCGCCGCCCGTGTCGTCGGTCCGCAGCGACGTCCGCGACCATCTTGAGCTATTCGTACTGTTCACCCGCGGGATTAAAACTCTCGGGTCGGCCCGGTCGGTAGTGTTCAAATAAGCACTGGCGAGCCGGTCCGTTTCTGCCGGCTACGAAACCGACTCCTGGCGGACTGAAAGGGCGAGGCGCTCTCGGCGGACCCCGGCGAAGTAAGCACTGAAGGGCGCAAAGCGCCCGAAGCGCGCAACGAGCCGCGGGCAGCGAGGCGACTCCGTCGCCTCGAGCCGTGCGAGCGGGCCTCCGGCCCGCGAGCAGAAGTCGAGAGCGCCGAGGGCTTTCTACGTCTCTAGGCCCGCAAGTTCTTATCTGAACACTACCGCCCAGTCGGCACTGTTCGAATAAGCGAAGGCGGCAAGGAAACCCGACTTCGGGCGGGACTTCCAAATGGGGCTTCGGTGGATGACCGAATATCTCGGAGTATCATCTGAACACCGCCGCTCAGTCGGGCTCGACCACGACCGTCGTCTCCCCCGGGTCGACCTCGAGGCGACGGTCGCCGTCGTCGGTCCGGAGCGTCAACGTCGCCGCGGCGTCGGCCGCGACCTCGACGGTGAGCGGCTCCGCGGGGTCGAGGCCGCCGGCCTCGACCCAGACGGTCGCGGCGGCGACGCCCTCCAGCTCGATCTTCAGGGCGTTGACCGGTCCCCGCGTCGGCTCCTCCGGTGTCTCCCACTCGACGCCGCGGGCGGTGTACGCCAGCGGTGCCGTTCCGGTGCGGGTGTAGCTCTCGGTGGCCGGTTCGGCGTGGCCGTCGGCCAGCGAGGTGGCGTCGACGAGTCCCTCGTCAGCGCCGTCGGCCGTCCGGATGTCGGTCACCCAGTAGGCGCCGTCGTGGCGGACGCCCAGTTCGGGGTAGTCGAAGTCCGGGACGTACCGGAAGGTCACCCGCGCCGGCGCGTCCGGGCGGTCGGCCGCCGCGAGGTACTCCGGGCCGCGCTCCCAGCGGTCCTGCAGCGCGATGAAGAAGTGGTCGGCGGCCGGGAAGACGTCGATCTGGTGGCGGTAGCCGTGCGAGCGGAGTTCCGCGGCGTAGTTGGTCGGCCCCAGAAGCGGCACCACCGGATCCGCTCCGCCGTGCCACAGCAGCGTCGGCACGTGCCGGAGGTTGTCGGTCAGCCGGAGGGCGTTCTCCGGCTCCTCGGTGAAGATGGACAACAGTCGGCCGCCGTCGTCGCCGCCGAGGAGGTCCTGCATCACGACCGACGGCGTCGCCAGCAGGTTGCTCGTCGGGCCCTCTAAAGGGTCCTCCGCCGGCGGTCCCACGACCGCGTAACACCGCCCGAAGCAGTCCGGGTGCTTCGTCGCCATGATGATCGCGCCGAAGCCGCCCATCGAGTAGCCCGTTACCGTCGCCTTCGAGCGATCGACGTCGATCCGGTGCTCGAGGTCGCGCCAGGCCTCGAAGACGTCCAGCTCGGCCTTCCGTTTGTACCAGATGCCCGGCCCGCGGGTCTGCGGCATGAACACGACGCCGCCGGTCGCCGTCGCCAGCGACTCGACGTAGCCCGGCATCCAGACCCGATACTGGCTGAAGCAGTTGCCCAGCGAGTGCAGCGCCGTCGTCATCGGCACGCCCGCCTCGTGGTCGCCGTCGACGTCGAGGCCCTCGGGGACGTAGACGCCGTACGGCTGGATGCGCCCCCGGAGGACGTTGGCGTGGGGGTCGACGCCGGACCCGAATTCGTGGCGGGAGGGGTAGAGGTGGGTCCGGAACCCCGACGCCGGGACGTTCCGCTCGACGACGCCGTCGCGGAGCCGGCCGAAGTCGATGTCGGCGCCGAACCGCGAGACGTCCCGCTCGGCCAGCGCCGTCGCCTGGCCGTGCTCGCGCCAGTTGCCGACGCCGAGCACCCGCGGGACGCCCTCGACCTCGCCGAGGAGCCAAAAGCGGTCCAGCTCGTTCAGCAGCTCCGAGATTCCGGTCGCCTCGAAGGGGTCGAACGGGCTCCCGAGCGGATTCAGTAGATCCAGCGGGTCGTCCAGCTGTTCGAGCAGGTTCGCCGTCCGGCCGAACCGCCTCAGCGTCTCGAAGGGGTCCTCCAGCTCGCCCAGCAGCTCCTGCGGCGCGTTCGCCAGCACCGTCGCCAGCCGCGGGACGAGCGTCCCGAGGTCGACGTTGCGCTCCATCGGCTCATCGTCCCGTGACCGGAAGCCGACGTTGAACACCGGCGGCGCCGGCCGGCCTGCCTTCCGTCCGCCCGGGCTGTTCCCGTCGGCGTCGACCGCCACCTCCCGGAACGCCCCGGCCTCGTCGTCCCAGAGGCCGACGAGGAGGTAGTGTCGCCAGGTGTCGGTGCCGGGCTCCAGCGGCACCTCGACCTCGATCTGGTTACGACGGACGTCGACGTCGAGGCGGTCCTCGTCCAGGGCCTCCCCGTCGAGTTCGGCGCCGGTCCCCCAGGTGACGAGACGGTGGTCGACGGGTGCGCCCATCTCGCCCAGGCCGTAGCCCCAGTCCGTCCGCCGGCCCTCGCTGTCGTCGTCCGGGTCGGCGGCGGTATCGACGCCGACGGCGACGGCGGCGGCGTCGGGTTCGAGCATGGTGTTGAGGGTAATTCGGTAGACGACGCCGTCGTCGGAAGGGCAGGCGCGGAACTCCAGCAGGTCCGCGGCGTTGTAACCGTACCGTTCGGGGTCGGTCGGGTAGCGGTAGTCGCCGGTGGGCCGGGAGTAGAAGCCGCCCAGCGTATGGCCATCGGGCTGTTGGTCGAACACCGACCGGGTGTCGGCGCCGTGGTCGTCGTAGACGTAGTCCTGATAGAGGTACTCGCCGTCGACGTAGGCGTCGCAGCCGGCGACCATCAGCGGGTCGGCGTCCCAGCCGAAGCCGTTCTCCAGCGGCGGCGGCGTGGGGTTGTCGCCGTACAGCGCCTCCGGCCCGGGACGGGGCGGCCGGCCGGTCGTCTCGTCCGCCATGGCGGGGCCGTCGGCTTCGACTCCGATAGGCGTTCCCCCTCGCCGTCGTCCCTGATCGAACCGCCGCCCGACGGCGGGACGAGCGCCCGACCGACCGACCCCGGACGGGCGGTACGCTCGAGTGCGACGTCGGGGCCGTCGGAGCCGCCTGCGCGACCGGCCGCGAACCCGGGCGGCGTTCGCACGGGAGCCGACGCCGGTACGCTGTCCGGAGTGGGGACGAAACCACGCCGCCGTGTCGGGACACAGACCGACCGTCGGAGGGGTCGACCGTTCACCGGGCGGTCCCGAGGGTGCGCCGAACGCCGAGCGCGCACGCGGCGCATTCGGCACGAAAGAGGAGTTGCCCACTATCGTGTAGACATCTGTCCGCTCGACGCGTCAGGCCGGTCTCCCGCTCCCGTCACGGAACACCGTCAGCCGCAGGAGTGCGAAGGCGAGCAGCAACACTAGGCCGCTTCCGGCGAGCGTAATCGCGAGTTCGTCACCGATGCCGAGAGAGCCGACTGCCCGTGGCACGACGACCCCCGCCAACCCGAAGGTGACGACCCCGAGCGCTCCTGCCGTGACGCGCGCCCGCTGAGGTGCGAATGTCACCACGCCCGCCACGACGAGCACGAAGCCGACGGCCGCTGCGAACATCGGATTCAATAGCACGCCCAGCATGTACGCCGCGAGTGCGATGCCGCTCGTCACGACGAGAAGCGTGTCGAACCCCAGTTCTCGCAGCGTCTGACTCATGAATCAGCCAGATTATGAAAAGTAAAAAATCTTTGCTCCGTTCGGATCTATATCTTTTGAGCCGTGCGAACGGCGCGTAGCGCCCATGAGCAGATCACAGGACTATAGACGTGAACGAAGAGTATGCGCCTCCTGCTGACGGCAGCCAGAGTGGAAGCCCGCGCGAAAGCTCCAGTATGGGTGCACAGCATATATGTCGTCAGGTTGCTACATCCACGACAAACATCCGGTTGCCCATGAGTTAAGATGATTCGTCTGGATCGATACATCAAAATATAGTATCAAATATGCCAGCTATCGAATTCCGGTCTCTGACAAAGCAGTTTGGATCTACAAAAGCCCTCAGTGATGTAAGCTTCCAAGTCGAGTACGGTGAGGTGTTCGGTCTCCTTGGCCCGAACGGGGCCGGTAAGTCCACGACAATCAACATCCTCCTCGATTTCGTCCGTCGGACCTCGGGCGGGGTAACCGTTCTCGGCTACGACCCGGAAATTGATCCACGATCGGTCCGCGAACGTCTCGGTGTACTTCCCGAGGCATCTGGATTCTACAAGCGGGACACGGCCCTTGACCATCTCCGCTTCGCGATAGCGATGAAACGCGCGGACGATGAACCTCACGAACTGCTTGACCGCGTCAACCTGAGTGACGCGGCCACGCGCCCCGTCGGGGAGTTTTCCAATGGGATGCGGCAGCGTCTCAGATTAGCTATCGCGCTCGTCGACAGTCCCGATCTGCTTATCTTGGATGAACCACTCGGTGGACTCGATCCAGACGGGGCCCGGATTCTTCGAGAGATCGTCCGTCAAGAGAGCGACCGAGGCGCAGCCATACTCTTTTCGAGTCATATTATGGAGCAGGTCGAGGCTATCTGCGACCGTATAGGAATCATGAACGCCGGCGAACTTATAGCGGTTGATCGAGTCGATGCCCTACTAGCGCAGACAAACGCGTCGGCCACGTTGATTCTGTCCGTTGAGCACGTACCAGAGGAATCAGTCATGCAGCTCACGGAGATTGAAGGAATTGAACACGTGACGGCACGAAATGGGACACTCCGGCTCACCTACACCGATTCCAGAGCGAAGGCAGCCGCCATCACTCGGCTGGACGCGCTGGATGTCACGATCACGGATATTACCACCGGCGGAACGTCGTTGGAGCAGATCTTTATGACGCTCGCCACCGGAAGCAGTGCATGAGCCGGGCCCGTACGATCGCCCGTAACGACTTTCGACGCGTACTACGAGATCGCTTGGTCTGGGGTGCAGTGTTGCTTCTTGGAGTGATGTTCCTGCCGAGTGTCGGGGCCGTGTCTCCGGGTCCGTCCACCACTCTTTGGGAACACGTCATCTCGATGATGGCCGATCTCATCTCGTTCTCACTCGTCGTAGTTGCGGCAGTCGGGTACAATTCGATCACGGGCGAACGCACCGAGGGGAGCATTCGGCTGGTGCTTGGGCTCTCCGGGACACGGCGAGATGTTCTTCTCGGGAAATTTCTCTCTCGTTTGTCCGTCGTCGTCATCGCACTGGGAGTGGTCCTGTCTGTCGCGAGTATCCAAACGGTGCGGGCGTTCGGGATGCGCTCGCTGGTCCCGTTTTGGGTGATGGGCGGCTGGATGTTTATATACGGCATCGTTTGGACGGCTATTACTATCGGGTACTCGGCGGCGTTTTCCTCCCAGTATCGGACGCTTGGCGCGCTCATTGCTACGTACGCGTTGTTTACCCCCGTGCTCGCCTTCTGGGGAACGTTCATTCATCCACTCTTCGCGTTCGCATTTACGGGATCATTCTCGTTGCCGTACTTTGAGACGCTGGCCGACGCCCCGGCTTGGATACAACTCATGTTTCGGCTAAATCCACTCAGAGGCTTTGCCGGTATGGTTCAGTGGTCCGTATCGATGATGACGGCTAGAACGCCGGTCATCGGCTTGGGGTTCAATCTCTTGGGGATCATAGTATTTATTGCATTGGGAGCGATCGTGCTTCTTCTTGGCGTACGACGGTTTGAGCGGGCAGATTTAGGCGATGAAAAGAGCGGCCCGAGCTGGAGCACACGAATGCTCCCATCAGTTCAAGCGACGACTGTGGACGACAGTAATCTCCCGCTTACGTCAGCAAATAACCAATCCCGCGTTGAGACCATCGTACGGGGGGATCTCAATCGGGCGCTCAAAAATTGGGTCGTCCAAGGAGTCGTGATACTGTTCCTTCTGATCATTATTCCTGTGATTTGGCAATCAATAGACCTCAGTAGAGAGGGAGCATTTATAGGCACGCTCTCCAGTAGAATTGAGCACGCGTTCTTTCTTCCAATCTTAGTGCTGGGAACTGCAGTCGGGTATCAGTCGGTTGTCGGAGAGCGGGATTCCAGTACGATTCGATATCTGCTCGGATTACCCGGTACTCGTCGTGAGCTTATGAGTGGAAAAGTTATCGCCAGAGTCGGGATTGTCGTCGCGGCAATCGTAGCGGTGCTCTTTCTCACGGAAGTCATCGTTCTGTTACGCTTGGACGCCCCTTATCTGAACTCGTTTCTCATTGGAGCCGGATGGGTTCTACTCGTGGGAGTCATCTGGACGACGTTCGTCGTCGGCGTTTCCGCGGCAGTCTCATCGCGATATCGCGCGTTAGCAGTGGTTCTCGGCGTCTATTTACTCTTTAGTACTAACAACGGTCTCTGGGGAGCGGTCGTCCGGCCGTTGATCGGACTTGCCTTCACTGGACGATTTGCCACGCCACAATGGGCTTATACCCCTAAAGTCGGACCAGTTTGGTTTCAGTATCTTGATGGTATTAATCCGATTATTGCTCTCAGGAGAGTTCTTGACGCACTTCGAACTGTAAATGGGAGCGTCTCGTCGAACATGACACCCTCCCTCGTTCTGTATAGTCTCCTCGTTATCTTCGCGTTCGCTGGCGGAACACTATATGTTGGCTACAGATGTTTCGAAGGGACTGATCTTGGATAGCTGAGGAAGCGAAGAAGATACCGTTGTAAGCGTTGACCTCGTCGTCGACGATTGACGTGATTTGGGGTCGAACATAGAACTCATATTACCGTGTTCCGAGCACGGACCGTTCCGGAGCACTCGGGTACAGCCCCTGTCGGGACACCGCTTAATGAGGCCGCTGCTTGACTCAACATAATAAACGCCCCACTGATACGAGCATCGGCTGACCCGAGGTTGAAGTAACTAATATCGGGAGTCTCAATGCCGGACGACGAGTTGACTCTCACTCCGATATCAAGGCACTTCTCGGTGACGACGTTCTTGAATCAGCCGTTGAGGCTGATGTACTTCGACTCGACGATGCGGTCGTCGGCCTCGAGTTCCTCGCGGGCCGCATCGGGCACCTCCTGGTCGACGTTGTAGACGGTCAGCGCCTCGCCGCCGATGGTTTCGCGGGCGTTGAACATGCCGGCGATGTTGACGTCGTGGCGACCCATCACGGAGCCGATGTGGCCGATGACGCCCGGTTCGTCGGTGTTGCGCGTGACCATCATCTTGCCGCCGGGGATGGCGTCGACGCGGTAGCCGTCGACGCGGACGATGCGGGCGTCGTCGTCGGCGAACAGCGTCCCACAGACGCCGACTTCCCGATCGCCGTCGCCGACGGTGACGGTGACCAGCGACTGGAAGTCCTCGGCCTGCCGGCGCTTGGTCTCGGAGACGCCGATGCCGCGCTCCTCGGCGATGCGGGGGGCGTTGACGGCGTTGACCTGCCACTCCAGCGGCCGGAAGACGCCCTTCAGCGCCGACGCGGTGACGAGTTCGACGTCCTCCTCGGCGATGTCGCCCTCGTAGGTCACCTCGATCGATTCGAGCCGGCTGTCGAGCAGCTGAACGGCGATCTTGCCGGCCGTCTCCGCCAGGTTGATGTACGGCTCGACGCGGGGGAACGCCGACTCGTCGACGGAGGGGGCGTTCAGCGCGTTCGCCACCGGGGCGCCGTCGAAGGCGGCGACGACCTGCTCGGCGGCCGAGACGGCGACGTTCTTCTGGGCGGCCTCCGTCGAGGCGCCGAGATGCGGCGTGACGACGACGTCGTCGACGTCGAGCAGCGGGCTGTCGGCCGGCAGCGGCTCCTCGCCGAAGACGTCCAGCGCCGCCCCCTCGAGGGTGCCGTCGCGGACGGCCGCCGCCAGTGCCGGCTCGTCGACGATGCCGCCGCGGGCGCAGTTGACGACGTAGCCGCCGGCCATCGCCTCCAGCTCCGCGGCGCCGATCATGTTCTCCGTCTCCGGCGTCAGCGGCGTGTGGATCGTCAGGACGTCGGCCCGCTCCAAGACGGCGTCGAGATCGGCCAGCTCCGTACCGAGCTGGTCGGCCCGCTCCTCGGAGATGTAGGGGTCGTAGGCGACCGGCGCCATCCCCAGGGAGTCGAGCTTCTTGGCGACCTCCTGGCCGACCCGACCCAGCCCGACGACGCCGAGGATCTTGCCGTCGAGTTCGGAACCGAGGAACTCGCCTTTCGCCCACTCGCCGGCCGTCAGCCGGACGTGGGCCTGCGGGATCGAGCGGGCGGTCGCGAACGCCATCGCGACGGTGTGTTCGGCGGCCGCCCGGACGTTGCCCGCCGGGGCGTTGGCGACGATGACGCCCGCGTCGGTCGCGGCGTCGATGTCGATGTTGTCGACGCCGATGCCGGCCCGGCCGACGATGACCAGGTCGTCGGCCGCCTCGAAGGTCGCCTCCGTCACCTCGGTGCCCGACCGGACGATCAGCGCGTCGGCGTCGGCGACCGCCTCGAGCAGCGTCTCCCCCGTCGTCTCGTACTCCGTGACGACCTCGTGGCCGGCGTCGCGCAACACCTCGATCCCCGCCTCCGAGATGGGGTCCGTGACGACTACCTTCATGACGCATCCTCCCGTCGGCCGCCATTAACGCTTTCTGCATCGCTCCGCGGCCCGGGGTCGCCGGCCCGACGCGGGTCGCCCGCGCCCCCCGATCCGTCGTCCGCTCGCAGGCTCGCCGGCCGGCGATGGCTATATGTGGCGTGCGGCCGCAGGGCAGGAAACCCCCCGCCGCCGATGAAGCTGGACAGATTCGCCGCCATCGTCGTCGAGGACCACCGCCGGACCGTCATCCTCGGGGTGCTGGCGGTCGTCGTCCTCGCCGGGCTCGGGATACCGGGCGTCGCGCTGGATACGACCCTCGAGCAGTTCCGCGGCGGTACCCCCGAACACGCCGCCGACGGCTACGTCGAGGAGAACCTCGGCGGGCAGGCGCCGAACTCGACGGGGGCATTCGTCGTGGTGCGGAGCGACGGTAACGCCCTCAGTACGGCCGCCTACCGCCGACAGCTCCGGGCCCAAGGGCGGCTCCGCTCCGATCCCGTCGTCGGCCCGACGCTCGTCGACGACCAGCAGCCGCTGGGGGTCGCCAACGTCGTCGCCATCGTCAAGATCCGCCGCGAGCAGGGCGTCGACCCCGACGAGATCACCGTCGAGCCGCGGCCCTCGCTGGCGAGACAGCGGGCGGCGGTCGCGAACCTCACCGACCGCGAACGGGAGCTGTACACCGACTACGCGGTGACGCTCGTGCTGGGCGACGTCGACCACACCTGGCCCGAGGGCGGCGCCTTCAGCATGGTGCCGACGTCGTATCTGCCGTCGGACCGCCGGGCGGAGTCGACGGCCATCGTCGTCTCCCACCGGGAGGACACCCCGCCGGCGGAGCTGGCCCGCGCCCAGACCCGGATGGCCGAGATCGTCGACGAGGAAACCGAGGGCAACGCCTCGGTCATCGGCGACGGCGTCGTCGACGACGAACTCCGGCGGTCGTCGTTCGACAGCCTCGCGGTCGTCGGCCCGCCGGCCGTCCTGTTCGTGGTGGCCGTCCTGCTGTTCGCCTACCGCGACCTCCTCGACGTCGCGCTCGGCCTGCTGGGGGTCGGACTCGTCCTCGTGTGGACGCTCGGCTTCATGGGGTGGGCCAACATCGTCTTCAACCAGCTGTTCGTCGCCGTCCCGGTGCTGCTGATGGGGCTGTCCATCGACTACGCCATCCACGTGTTCATGCGGCACCGCGAGGAGCGGCCGCCGGACGACACCTCGTCGGTCGCGGCCGACGGCGGCAACGACGACGACCGGCCGCGGTCGGTCCGCGGCGGGATGGCGACGGCCCTTGGGGGGCTGGGCGGCGCCCTCGCGCTGGTCACGGCGACGACGGCGACGGGCTTCGCCTCGAACCTCGTCAGCGGCATCGCCCCGATCCGGCAGTTCGGCCTGGTCAGCGCCGTCGGCATCGTCGGCGCCTTCGTCGTCTTCGCGCTGCTGATCCCGGCGCTGAAGGTCGAGCTCGACGAGCGGCTGGAGGCCGCCGGCGTCGATCGCCGGCGACGGGCGTTCGGCACCGGCGGCGGCCGGCTGTCGGCGCTGCTGGCGCTGCCCGTCGCCGGCGCGCGGCTCTCGCCGGGCGGCGTCGTCGCCGCCGCCCTCGTGGTGACGCTCGTGGCCGGTGCCGGCGCCGCGACCGTCGACACCACCTTCGAACAGCAGGACCTCCTCGTCGAGGAGACGCCGGCCTGGATGGACGACCTCGGGCCGCTGGCGCCCGGCGACTACGCCGTCCAGCGGAACATCGCCTACGCCGACAACGCGACCTACGTCTACGACGGGACGACGACGCAGGTGCTCGTCAGGGGCGACGTCACCGACGACGACACCCTCGAACGGGTCCAGGCGGCCTCCGACCGAGCCAACCGGACCGGCGTCCCGCTGGTGCTGCCCGACGACACCAACGCCACGCGGAGCCCCGTCCGGGTGATGGCCGACCTCGCCGAGGACGACGACGAGTTCGCGGCGGCGTACGCGGCCGCCGACGGCGACGGCGACGGCGTCCCCGACCGGAACCTCGAGGCGCTGTACGACGCCTTCTTCCAGGCCGCTCCCGAGGGGGCCGCCGGCTGGATCCACCGCGAGGACGGCGATTACGTCGCGCTCCGGCTCGTCGTCCCGGTCGCGGGGACGACCGGCGAGCCGGAGGCGACCGCCACCGCCCGGGCGGCGGCCGAGCCGGTCGACGGCGACGGCCTCGAGGCGATCGCCACCGGCCAGCCGGTGATGAACCAGGCGGTCGCCGAGGACCTCTTCGCGACGGTGCTCGAGGCGCTGCTCGTCACGCTGGCCGTCGTGCTCGCGGTGCTGGTCGCCGTCTACCGCCGTGCCGAGGGGTACGCCAGCCTCGGGGTTGTGACGCTGACGCCGGTCGTGCTGGCGGTCGCCTGGATCACCGGCTCGATGGCGGCGCTCGGGGTTCCGTTCAACGTGATGACCGGCCTCATCACGAGCTTCACGATCGGGCTCGGCATCGACTACTCCATCCACGTTTCCGGCCACCACCGCCGGCGGCGTCGCGATCCTCGGGCTGGCGCTGCTGGCCCCGCTGCAGCAGTTCGGCGTCATCACCGCCCTCACGATCGTCTACGCCCTCCTCGGCAGCGTCGTCGTCCTGCCGAGCCTGCTGGTGCTGTGGACCCGCTGGGCCGGCGCCGACCCCGCTGGCCAGTAGCTCCGTCTACCCGGCCGAACGCGGCCCCGTGCGACGGACGCTTCGACATTGGTCGGTTGCGACCGTGTGAGTGTGCCAACCCGAGTGTGACGCGTTCGACTCCGTCGGAACGGGCGAGCGACGACGGTCGAAATACGATATTCTCAAATACGATTATTCAGAATATTTTTTATCCTGCCGCCCCTCCATGTGTCTATGCCTGAGTTCGTGGACCGAACGGAGGAGCTCGGCCGCTTGCGAGAGCTGTTCGACTCCAACGAGGCGGAACTCGCCGTCGTGTACGGCCGCCGCCGTCTCGGGAAGACGCGGCTCGTCGAACAGGCACTCGACGACTACGAACGGACAGTTTTCTACCAGGCGCGACAGAAAACCAGAACATTACAAATCGAACAGTTCGTCGAGACGGCCGCGGATGCCTTTCCAGATATCGAGCGAATTCGGCAGGACTGGGAGCCGCTTTTTGAGTATCTTGCCGACCAGGACGGAATCGTCGTCCTTGACGAGTTCCCGTATCTGATCGAACAGGACGGAAGCCTTCCGTCGGTGCTGCAGGCGCTCTTCGACCACGAGTTCGATGCGTCTGCGGCGACGTTCGTCCTCGTCGGTTCGTCGATCAGCATGATGGAGGAGGCGACACTGCTCGGTGACAGCCCGCTGTACGGTCGGTCATCGCTGAATCTCGATATTCGACAGCTTCCGTTCGATGCTGCCGTCGAGTTTCTCCCGGACGAAACGACACCCGACGACGCCGTACGCGCTTGGAGCGTGGTCGGTGGCGTCCCCTATTATCTCGAAGAACTCGATCCCACGGCGTCGCTCGGAGAGAACATTCGGCGAACGGTTCTCACGCGACACGGCTCGCTCCACGACGAACCCGAGTACGTCCTCCGAATGGAACTTCAGAAGCCGACGCGGTACTTCTCGATACTCGAGGCTATCGCCGGCGGTGCGACCGGGCGGAACGAGATCGCCGGCGCGACGGGAATCGACTACAATCAGCTCTCGACGTACCTCGACCGTCTGTCTCGGCTCCGACTGGTGGAGCGTCGCGTCCCAGTGACCGAGCGACCCGAACGGTCGAAACGGAGCCGGTACCGGATCCGAGACCCGTTCTTCCGGTTCTGGTTCCGGTTCCTGTACGGGAGCCCGGACCGATACGACGAGTTCGGTTCGGGGGCGTACGGGCGGCTGATCGAACCCCAGATGCCCGACTTCATCGCGCCGGCCTTCGAAGACCTGTGCTGTCGTGCGCTGTGGACGTTGTACGACGAGTACCCGGTCATCGACGTCGGGCAGTGGTGGTATCAGGACCACGAGGTCGACGTCGTCGGCCTGACCGACGAGGACGCGCTTATTGCGGGCGAGTGCAAGTACCGGGCGTCTCCGACCGGCCTCAGCGCGCTCTCGTCGTTGGAAGCCCACGTTGAGGAACTCCGCTGGACGCCGGACAGTGGCGACGCCCGGTCCTGCGAGTACGCGCTGTTCTCACGGAGCGGATTCACGGATGGCGTTCGAGACGTGGCTGCCGAGCGGTCCGACCTCCGGCTTTACTCGCTTGCGGACGTGGTCGAATCGTTACTCGACGGGCGCTCCCGTTAGCACGGCTATCCGCCGACAGCGCCGGGGAAGACGCGAACGGGACGGCGGCAGACGCGGCGTCGACCCGTATCTGCCGCCCTCGAGTCGTGGCCCGCGGCCGACGACGGCCGAGCTGACGCCGTCGGACATTTCCCACTCGAAGCTACTCGACCCCGGAAGTGTCAACGTTCCTCGCGGGCTCGGGCTCGACAGCACGGGACGTGAGTGGCCGGCTATCCACGAGTGCCATCCGTGGCGGCGAAAACCGGACGTTTTGTCATCCCGGCTCACCGAGAGCTGGTATGCTCGTCGCCTTCGACTTCGACGGGACGCTGTCGGACTCCGAGATGACCGTCCTGCTGGGCGAGCAGGCCGGCGTCGCCGACGAGATCGCCGACATCACCCGATTGGCCATGAACGACGAGCTCTCCTACGCGGAGAGTCTCAGGGCCCGCGCGGAACTGCTTGAAGGCCTCCCGGAGGCCGACGTCACGGCCGCCCTCGACCGCGTCGAGCTGCGCCCCGGCGCGGCCGACATCGTCGCGGCACTGCGGGCGGCCGACCACCGCGTCGCGGTCCTGACCGGCGGCTTCGAGCGCGGCGTCGAGCGGGCGCTGTCGGCCGCCGGCGTCGATGCCGACGTCGGCACCGTCGTCGCCAACCGGCTGCCGAGCCGGGACGGCGCGCTGACCGGCGGCGTCGAGGGCCCGCTCGTCGAGGGGACGAAAGACGACGTCCTCGAGGAGCTGGCCACCGACCTCGGCGTCGATGAGACCGTCGCGGTCGGCGACGGCGCCAACGACCTGCCGATGCTCGAGGTCGCCGGCCTGGCGGTCGGCTACGAGCCGAAGCCGGCCGTCGAGCCGCTATGCGACGCCGTCGTCGACTCGATGGCCGACCTCCGTGCGCTGTTCGAGCGCCGGGCGGTCCTGTAGCGCGGCCGCCCGGTCCTGCGTCTGACGCGGATTTATCCGACGGCGCCGCGACCCCCGATCATGGGACGTTCGCTTCTCGGACGCGTCGCGACGTGGACCGACGACAACCCCCTTCGCGCGGCGGGCATCGTCGTCGCCGCCGGCGCGGCCGCGGGACTGCTCGTCGATGCCGGCGCCGCGGGCGGCGGGCAGACGGGCGCCGGCGGTGCCACCGCCGCGGCCACGGCCACGACCGCGGCCGCGACCGTCGCCGAGACGGCCCTCGCGCGGCCGGCCTACGTCGTCGTCGCGCTGGTCGGGCTGGCGGTCTTCGCCGCCTACGACGGGTAGCCGGAGCGATCAGGTGGAAAAGAGCCCGGCGTGGACGGGGGCGAAGGCGTCGTCGCTGTCGCCGTCGTTGGCGGCGTCGATGTCGGAGACGGCGCGGCCGGCGACGCCGTCGGCGAGGAAGTCTGACAGCGGCGGTCCGAGTCGGTCGGGCTCGACGAGAAAGGCGTCGTGGCCGTGGTCGGAGTCGATGACGTGGTGGGCCGTCGCGGTGCCGGTCGCCCGGAACGCCGCCGCCAGCGACTCGCTCTGCTCGACGGTGAAGTGCCAGTCGCCGGTGAACGACACGAGCAGCGCCTCGCCGTCGAAGGCCGCCACCGCCTCGGCGTCGGAGTCGTAGCCCGCCGACAGATCGTAGCCGTCCATCGCCCGCGTCAGGTAGAGATACGAGTTAGCGTCGAACCGGCGGGCGAACGTCTCGCCCTGGTAGTCGAGGTACGACTCCACCTCGCGGTACGGGAAGAAGCCGGCGGCGGGGTCCATCCGGAAGGCGTCGCGGCCGGCGTCCATCCCCGCCGACCGCCGGCCGAACTTGTCCGCCATCGACGACTTCGAGAGGTACATCACGTGGCCGATCTGCCGGGCCAGCGCCAGCCCCTCGACGGGGCCCTCGTCGCTCGCGCGGCCGTCGGTGTCGGGATCGTCGTAGTAGTCGCCGCCCTGCCAGTCGGGGTCGGTGGTGATGGCCCGGCGGGCGATCGCGTCCAGGGCGAGACACTGCGGGTCCAGGCGGGCGGCGGCGGCGATCACGAGCAGCCGGTCGACGTGGTCGGGGTGGCGTTTGGCCCACTCGAGGACGTTCATCCCGCCGACGGAGCCGCCGACGACGGCGTGGAGGTTCGGCACGCCCAGCTCGTCGAGCAGGAGCCGCTGGGCGCGGGTCCAGTCGCCGACCGTCACCGCCGGGAACTCCGTGCCCCACGGCTTGCCCGTCTCCGGGTTCGTCGACGGCGGCCCCGAGGAGCCGTAGCAGGAGCCCGGGGCGTTCGCACAGACGACGTAGTAGTCGGTGGTGTCGATGGCCTTGCCGGGGCCGACGATGTCGTCCCACCAGGCGTGGGCCTGGCCGGCGGTGTCGGCCCGGCGCCGGCCGCCGGCGACGTGGGCGCTGCCGGTCAGGGCGTGACACACCAGGACGGCGTTGTCGCCGGTGAACTCGCCGTACGTCTCGTAGGCGACCTCGAGGTCGGGAATCGACTCGCCGCACTCGAAGGTGAACGCCCCGAGCGAAACGCTGTCGGCGGTCATCTTTGTGGTAGCGAGGAAACCCCGCCGCTTGCGGCGGGGAAAAATCGCGTTCGGTTAGCTAGGCATTTGCACGCGCTTCGCCCGCCTGTCTGTCCTATCCGGTTGTCTCGTCGGTGTCGAGGGCGCGGTGGCCTTCGAGTAGGAGTCCTTTCCATGTGTATCCTCTCCGGTCTTTGAACTCGCTCAGTTCCTCGAATTGTTCTTCGCTCACCTCGATGTGAATACTTTTTGCCATACATTCCTATCTTATCCCATATTCTTATGTATCTTCGGCTGGTACGTATTGGTGTCGGATGACCGCCACCGCCACAAAAACGCTCGAAGCCACGCTCGCGCCGCCAACGGCGCACAAAGAGCAACGACTTCAGCGTACTGTGGCGACGTATCGACGCGCTCTTTCGGAGTCGTTCGACTCCGGCGCGGACACGCAGACGGCGGTCAACGATGTCGTCACCGGCTACGCGCTCACGTCCTACGCAAAAGACGCGCTCAAGAGCTACGTCCCGCAGCTCCGGGAGACGTACAACGCTTTGGAGTTGAACGACGACCACCCTGTCCGGTTCACGAATCGGGGCTGGCGTCTTGACCACTCCGAGGAGCGCGAGCACGAGTTCTGTTGGCGTGTCCCGCAGGCTGGACGCGGCAACGCCTTCTGGATTCCACTCCGCATCAACCCCGCACAACGTGAATTGTGGGACGACCTTCTCGACGGCGATGTGACGGTCGGAGAGTTCCGACTCCAAGAACACCGCACCAACTGGGTGCTTCACGTCACCGTCGAGTACGAGATCGCGGAACCCGAGGAACCGGACGACCCGACGCCGGTTGGCTTCGACATCGGCGAATCCAAACTCCTGACGGGCTGTGCCTGTCAGGACGGTGCTCCGACCCAACCGATGCTGTTCGACGGCGGACGCGCCCGTCACCTCCGTAAAGAGATGCACACGACACTCTGCCGCCTCCAAGAGCGAGACGCCGCCGAGTGGCGCGTGGACGAACGATTCAGCCACTACCAGAACGCCCTCACGGACATCGTGGAGAAGGCGTCTCGGCAGGCCGTCGAGTACGCCAGACGGTTCGAGAATCCGATTATCGTCCTCGAAGACCTGTCGTACATCCGCGAACATCTCGACTACGGCAAGTGGATGAACCGCCGACTTCACAACTGGGCGTTCGCGCGCCTTTCCGGGCGCATCGATGATAAGGCCCGTGACGCTGGGATTCCGGTGCAGTTCGTGAATCCGGCGTACACGAGTCAGACGTGCCACGCCTGCGGTCACCTCGGTTCGCGGTCGTCGCAGGCCGAGTTCCGGTGTACAAACGACGAATGTTGGGTAACGGAGTACCAAGCGGACATCAACGCGATCGTCAGGACTGCGTCCTGACGAGCAGCCAGAAATCTGCGATTTCTGGCCACGGCGGCCAATATCGCCGGTCGCTGCGACCCGTGGGGAGAGAGCCTGCCTTGGAAATCGGCAGGCGATGACTCGCCACGAGACGGGAGTGCTTGTGACAGCACCACGGGACACCGGGAGGCGAGTCGGAAATCCCGACAGACGACTCTCTCGGCGTACAGTTCCGAAACCTCCTCGCATAGCGAGACTCCCCTTGTAGGAAGCCCCGCCGTTCACGGCGGGTGAGGATGTCACAGCGCGGCGTCGAGGTCGGCGATGATGTCGTCAACGTCCTCGATGCCGACCGACAGCCGCACGAGATCGGGCGTGACGCCGCTGGCCCGCTGTTCCTCTTCGGTCAGTTGGGCGTGGGTCGTCGAGGCCGGGTGGATGACGAGCGTCCGGGCGTCGCCGACATTGGCGAGGAACTTCGCCACCTCGGTGTCCTCACAGACCCGCACCGCGGCGTCGTACCCCTCCTCGGGCCCGAAGGCGATCATCCCGCCATGACCGCCCGAGAGGTACTCCGCGGCCAGGTCGTGGGTTTCGTGGGACTCCAGGCCGGGGTAGGCGACCCACGACACCGCGGGGTGGTCGGCGAGGAACTCCGCGACGGCGGCGGCGTTCTCCGAGTGCCGCTCCATCCGCAGCGGCAGCGTCTCCAGCCCCTGCATCGTCGCCCAGGCGTCGAATGGCGACTGCCCGTCGCCGAGGCTGCGGACGCCGCGTTGGCGGGCCGCCTCGATCAGCGCGCGGTCGCCGAACCGCTCGCTGAAGTTGACCCCGAACGCCGGGTTCGTCCCGCCGACCTCCGGGTACCGCTCGGGGTACTCCTCGAACGGAAAGGAGCCGTCGGCGACGAGCACCCCTCCGACGGTCGTCCCGGAGCCGTGGATCCACTTGGTGGTCGACTCCCAAACGAGGTCGGCACCGTGCTCCAGCGGCCGGCAGAGCGCCGGCGTCGCGAAGGTATTGTCGACGAACAGTGGCACGCCGTGGTCGTGGGCGACCTCGGCGATCGCCTCCAGCGGCGGTGTCACCAGCGACGGGTTGCCGATCGTCTCGCAGTGGACATAGGCGGTGTTGTCGTCGATAGCCTCGGCGTAGGCCTCGGGGTCCAGCGTGTCGACGAACCGCGCCTCGATGCCCCGCCGGCTCGCCGTGTGAGTGAGGTAGGTGTGGGTGCCGCCGTAGATGGACGACGCCGAGACGACGTTGTCGCCGGTCTCCGCCAGCACGAGCGTCGCGGCGTCCAGCGCGGCCATCCCGGAGGCGGTCGCCAGCGCCGCCGTCCCGCCCTCGACGGCGGCGAGTCGCTCCTCCAGCGCGTCGACGGTCGGGTTGGAGATGCGGGAGTAGACCTTGCCGTCGTCCTCGAGGGCGTACCTGTCGGCCGCGGTCTCGGCGTCGGGAAACTCGTAGGAGGAGGTCTGGTGGACGGGCGGGGCGGCGGCGCCGGTGTCGGGGTCCGGTCCCTGGCCGACGTGGAGACAGCGCGTCGCCAACCCCAACTCGTCTTCGTTCTCGTCGCTCATGTACATCGTGCATATACCTCCGCGTTTCTATAACCGGGAGTTACGGCAAGGCTTGCCGACCGCGACGACAGATAAAGACTAAAATGTACCACCCGCGTACCACGCAGTATGAGCACGGACGCGGACGACAACGGGGACATGGTGAAATTGAACGTGAAAGTCCCGAAACGGCTTCTCGAAGAGGTCGACGAACTGGCCGAGGAACTGGAGTACACCAACCGCTCGGAGTTCATCCGTGAGGTTCTGCGCGACACCACAGAGCCAATTCTAACGCCAGGGGCGCAGGAGGGTGTCTCCGAGGGGTACGCCGACGTGGCAGCGGGCCGGACGATGTCCACGGACGCAGCCCGCGAACGCCTCGGCATCGACCAGGACTGAGGGCTGAACGGTGGCTCACGAAGTCGTTCTGGCAGAGACGTTAGTCGAAACGCTGGAGCAGTTCGAAACGCAGGACGCGGAGCGCATTATCAATAAGCTGGAGGACATCGGCGACTTCCCAGACCACTTTCTGGACCGGCTGAAGAACCATCCCGGCTACAAGCTTCGTGTCGGTGACTTTCGCGTGCTGATCGATTGGGACAAGGACGACGAGGTGCTCTACGCTATCGACGCCTTCGAGCGGAAGAAAGAGTACCGAGAACTCGGCAAGTACCGTGAGGTATGGGGATCGTGGCGAGATAATGAGTAGATGGTGATCCACCGTGGCAAAGGAGAAAGACGACGACGCCGACCGCGATCCCGAGTCGAAGGGTGAAATCCACGAGCAGCGGCAGGAGAAGGCGAAGATTTCCAAGCCGGTACACCGAAGCAAAGAGGGAACTTCCCGATGACCCCCGAATAGAATCGCCGTGTTTTCAACTACTGTTAAACGTAGCCGATAGCACCGACTCTCCCACGTTCAGGGCCACGTCGAGATCAGACTCGAAACGTCGGGGGATACTGCGTGCTGTAGGTGCCGGTCCCCTCGAACGCCTCGGTGAAGTCTTCCTCCGCCGGGGCATTGCCGTCCGCACTGGACACCGTCGTTTGGATGTCGCTGCGTACTTCGACACATCCATCGTCGGTATCAGGGTGTCGTAGTCACCAAGCGGGCCGGCATCTCGGTTACTGTGGAGGAAATCGGACCACTCGGGGGCTCCACCGTTGATCTCGCCCGTGACCACCGGGGTCGACGCATCCTGTATCAGTTTCTTCCTTTCCTCTAAAGTAAATAGTACCCTGGATCGCCGGTGTCCGTCGGCGACGCAGACCGAGTGCCTCAACAGAGAGGGAACAATAAAGCGGCTCACAGCGAGTAAACGGCATGGCATCGCGCCTGTTCATTTCATAAATCGCCAGGCATCTCGCGCGGTAGGCTCATCCGGCCGCCGTTCGTATCGAAAGTTAATGACGGACGGCGACGACCACGCCGACGAACGGGCGACCGACATCTCACGGCGGGCGGTGCTCGGTGCCGTCGGGGCCGCCGCCGGCCTCGGCGCGCTGCCGTCCGGGGTCGGCGCGCGGGGCGAGCGGGTGATCGACCCTTCTGCCGCCGCCGGCCGCTCGCACCGAAGCCGGCTCTACCCCGTCGAGTCGGACTTCCACGGCTCGACGCCGCAGCGCCTTCGGGCCAAGCGCGGCTGCTTCAAGCCCCGTGACCGGCCGATATACGGCCCGACGGACGTCAACGCCCAGTCGGCCAACGGGCGCATGGCGGCCGCGCTCAACGACGAGGGGACGGTGACGGTTCTCCGGTGGCCCCGCCCCTCGTTCTACGAGCAGCTGAAGTACTTCGCCGAGGGCCGCGACGCGGACGACGAGATAGTCGTCGCGCCGAACATGGGCGCGTTCCTCGGCGTCGCCGCCGACACCGGCGACGGCTTCGAGACCACCTGGCTCCGCGCCTTCGACGACGTCGAACAGCGCTACCGCAATGACCTCGACGGGTCGGACGCCGAGTATTCCGACGAGATCGTGACCCGGTACGTCCACGAGGACCTCGGCCTCGAGGTCCGAGTGAACGACGTCGTGGCCCGCGGGACGGACGCCTTCGTCCGGCGGGTCCGGGTGACACGCCGCGGCGACTCGCCGGTCGAGGCCGCACGACTCGTCGCCTTCCAGAACCCCGGCCTCGTCGTCGGCAAGTTCCCGCAGTACCCCGTCCAGGACTGGTGTCTCGAGGAGAACAACGACCACCGCGCCCGCTACGTCGACCGGCTGGACGCCGTCGTCCACGACCGCAGCGGCGTCGACCAGTCGACCGGCGAGCAGCGGTCCGTCGCCCTCGCGGTCGGCTTCGACGGCGAGGCCGCCGGCTTCCAGGTCGGCGGCGACGCCCACGACCCCGCCGCCGAGCCGACCGGCCGCGAGGGCCCGGCGGTCGACGCCTACGACGACGCCGACGGGGCGTTGTCCGGCAACGATAGCTACGTCGGCCAGGCGACGAGCGCCATCTCGACGGCACTCGACTTCGGCCCCGGCACCGGCGGCACGACCGAGGAGACGGTGGTGCTCGCGGCCGGCGCCGATGAGACGGAGGCCGCCACCGTCCTCGGACGGGTCCGGGACGCGCAGTTCGGGCGGCTCCGCAATGACAAGGAGGCCTGGATCGCCGACCTGCTCGCCGACGCGCCGCTGCCGAACCGCGAGACCATCGCCGAACGGGAGTCCGAGACCGACACGGACGCCATCGTGGCGACGGCCCGGCGGGCGCTGGTCACCCTCGTCACCACCTACGACCGCGAGTCCGGCGCGATCGTCGCTTCGATCACCACGCAGCCGCCGTACGGCGAGGACTGGCCCCGCGACGGCGCCTTCTTCAACTACGTGCTGGACCTGGTCGGCCGCGACGACTGGGTCGAAAAGCGCAACCGGTGGTACGCCAGCCTCCAGCAGCAGACGGTCGACTCCGTCGCCGAGGGCGACGTTACCGACCCGACTCGGCCCTCCCAGCGGACGTCGCCCAACACGCTGCAGGCCAACTGGAATATGAACTACTATGCCGACGGCGTCGCCGGCGGCCCCATCCCCTACCAGATCGACACGACCGGCTTCACCGTCTGGACGATGGTCGATCATTACGAGGTGACCGGCGACGAGGAGTACCTCCGGGCCGTCTGGCCGGCGATCCGCCGGGCCGCGGACTACCTCGTCGAGTGCCGGGACCCCCGCAATGGCCTCCAGTGTCCGAACTTCGAGGACGACCGTCCCTCGGAGCCGGACCGCCAAACCGTCAACGGCGCCATTCCCGCCTGGCAGGGGCTGACGTCCGCAGCGCGCGCCGCCCGCGTCCTCGGCAACGACGACGCCGCCGCCCGCTACGAGGCGCGGCGCCACGAACTCGGGCGGGCGATCGACGAGGTGCTGTACGACGAGGAGGCGGGCTGTTACGGCACCGAGCGCAACGGCTTCCCCTACGGCGAGACCACCTGGCCGCTCGGCTTCACCCCCTACACCGACCCCGAAACGGGCGCGCTGTGCGACCGCCCGCAGGTCGACGACCCGTTCGACCACCCCCGCATTCAGGCGCACCTGACGCGGGACGGCGAGACCATCCCGAAACTGCTCGCCGAACCCGAGGCCGGCGAGACGGACGACGGCGGCTACGACTCGAAGGCGCTCATCCCGCTGGCGAAGGCCCGCCGCGGCGAGTCCGAACCCCGCAGTCTCTCGGCCGTCCGCGACGCGACGACGACCGCGAGGTCCGGTCCATCCAGGGCCAGCCGCACGTCTGGGAGCAGGTGCTGTTCTACCTCGCGGCCCTGGAGGCGTACCCGCCCGAGGACCTGGAGTTCGAGCCCGCGACGACCGCGGGCGTCACGGGCGCGCTCCGGGAGTGAGCCGACGCCCCACCGTCCGCCCCTGCGTCCACCGTGTTTCGTTACGCTAGAGCCAGCCGATCAGCCGGCGTCGGGCGGGACCTCGAACGGGGCCGACCGCTCGCGGAGCGAGCCGACGCAAGCCGCGAGGGAGCCGTCGGCTCCCTCGGCCCGCTCGCGTGGCACCGCCGCGCGAGGACACCGCAGCGAAGCGAGGAGCGTCGTTCGGAAGACCTCCGGTCTTCCGTGATCACGAAAATCTTCGATTTTCGGACGACAGCGAGGCGCAGCCCGCGAGCGGGAGGGGGCGTTCGAACACGCCGTCATCGCCGCCGAAGTGCGCTACTCTCTTGTGGCCAACACTGACCCCTGCGCGGGCCGGCACACATTTACCGACCGCGGCCCCCCGCCGGATATGCAGACGGTCCACGAGAACACGGTCCGGTTCGCGGAGACCGACGCCCAGGGCGTCGTCTTCTACGGCAACTACGTCACCTTCCAGGACGAGGCGGTCACGGCGTACTTGGAGGCCATCGGCTACCCATACGAGACGTTACGGGACGCCGACTGGGACGTCCACGTCGTCCACGTCGACCTCGACTACCGCGCGCCGGCGGAGTTCCGCGACCGGCTGTCCAACGCCGTCCGCGTCGACGCCGTCCACGAGTCCAGCATCGAGTTCGACTACGAGTGTCGCGACGAGGCGGGCGAGGTAGTTGCGGAGGGCGGGTTGGTCCACGTCGCCGTCGACGAGTCGGGCGAGCCGACCCGCGTACCCGAGGAGTTCCGCGAGGCCGTCGTCGACTTCCAGGTCGAACCGCCGGCGCCGGTGTAGCCGAAGGGTTTCTTTCGACCCGGGCCGAACGGCGGGCATGGACGAGACCGCCGAGGTGGTCGACCGGCTCGAACGGCGGCTGATGAGCCTCGGGGTCTACGTCGAGCGCACCGCCCGCGAGTCAACCGACGACGGCGAGCGGCTCCACCTCGAGTACGAGACGGCCGCCGGCGGCCTCGCCAGCGGCGACATCGGCAACGTCTGTACGGAGCTGGTCGAGGCCCACGACGACGGCTGGAAGCCGCTGGACTGTCACTTCTGGGCGTTCGACACCGGCGGCGCCGGCGAGTTCCTCGGCGAGTGGCGGGTCGAGGCGGGGTGGTTCCACGCCCTCGACCGCGGCGACATCACCGAGACGGACTTCTCGACGCTGGTGCTGTCGACCCGCCGACCGGCCGACGAGCCGCGCCCGCCCGAAGCGTAAGCCCCTGTCGTACGGAGAGACGTACCAGAATCGTGGAGCCGTCCGAAGGCTTATTACCGTATTATAGCTATATGAGGTATGACGAGCGCGTCACGTGACAAGGAACGAGAGGGAGTGAAGCTCGTCCACGAGAACGACGGGAGCGTGACGGCCCGCGACCTCGAAACCGGTATTCAGCGTGGGGACGATACCCGCGCAGAGGCGCTCGCGCAGTTGGCCGAAGTGCTTCGTCTCGAAGACGGCGATGGAACACCGATAGACGACCCTGGCCGGTTCCTCGAGGAGGAGATGGCCATCAACACCGACGACCTGGAGGCGCACGACGAGCCACCGGAATTCCTCCGGTGAGGAATGGCCAGGAGAACGTTCTTCGGCCGTGAAATAGTGAAGGTACTCTACAGTTTCGGCTGCGTCCCGGTCTCGCGCGAAGGGAGCCACATCCGCCTTCGATACGAACACCCCGAAACCGACGAGGTTCGTAACGTTGATGTCCCGCAGCACGACGAGATTGCGATCGGAACCCTGCGCTCGATAGCGGACCAGTGTGGCGCCGACGATTTCGAAGCCTGGTGCGAGTGGGTCGACAACCACGCCTGATGGGTGTCGTCGAGCGCCGATTCGACGTGTGCGGGTTCCGTCGGCGTTCCGGACAGCAGGACGATGTTTCGTGCGACTATCGGGCCTGGAGACCACACACCCGGACGTGACCGACGCCACGGCGGTCCGCGGACGGCTGCTCGACGCCGGCCGGCCGGCCCTCGAGCGGGCGCTGGCGTGTGCCGACGCCGTCGCCGCCGGCTGGGACGGCGACGCGACGGCCGACCCGGTCGCCGCCGACTACCGGGCGGCCCTCGAGGCAGCCGACGCCCTCGATCCGCTGGTAGCGGCGCTGGCCGACGCCGTCGCCCACGCCGGCGGCGACCTCGCCGCCGCGCCGGTCGCCCATATCCCGTACCTGGCGGTGGCCGGCCGTGGGGTGGTGCTGCGGGGGCCGCTTGCTGACGGCGGCCGGGTCGTCGCTACGCTCGCGGCCTTCGAGGTCAATCCATACCGCCGGGGTCCGGACCTGCCCGCGGCGCTCGTCGTCGAGCGCCGCGGCTGACGGGCGGCCGCCGATTTCCGGCCCCGTAAGAGTGAAACGCGGCGCTCTCTTGTGGATAAATGACATGGACGTTCGCGTGACGGGCCGCGGTCCCGCGGAGCCGTTTCTGTCCGCTCGTGACCTGCTCGCGACCGAGCACGACCTCGAACTGCCGGTCGTCGTGAAGTTCCGCGAGGACCCCGACGACCGGACGGTGGCGGGCCACTACGACGACCGCCACGAGCTGCTCGTCTCCCGGCGGGCGGCCAGCTCGGCGATGGCGCGGGAGCTGGCGCTGCACGAGTTCGCCCACATGGCCCGCTACGAGGAGGAACACCCCTCTCACGTGCAGTCGACCGAGGAGGCGCTGTTCCTCGCGCTGGCCGGCCGCAGCGTCGAGCGGCGGAAGCTGGCCCACTGCTATCAGATCGCCAACCACATGAAGGACATCTACGCCGACGACATCACCCTCGACATCGGCCCGACGGGGAAGCTCGTTTCCTTTCTGGAGTCGTCGCTGGCCAGCGCGGTCGCCGACTCGCCGCCGACGGCGCCCGGTGGCTGGCGGCGCCTGACGGAGGCCGCCGACCCCGAGATAACGGCCGTCAACGCCGCCTTCGCGCTCGCGCTGCTGGAACGGCACGACGCCATCGACGACGACCACCGGCTGTACGACCTCGCCGACGCCGCGGCCGCCGACGCCCCCGAGGTGTCGCTATCGACGTTCAGGCGGCGGTTCCGCTCGCTCGGCGCCGACCCCGGCGTCTCCGAGTACCGCAAGGCGCTGGTCGACGTCACCCGCGAGTACGCCGTAGACGGCGGCCGGGCGGCGGACTGACGGGGCGGCCACCGCCGTTCCGCCACCCGCCCGGCTACCGAGCCGTCGACGAGACGGCGCTGTTCGGCACGACTGTAACCGAGCGACGATTCGGGGGACCGCCGAACGGTCACCGGACGATGGCGATCCACCGGCGACGGACCGTTCTACCGACGGGTTCCCTGACTGAAAGGTACTTATCGGTCCCGCTCGAGCGGTCGGTTGATGTCCCCGCGAGACTCCCTTGCTGCCCTCGTCGGCGACGTCTCTGGTCTCCTGCTGGCCCGGGTGGCGGTCGCCGTCGCGGTCCTGGCGCTGCTGGCGCCGGCGGCGGCCTCGTACGCGACGTACGAGGAGACGACGAACCAGCGCGGCACCCTCGAGTCGGTCGCCGATAACGAGACCGTCGTCAGCGTCCAGGGCTTTCACTTCGAGGGCGAGGGAAGCCAGAAGAAGCCCTCAGGGCTGGTCGGCGTCGACCGCCGCGGACGGACCGCCTGGACGCTCAACGGCAGCACGGCCGACTGGCCCGTCGAAACCGCCGACCAGTCGTGGTGGTTCTACGACGTCGACCCGCTGCCGAACGGCAACCTGCTCGTCGTCAATACCTTCCCTGGCGAGACGTTCGTCCACGAGTACGACCCCGAGACCGACGAACGGGTCTGGGGCGAGCGGTTCCCCGGGATGGTCGACACCCACGACGTCGCCTCCCTGAACGACGAGGAGATCGCGGTCGCCAACATGCGCAACTACGACGAGGAGGCCGGCGTCAGCGACGACCGGGTCGTCATCTACAACCGCACGCGGGGGGAGATAACCTGGGAGTGGTACTTCCGGAACCACTACTCCGAAGACACCGACGGCGGCTACAACGACGACTGGAGCCACGTCAACGACGTCGACCCGATCGGTGAAGAGTACCTGCTGCTGTCGCCGCGGAACTTCGACCAGGTCGTCGTCGTCGACCGTGCCACCAAGGAGATCGTGATGCGGCTCGGCGAGGACGACGACCACGCGACGCTGTACGAGCAGCACAACCCCGACTACCTCGAGCGCGAGGACGGCACGCCGACGATGCTGGTCGCCGACAGCGAGAACGACCGCATCGTCGAGTACGAACGCGACTGCGGCGACGCCGACCCCCGGCTCGGCGCGGGGACGCCGCCCGAGGACTGCGAGTGGGAGCTGGTGTGGGCCGTCGACGGCTTCAACTGGCCCCGGGACGCCGACCGGCTGCCGAGCGGAAACACGCTGGTGACGGACTCGCTGAACCACCGCGTCGTCGAGGTGACGCCCGAAGGGGAGGTCGTCTGGGAGTTCCACGCCACCTGGGCGCCGTACGACGCCGAGCGGGGGGCGCCGGGAAGTGACGGCCCGACGATGGCCGACCGAAGTGCAGGCGGTCGGTTCACCGTGTCCGGCGGCGCCGACGACTCGCCGGCCTCGCGGTACCGCGTCGCCGACGCCATCGCGGCGGCCGGCGCCGAGGAGCTGGCGTCGACGTACGGTCACGTCGAGCCGTGGGTCCGACCGGCCTGGATGGGGTCGTGGGCGTTCCTCGCGGCCGTCGTCGGCGTGCTCGTGACGCTGACCTGGGG
>PXRZ01000065.1 GCA_003022945.1 Halobacteriales archaeon QS_8_69_73 | reverse complement strand
GGGAGATGCTCTTGGGTTTGCCGGGGTGCTGGCGGCCGCCGCCACCGAAGGGGTGGTCGACGGCGTTCATCGCGACCCCGCGGACGCGCGGGTACTTCGAGCCGCGCGCTTTCATCTTGTGGTGCTTGTTGCCGGCCTTGACGAACGGTTTCTCCGTCCGACCGCCGCCGGCGACGACGCCGATGGTCGCCCGGCACTCGGGCGACAGTCGGCGCATCTCGCCGCTCGGCAGCTGGACGACCGCGGCGTTGCGGTCGTGGGTCAGAAGCGTCGCCGACACGCCGGAGGCGCGGGCGAACTTCCCGCCGTCGCCCGGCTGCCGTTCGACGTTGCAGACCGGCACTCCCTCTGGGATCTCCGCCAGCGGCATCGTGTTGCCGGGGGCGATCTCCGCGGAGACGCCGATCTGGATCTCGTCGCCGACCGTCACGCCCTCGGGGGCGAGCACGAGTCGGCGGTCGCCGTCGTCGAACCGGACGTCCGCCAGCGGCGCCGACCGGGCGGGGTCGTGCTCGATGTCGACGACCTCGCCGCTGACGACGTCGTCGTCCTCGAGGGTGCGGTGCGACAGATCTGCCTTGTAGCGGTGCGACGGCGCCCGGAACGTCGAACTGCCGCGGCCGCGTCGTTGTCCGAGTATCCTGCGTCCCATGATCAGAACACCCCGATTCTGGAGGCGACTTCCTGGGCGTCGTCATCCTCCGAGAGGAGGACGGTCGCCTTCTTCTCGCCGTCCATCGTCACCTGCGTGTTCACCGAGTCGACGACAACGTCGAACTGCGTTTCGATGGCCTCCCGGATCTCGGGCTTGGCGGCGTCGGCGTCGCAGATGAACAACAGCTTGTTCTCGAAGTCCATCTCGTCCATCGCCTTCTCGGTGACCAGCGGGTGTTTCAGCGTCATCGGTCGGCCACCTCCGCGACGGCGGACTCGGTGAACACCGTCAGCCGGCCGGGGTCGGTCCCCGGCGCCAGGTCCTCGGCGTTGACCTCCGCGGCGGTCGCCACGTCGGCGCCCGCCAGGTTCCGCGCCGCCAGCGACGGCTCCTCGCTCGTGACGACGAGCACCGACTTCGGCTCGTCGTACTTCCGGCCGCGGGTCGTCCCGCGGCCGGACCGGATCGACTTGCCGTCCTCGGCGCGCTCGACGTCGGCGTAGACGCCCAGCGCCTCCAGCACCTCGACCGCTCGCTGGGTCTTCGTCAGCTCCTCGAACTCGTCGTCGACGACGATCGGGAACTCGACGTCGTCGCCGAAGGCGTGGCCGCGCTCGGCGACGGCGTCGCCGTCGGCCGTCGCCGCGATGGCGCTGCGGGTGGCCAGCTTCCGTTCCTTGGTGTTGATGTCGAGTCCGCGGTCCGTCTCGGTCTTCGGCGGGTGGGCCGGGCGGCCGGAAACCGCCTGCGGCACCTCGCGGGCGCGGCCGTCCTGTCGGGGGACGTGCGCCATCCCGCGGCCGCTGCCCTGCGACTCCGCCGGGGTCCGAAGCCCCGCGTACTCGTCTGTACCGGCGTCCTGCGTTCGGTTGGCTTGGGCGGCGAGCACCGCACGCTTGACGAGGTCGGGCCGGAAGGTCGTCTCGAAGACCTCCGGGAGGTCGACCTCGCCCGCGTCGTCGCCGTCCAGGTCGCGTACTGTTGCGTGCATATGTTATCCCTGATTCGAGGCAGTCGAGACGTACCGCACCTCGGGGTCGAGACGCGGCTGGTCGGCGGGTCGGACCGCCGGTCGGAGGCGCACGAGGCGCTTGTCCGGCCCGGGCACCGAGCCTTTCACCAGCGCGTAGTCGCCGCTTACCTCGCCGTAGTTGACGAAGCCGCCGTCGGGCGTCACGTCGTCGTCGCCCAAGGCGACGAGGCGCTTGTTCAGTTCGGTCCGCTGGTGGTAGCCGGTCTGGCCCTGCTGGGGGACGGTCGACCGCACGCGCGAGGGGTTCCAGGGGCCGAGGTTGCCGATGCGTCGGCGCCAGCCTTGTCGGGAGTGTTTGCCCTTCCGCTTCTGGACGCCCCAGCGCTTGACCGGGCCCTGCGTGCCCTTGCCTTTCGTGATGCCGGCGACGTCGGCGTACTCGCCGGCGCGGAACACGTCGGTCACGGCATGTTCCCCGTCGCCGCCCTCTCCGAGGAGGTCGACCGCGAAGTCGACTCGCTCGGCGAGGGAGCCGCCGCCGACGCGCGTCTCCATCACGTCGGGGCGCTTCTTCGGGACGCTCGAGAGGCCGCGCGGGACCGTGTGGGTGATGACCCGCACGTCCGCGAGGGCGCCCGTCTCGAGCGCCTCGCGGATCTCCTCTTCGGCGTCGGTCCGTTCGTCCGGTACGGACAGCGCCCGCTCGAGGTCCTCGTGGACGTCGGCGGCCCACGACTCGGTGAGGGGGCGCTTGCCGTACGGCGTGTCTTCGTAGGCTCGAACGGCGACAGCCCGCATCGGTGGCGTCTCGACGACGGTCACCGGGACGGTCTCCTCTTGGCCCTCTCGGGGGGAGTCGGGCTCGTCGTTGATCGCGACGACGTGGCTCATGCCGGCCTTGTAGCCGGCGAAGCCCTGCAGCCCGGGCCCGCCCTCGTCGTCCGGCCAGGAGTTGAACCGCGGTATCTCGCTGGCCGCACGGCTTCGGGGGCTGAAGCCCATCGAGCCCTTGCGTGGTCTGCTTGGTTGTGGCATGTATCTTACTCCAGTGTGAGGGGCGCGAGGGTGGCGAACATCGCTTCCTCCGTTCGCACCACCTCGCTACCCTGGTCTGGAACCGTATTGAGCCAAAGGTCGAACCGCGCTGTGGGTTCGTCGCTCGGCGCCTCCTCGCCCGGCCGGCGGTCGAGTATCTCCGGCAACCCCCGTTCGGGAGCGCCGAAGACGACCGTCGTGCCGTCGGCGGCCGTCCGCTCGGCCAGCGAGCCGAGCCGATCGACCGTCAGCGCCTCGCCGTGTCTGGATGCGGCGATACACACGCCGGCGTCCGAGCGGGCGAGAGCGTCGGCGACGGTCTCGCGCTCGACGTCGAACCCCGGAAGGGGTTCGTCGGCGAATTTCGCACGGACCGGCCGTCGCGAAGAGACCCTGATGGTGACGCGCTCTCCCTCCGCGTACTCCCCGTCGGAGGGGAGGGAGATCGGGTGTTGCAGTCCGCAATTGACCCGGACGCGCCCGTCAGGTCCGACCTCGGTCACGATTCCCTGTCTCA
>PXRZ01000064.1 GCA_003022945.1 Halobacteriales archaeon QS_8_69_73 | reverse complement strand
GCCGGCGCCGGCGGCGCCATCGACTCCATCGTGCCGCCGGAGTCGTCGGCCTGCTGGCCGGCGCTGACGACCGGCGTCAATCCGGGGGAGACGGGCGTCTACGGCTTCCAGGACCGCGAGGTCGACAGCTACGACACCTACGTCCCGATGGGCCGGGACGTCCGGGCGACGCGGCTGTGGGACCGCGTCGACGACGCCGGCCGTGAGGCGACCGTGATGAACGTCCCCGTGACGTTCCCGCCGGAGCGCGAGGTCCAGCGGATGGTCAGCGGCTTTCTCTCGCCGGGCGTCGAGGAGGCCGCCTACCCCGACGACCTCCGGGAGACGCTGGAAGACCTGGAGTACCGCATCGACGTCAACGCCAAGCTCGGTCACGACGACGACAAAAGCGAGTTCATCGAGGACGCCCACGAGACGCTGGACGCACGGTTCGAGGCGTTCAAAAGCTACATTCAGCGGGACGACTGGGACCTCTTTTTCGGCGTCTTCATGACCACCGACCGGGTCAACCACTTCCTATTCGAACACTACACCCGGGACGGCGAGTACCGCGAGGAGTTCCTCGAGTTCTACGCGAGGGTTGACCACTACCTGGGCGAGCTGCGCGACATGCTGGACGAGGAGACGACGATGATCGTCGCCTCCGACCATGGCTTCACCACCCTCGATCACGAGGTCAAGTGCAACGTCTGGCTCGAGAAAAACGGCTGGCTCTCCTACGAGGGCGACGACCACGACAGCCTCGCCGACATCGGCGCCGACACGCAAGCGTACTCGCTGATCCCCGGGCGCTTCTACGTCAACCTGGAGGGCCGCGAGCCGCGGGGTGCGGTCCCGCAGGAGGAGTACGAGGCGGTCCGCGAGGAGCTGAAAGCCGATCTCGAGGCGATGGAGGGCCCCGCCGGCCAGCCGGTCGCCGACCGAGTCGTCACCAAGGAGGCGGCGTTCCGGGGCGATCACGCCGACATCGCCCCGGACCTCGTCGTCGTCCCGAACCACGGTTTCGACCTGAAGTCCGGGTTCAAGGGCGGCGACGATGTCTTCGCGACCGGCCCCCGTAACGGAATGCACAGTTTCGACAACGCTTGTCTGTTCGTCGACGACGAGGGCACCCGCGTCGACGACGCCGACCTCTACGACATCGCGCCGACCATTCTCGACCTGTTGGAACTGGAGGCCGACCGCACGGCGTTCGACGGCGCCAGCCTGGTCTGACGACCCGCCCGTTTCCGGTTCGCTCCGTTCTCCCGGGCGATTCCGACGTCGGAACGTGACCTCCGGCGTTCGCCCCAGGTCATTTAGGTGACTAAAGCGCACGAGCGCCGACGCGGCTCCCGGAACCGCCCCGGAGCGACCACGCGCCGTCCCGACCGGTCCTCGCCCGGAAAACAGCCGACGGATCAGCGACGTCCTCGCGGGTGGCATTGACCTAAACGACGCCGAACCGCCCGGGAGCCATTCGCGCCCCGCCGCCCCGGAGGACGACGACGACCGGACGCGCGCCCGGACGTGGGCCGTCGCCACGTACCACGACCCCTCGGGGTACGGCATCCTCGAACTACCGGCCTGGACCGCCGTCGGCCGGGACGGCATCGCTCTCGCGGCCGGCGATGACGCCGAGCCGTTCCATTCGGGCCGCACGGCCGATGACGGTCCGCCGGTGGCGGGACCACGGAGAGACGGGACCTGCCGGCGAGCCGGGAGCGACCGTGGACCGCGGCGCGGCGGCGCCGACGGTCCGCGCCGCCACCGGCCGACCTCGTGTCGTATTTAGGCGTCCGACCCCAACCAGGGGTATGGACGATTCCTCCGACCGGGACCCGATGCGGCGGGGCTCCTCTCGCTTCGAGGACGCCGAGCAGGCGGTACACAGAGTCGATGAGCCGCCGTCCGGGTCGCCGCCGGGGACGCCGACCGCGAACGCCGACGAGTCCCCGCTCCGGACGGTCGGCGCCGCCGTCGCCCTCGGCGTCGGCGGTATCCTCGTTCTCGGGCTCGTCACCGGCGTCATCGGGCTCGCCGGCGGCGCGGTCGGCCTCTCTTTCGAGGTGCTCTCGCTCGTTTCCATCGCCGCCGGACAGTACGTCGGCTTCATCGGGCTCGGAGCCGCCTACCTCCGGGCCCGCGGGTTCGGCTGGCGCCGCTTCCGCTCGTACCTCGGCGTCCGGCTCCCGACGCTCCGCGAGGTCGGCATCATCGCCGCCGGCTACGCCACCATCATCGGCACGCTCCTGGTCGTCGTGAGCGTCGCACTGCGGTTCCTGCCGGAGCCGGCGGAAAACGGCGGCGCGGAGACGTTCGCCAACAACCCGGAACTGATTCCGGCCGGCATCGTCGTGATGTTTCTCGTCGTCGGCCCCGCCGAGGAGTTCCTCTTCCGGGGGGTCGTCCAGAACCGCCTCCGGGAGCGGCTCTCGGCCGTACCGGCGATCGCCGCCGCCGCCGTCATCTTCGCGTCGCTCCACGTCATCGCGCTGGCCGGCAGCCCCGACGCCGTCGCGGTCACGGTCGGACTCCTCCTCGTTCCCGGAATCGTTCTCGGCGCCGTCTACGAATACACCGGCAACCTCGTCGTCCCGTGGCTGCTGCACAGCACCCACAACTCCGTGCTGCTGACGGTTTTGCTGCTCGGCAGCATGGCCGGAGAGAACGTCGGATTCCTGTCGGCGCTGGTCTGACCCGACCGGAAGGCGGACTCCTCGCGACCCGAGCGTCGTCCGAAGGACGGCGAACTTCGCCGACCGGCGGCCGCCGTTCCGGTCTCTCGGGGCGCATGCCGGTCGTCGGAACCGCGGGCGGTCCGACCGTTCGCCGACGCGGACGCGCATCAGGCGGCCTCCTCGGCGGCCGCGACGAGTTCCTCGTAGTCGGGCTCGTCGGTCGGATCCTCGGCCACCCACTCGTGGCTGACGGTGCCTTCCTCGTCGAGCACGAAGACCGCCCGGTTGGCGATGTCGTGCAGGCCGAGTTCGGGGATGTCGATGGCGAGGTCGTACGCGTCGATGGCCGCGCCGTCCATGTCGGAGACGAGGTCGAACTCGAGGCCGTACTCCTCGGCGAAGGCCTCGAGGCTGAACGCCGAGTCGGCGCTGACGCCGAGGACGGTCGCGCCGGCGTCCTCGAACTCGCCGATGCGGTCCTGGATGGCGACCATCTCGTTGCTGCACGGCGGCGTGAACGCTCCCGGGAAGAACGCCAGTACGACCGGGCCGTCGCCGAGGTGCTCCTCGAGGTCGAACGTCTCGTGGTCGCTGCCCCTGTACGTCGCGCTGAACGTCGGTGCCGTCTCACCAGTAGAAACCATGGCGTCGGACGGTATGACCGCCAGCGGTCTAAACTCGATGGTGGCGGTCAGTGCCGCCGGCCGCCGACGCCAGTCCCCACCGGCAGCGGCGGCAGCACCGCCGACGCGAGGTGGTCGACGGGAGCGCCGCCGACCGCCGGACGGCTCTGAGGTCGTCTGGACGTACCCCGGCATTCAAATACGAGCGGGCGACCAGACCGTCGCATGCCGCCGAACGACCACGATCGGGATTCGCTGTCGCGCCGGCTCGACGCCGTCGAGCGGGCGCTCTCGGAGGAGGAGCCGCTGGAGCGGGCCGACCGCCTCGACGACCTCGAGACGCGGGTGGCCGAACTGGAGGCGGCCATCCGGGCGATCCGCGGCTACGTCGGCGAGGTGCGCGCCATCAACGAGGACGTCGAACGCCAGGCCGACCGCGCGCTGCGGAAGGCCGAAGCCGTCGAGCGGAACGTCGGCGTCGCCCGCCCGGGGTCGACGACGTCGCGGCGCCCGGACGCGGAGCCGGACGACAGGAACTCGAGGACGAAGGTCGGAACGGGCGCGGACGCAGACGCGAATGCGGCTGCGGACGCCGACACCGACTCGACGGTGGACGTCGACGGCATCTTCCGGTGGGGGTGACCGGTGATCCGGGTCGTCCTGGCGGTGGCGCTGTCGGCCGCGCTGCTCGGGGCGAGCCTCCCGGCCGCCGAGCGGGCCGAGCGGGACCGCAACGCGGTCGTGGCGACGAACGAACTCGAGGAACTCGCCGGGACCGCCGACCGCCTCGCCGCCGAGAACGACCCCGTCGCGCCGGCGGCGACGCCGGCGACGGCGACGGTCGTCGTGGCGCCGCCGGTACCGATGGTCACCGACGGCGGTCGAATCGTCGTCGACGACGGCCGGCTGGCGTGGGTGCCGGCGACCGGCGAGGCCCGGAGCGTCGACCCGGCGGTACGGCTCCGGACGCCGGCACCGCTCGTCGTCGTCGACCGGACGCGGCTGCGGCTCGCCCTCGTCCGGACCGGCGACGGCCCGGCCGTCCGGGTCCGCCGGGCCCGTCGGACGAGGGTTGAAGGGAGAAGCCGCGGCCAAACGGCCCGTGTTCGGACGTCTGCTCTCGTCGGATGAGGACTGCCGGTGTGAGACGGCCTTCGAGCGCGACCGGCTGTGCGTCGACAGCGACGACTGTCCGGGCGAGGGGCGTCTCGCGGAGTCGGCGCCGTGTCGGGCGACCGTCGTCGCGGCCCTCGAGGAGCGCGACGCCGACGTCGTCTCGACGCGTGCCGCCGGCTTCGAGCGGGCCTACGAGGACGACGCCGCCGCCCTGCTCGTCGCCGCCGGTCGGTTCGCCGGCGCCGTCGCGTTCCACGACGACGCGCTCGCGGCCCGGGCCCGCGAGGACCCGCTCGGGGCCGCCCGGGTCGCCGGCGGGCGGGGCGGCGCTCCGGCGCGGACGGCCGCCGAGACCGGCCTCGCGGCGTTCCTCGAGGCCGACTACGAGGGGCTGCTCCGGCCCAGCGTCGGCCCGACGGTCGCCCGCTCGCGGGTCGCCACGCGGCCGCCGCCGGACGTGACGTTGCGGGACCGCTACGAGCTCGACACCGGAGCCGTCGTCCGCCGGTACGAGCGCGACGGACTCGACACCTACCACCTGATCCCGGCCGAACACCGGCTGGACGCCGACGCGACCGCGACACTGGCCCGCGCTTACGAGCGGCTCGCCCGGGGGGCCGTCACCGGCGGCGACCGGGCGCCGGCCCGGGCGGTTCGGTCGGTCGCCGACGCCGACCAGCCGGTCGAGACGCTCGTCGCCGCCCTGCGGAAGCACACCATCGGGCTGGGGATCGTCGAGGACTGCTTCGCTGACCCGGCGGTGACCGACGTGTTCGCGACGGCCCCGGTCGAGGACAATCGCATTCGCGTCCGCCACGACGGGGCGACGCTCCGCACGAACGTCCGGCTGACGATCGACGGTGCCGACGCGCTGGCCTCGCGGTTCCGCCGCTCCAGCGGTCGCGCCTTCTCGCGGGCGAGTCCGACGCTGGCCGCCACCGCCGACGCCGGCAACCGGCGGGTCCGGGTTGCCGGCGTCACCACGCCCGTCAGTGACGGCGTCGGCTTCACCTTCCGCGCCCACGACGAGTCGGCCTTCGGGCTGTCGGATCTCGTTGACAACGGAACGCTCGCCCCGGCGACGGCCGCCTTTCTCTCCGTGGCCGTCCGTCGCGGGGCGGCGACGCTCGTGGCCGGCGCCCGCGGCGCCGGCAAAACGACGCTGCTCGGGGCGCTGCTGTGGGAGCTGCCGGTCGACGTCCGGACAGTCCTCATCGAGGACACGCCGGAGCTGCCGGTCGGCGAGCTACAGGCGGCCGGCCGGGACGTCCAGCCGCTCCGGGTCGCCACCGGTGACGGCGCCTCCATCGAGCCGACGGAGGCGCTCCGAACCGCCCTCAGGCTCGGCGACGGCGCCATCGTCGTCGGCGAGGTTCGTGGCGAGGAGGCGACGGTGCTGTACGAGGCGATGCGGGTCGGCGCGGCCGACGGGGCCGTCCTCGGGACCATCCACGGCGGGGGCGGCGAGTCGGTCCGCGAGCGGGTGGTCACGGATCTCGGGGTGCCGGAAACGGCCTTCGCCGACACGGACCTCGTCGTCACGCTTGAGGCGTACGACGACGGCGACGGCCGGCGGCGACGACTCCGGGCGGCCGAGGAGGTGCGTCGGACCGACGACGGCGTCGGCTTCGCGACCGTCGCGACCGAGGCGTCGCTGTCGCTCGACGGCTGTCGCACCCTCGACGCGCTCGCGGGGCCGACGGAGACGGTCGCCGACGTCCGGGCCGAAATCGACCGGACCGCCGACGAACTGGTTAGACGATGTCGCTGCTGAGCCGCCTGGCCGAGCGTTCGCCTCGGGAAACGCCGCCGTCGGCGCTGGAGACGGCGGCACCGTTTCTCGACCGCGACCCCGCGGAGATCGCCGCGGCGGCCGACGGGGCCGGGCTGGCAGTCGGGCTCGTCGCGCTACTCGCGGCCGTCGTCGCCGGGCAGCCGGCGCTGGTCTTCGTCGCCGGTGGCCTCGGCTACGGGGCGGTCGCCGCGGTCCGGGGCGGCGCCGTCGCGATGGCCAGTGCTCGCCGGAGCCGGGCGCTCGGGGCCGCACCCGAACTGGTCGGCCGTGCGGTCCTGCAGACCCGGGTCGTCTCGACCGCCGAGGGGGCGGCGGCCTTCGCCGCCGAGACCGAGGGCCGTCTCGGCGACCGCCTCGCCGACCACGTCCGCCGCGCCAGGGGGACGCCGCGGTCGGGGCTGGGGAGCTTCGCGGCCGCCTGGCGGGAGTCGTTCCCGGCGCTACACCGGGCGCTGACGCTCGTCGACGCCGCCGCGGGCGCCCCCGCCGAGGAACGGGACCGTGCCCTCGACCGGGCGATGTCGGCGATACTCGACGGCACGCGCGACCGGGCGGCCGACGCCGCCGACGCGGTCCGCGGCCCGGCGACGGCGCTGTACGCCTTCGGCGTGCTCCTGCCGCTGGCGCTCATCGGCGTCCTGCCGGCGGCCGGTGCCGCCGGAATCGAGGCGACGCTGCCGGCCGTCGTCGCCCTCTACGACCTCGCCCTGCCGGCCGTCCTGCTCTGTGCGAGCGGTTGGCTGCTGGCGACCCGGCCGGTCGCCTTCCCGCCGTCGCCGGTCGACCGCGACCACCCCGACGTTCCGGACCGCCGCTGGCCGCCGGTCGCGGCCGGCCTCGCCGTCGCCGCCGTCGGCTGGGCCGGCGCCGGCGCCGTCCTTCCGGCGTGGACGCGGCCCGTCGCGGCCGCGGGAGCCGGCCCCGGGGTCGCGCTCATGGCCCGGTACCGCCCGGTCGTGGCGGTCCGACGACGTGCCGACCGGCTCGACGACGCCCTCTCGGACGCGCTGTATCTCGTCGGTCGCCGCGTCGCCGACGGTATCGCCGTCGAGCGGGCCGTCGCCGACGCCGCCGATGAACTCGACGGCGTCGCCGGCGAGGTATTCGAGGCGGCGGCGAGACGACAGTCACAGCTCCGTATCGACGTCGAGGCTGCCTTCGACGGCGAGTACGGCGCCCTCGATGCGGTGCCGAGTGACCGGGCCCGCGGCGCCGCCAGGCTACTCGGCACCGCGACGCGGGAGGGACCGCCGGCCGGTCGGGGCCTCGTCGAGACGGCCGACCACCTCGACGACCTCCGGCGGGTCGAACGCGAGGCCCGCCGCGATCTGGCGCAGGTCACCTCCACGCTCGGCAACACCGCGGCGTTTTTCGGCCCGCTCGTCGGCGGCGCGACGGTCGCCCTCGCCGACGCCGTCGGCACCGCCGGCGCCCTCGAAGGCGGCGCCCCGGAAACCGCCGGACTCGGGCTCGCCGTCGGCGCGTACGTCCTGCTGCTGGCGGTGCTTCTGACGGCGCTGTCGACCGGACTCGCCCGCGGGCTCGACCGGGTGACGGTCGGCTATCGAACCGGTGCCGCGCTGCTCGCCGCGGCGGCGACGTACCTCGTCGCCTTCCGTGCGACCGCCATGGTGGCCGGAGGTTTATGAACCAAACCGCGACCAACCGATTACATGTTCGAGGCGCCACTCGACGCCTGGTACGTCTGGATCGGGCTCGCGGCCGTCGCCGGTACGACCGTGGGCGTCGTGACCGCGATGCCGGCCGTGCCGCCGCCGGACGCGACAGGGGCCGCCGAAACGGTCGACGCCGTCGCTGTCGGCGAGCACGCCACCGTCGAGGAGCGGCCGCTGCCGAACGCCGAGGCGATGCGGGTCAGCGTCGACTCGCTGTCGCTCCGCGGCCCGGGCGGGACGACGCATGCTCGGTTCGGCTACGGGCCCGTGACGCCGGCCGTCGGCGACGGCCCGCTGGAGGCGGTGCTACACGGGACGCCGCCGGCACGCGCGTTCGACTCGCCGGCGGCGCTCCGGCGTGCCGCGGCCGCCGCGCGCGACCGCCGACCGCGGTGGACCGCGACCGACCGACTCGTCGTCCGGCGGATTCGCTGGCAGGGGGTCGATGTCGTCCTCGCCGGGTAGGGCGCAGACGGAGCCGCTCGCCGCCCTCGTCGCCGTCTTCGCGCTCGGCGTCGGGCTGTCGCTCTATGCCGGCGCGCTCGACGCGACGCTGCCGGCGTTGACGACCGACCGGGAGATGGCGCCGTACGCTGCCGACCGGCTCGTCGCCGAGTCGTCGACCTTCGGCGCCGTCGTGCCGCCGCTCGAGGAGTATGTCGCCCCCGCCCGGCCGACCGGATACGAGCTGAACGCCTCGCTCCGGACCGACGAGGGGGCCTGGGCCGCCGGCCCCGACCGGTCGTCGGCCGCCGAGTGCGTCGACAGGTCCGTCACCGTCCGCGTCGCCCCCGGGCGCGTCCGGCCGGGGCTCTTGGAGGTGTGCGTGTGGCCCGCGGCGTGAGCACCGTTCTCGACGTGGCGGTCTGTCTGCTGCTCGTCGGGGCGGCGCTGGCGACGCTGTCCGGGATTCCACCGTCACCGGCCGCCCAGTCGAAGGTCGACGCCGACACCGCCGCCCGGACCGTCGCGACGACGACGACCGGCGTCCCCGTCGACGGTCGGACGCGACACGGCACGCTCGCAACGCAGTTGGCGGACGCCGCCGTCGCCGGAGCGACGCTCGACGACCGCCGGCTGGTCGAGACGGCGTACGACGAGAGGGTCGTCGACGCGACCGAGGCGGAGACCGACGACCGGGTGTTCGTCACCGCTACCTGGGAACCCTACCCGAACGCGACGGTCTCCGGCCGTCTCGACGCGGGACGCCGTCCCCCAGAGAGCGCCGACGTGGCCACGACGACCCTCGTCGTCGACAGCGGCGTCGACGCGCCGACGGCTTCGACGTTCGACGCGCTCGCCCGCGAACTCGCGGCCGCCGTCGTCGACCGACTGTTCCCGCCGCGACGCACTCGTGCAGCGCTCGTCGACCCGCGGACGTCGGCTCGGGCTGCAACGCGCTACCGGACCGCGGCCGCCCGGCTCGGGGTCGACGTCGACCGGGCGGTCGCCGACGCCGACGCCGACGCGGCCAACGAGGCGCTCGCCGCCGGGCTCGCTTCCCGGTTCGGGCCGGAGCTCCGCGACCGGTACCGGACGCCGGAGACGGCCGCCGCCGCGCTCACGGCCGACAAGGTCGAGATCGTCGTCAGGCGGTGGGACCGATGAACGACCGGGCCCGGGTCCCGTTCGCGCTCGTCGGCGTCCTCGTGCTCGTCTCGAGCGCGACGCTGGCGGCGACGGTCGTCACCGACGACCCCTCCTCGACCCTCGCGGTCGACCGTGCCATGGACGGCGCGACGGAGGAGACGGTGACGGCCCTGCGGACCGCGGCGGACGACGCGGCGACCCGGACGGCGTCGAACCCGATCACCGTGCCGGCGAACACGACCGCCGGCCGCGCTCTCGGCGAGGACCGCCCGTTCCGGGATGCACTCCGACTGCGCATCTACCTGCTGGCCCGGGACCGCCTCGAAACGGTCGCGGTGCGCCGCGGCGGCGTCGTCGCGAACGCCTCCCTGCCGCCGGTCACGCCGACGACGGAGGGCTACCGGTCAGCGATCGACCGCGTCCGCGTCGAACGGGCCGGCCCGAACGGGACGGCGCTGCGCGTCGAGATACGCGGCGTCCGGCTGACCGGCACCCACGAGGGCCGGACCGTCGCAGGCGAGGAGCTGTCGCCGACGTTCGTGGTCGCGAACCCGGTGCTGCTGCAGCACGACCGGACCGAGCGCTTCGAGCGGCGGGCGAACGCGCCGGTCACCCGCCCCGGCCTCGCCCGGCGGCTCACCGCCCGGCTCTACCCGATCGCGTGGGCCCGCGGCTACGCGCAGTACGGCGGTGCGCCGATCGCGAACGTCGTCGGGACCCGCCACGTCGAGTTAGCGACGAACGACGGCCTGCTGGCCGAACAGCGAGCGGTTTTCGGAACGGCCGACCCTGAAGGCGACCGCGGTGTCACCGTCGCTGCCGGCCGGGTCGCGACGGAGGACCTCGTGGCAGGGACGGCGATCAACGATCGATGGACGGATGCGGTACTCCCGAAACCGGACGGGTCGGACTCGGCGGCGTCGCGCCGCCGCCGGGGCACCTGGCGCGAGTCGCCGACCGACCCGTCGGTCACGGTCGGCATCAACGGCTCCGCCGACCGGGCCTTCGCGGACGTCGTCGGCATCAACGGCGACGACGAACTCGCCCGTGCCGTCGAGCGCGCCCACACGGTCCAGGCGCGGACTGTCGTCGAGACCTCCCGTCGCGGGAGCGACGTCCGGCGGACCGGACCACCGGGCGGCTCGTGGCGCCTTGTCGGCGAGCGGACCGCGCGCCGCGTGACGCTCGAGCCGGCGGCGGGCCGGCCGCCGACCGCCCCCGGCTGGGAGACCAGAGACGGCGCGTCGTTCCGCGCTACCGAGATAGAGACGACGACGCGGTCGTGGCGCCGCGGCGACGAGCGGACGACGACGACGGCCGTCGTCGAGCGGACCTACCGCGTTCGCGTCGCCGTCCAGGCGCGGACCGCGCCGGTCCGGGGCGCCCCGCCCGGCGCGCTCGACGGGGCGCTGTCGGGGGCGACCGACCGGGCCGTCGACGCCGCCGCCGCGGAGGCCGGCGGCCTGGAGGGAGCCGCCAGGCGGGCGGTCGCCGGCGACGACGCCTCGGCGACGGCGAACGCGACCGCCGACCCGACGGTCGAGCGGACGGCCGTCGAGGCCGACGTCCGGGCGCTCAGAGAGCGAACCCGGGAGTTCTCGACGACCGTCCCGGCGACCGACCTGGCGACGGGCCGTGCCAACCCGCCCCGGCGACTCCACGAGGACCTGACCGCCCGCCGCGAACGGCTGCGCGGCGAGGCCGACCGATCAGCTGCCGAACGGGCCCGCCTGGCGGCGCGTGCGGCGTACCTCGACGCCCTCGACGGACGCCTCGAGACACGGGCGGAGCGACACGGAGAGGTGAACCGGGGCGTCGGCGACGAACTCGCCGACCACATCGACCCGGGCCGGCTCGACGGCGCCCTCGCGGCCCACCGTGCGGCCTCGCGGTCGCCGTCGAGGACCTACGAGGACCCGGCCGGCAACCTCTCGCTGGCCGTCGAGACCGGGCCGTCGTACCTCCCTTCCAGCCCGGTCCGCCGCGACCGCATCGACACCCGCGGTGAGGGGAGAATCCACCCGCTCGCGACCCGGAATCTGAACGTCTTCGCGTCCCCGCACGGCCAGGTCGTGAAGTCGATCTTCGACCGGCTGCCGATCCTCGGCGAGAGGACCGTCTCGCTCGCGACGGCCGCGCAGGTGCTGGCCGAGATGGACGGCGACGAGCGTCGGTACGATACCTTGCGGGCGGAGGTGGCGCGTGCGAACCGCCACGTCCGGGGCGAGCTGGTCGCCGCGATGACCGCCGAGGGCGTGTCGGAGTCGACGGCGCGGGCGGCGCTGGAGACCGACGCGTCGACGGCCGCCGAGGCGAAGGCGCTCGCCAACGGCTCGGCGACCGACCGGGCCGTCGAGCGGGCCGCCGGCGACGGGGTCGACCGCGACCGGCTGCGGGTCAGGCTCCGGGCTGCCCGCGAGGACGCCCTGACCGACGGGGCGGCCCGACCCTCCCTGTCGACGACCGACGGCGCCGCCGGCGCGCTGAAGGACGAGATTCGGCGAAAGCTGGAGTCGGCCGCCAAAGCGCGCCTTGAGGCGGCGATCGAGGACGGACGGCGGCGGGCGCTCGGCAAGCGGGCCGGCTCGGTGCCGGCCGGACTGCCGCTCGCGCCGCCGCTGACCGGTTGGTACGCGACCGTTAACGTCTGGTACGTCGAGACCGCCGGCACCTACGAGCGGTTCGTCGTCCGGAGCGACCGCGGCGACGCCCGGGGACCGACCGTCTACGTCCGGGAGGGGCGGGTCTCCCGGCTCGACCACGGCGACCGACGGCTGCGGCTCGGCCGCGACGAGCGCGTCTCCTTCCGAACGGAGACGGCCGTCGTGGTGGTGGTCCCGCCCGGCCAGAGTGGTATCGGCGACACCGACGGCATCGCAGACGAGCGCTCGCCGGGGTGGCCGCCGGACGGGCGGACGATCGGTGACCGGTGACCGGTCGCTCCGCTGTCTGCCCGCGAGGCGACCCCGACGTACGACCGGGAGTCTTAGGAGCCGAGCCGTCGAAACATCGTCCAAGACCCAGAATGTTCCACGAGATTTCCGACGACCCCGGCTCGCGGACGCCGACGGAGCTCCGAGAGCTGTACGAGGCGGAACTGCTGGCCGTCGTCGACCGGCACGGACTCGAGACCGTGGTGGCGGCGTCGGACGTCGACGAGGCGACGCTGCGCGCGCTCCGCGACGACGACTCGCCGGAGCCGGAGCTGGAATTGGAATTGGAGGCCGCCGCATCCGTGCTGGCGGTGGCCGACGACGCGCCGGACGCCGACACCATCGCGACGATCTCCCGGGACGCCCTGTTGATGGGTATGACGACGGCGGTACTCGACGTCGAGGCCGTCGAGTCCGGGCTCGACGGCGAGCTCGAGGCCCGCGAGATACAATCGAAAATCGAGGGCCGGTTCCCGATGACCCTCGAGGAGTTCGCACTTCTCCACCGGTACATCGAGAGCCGGACCTGACGATGCGGGTCGCGATACTCGGCTGCGGCTACGTCGGCTGCGAGCTCGCCCGGCAGCTCCGGCCGGATTACGACGTCGTCGGCGTCCGCCGCTCGGAGGCGGGGCTGGCGGCCGTCGAGGCGACCGGCGCCGAGGCGGTGCGGGCGGACGTGACCGACCCGGCGGCGCTCGATCGGGTTCCGGACGCCGACGCGCTGGTCTTCGCGGCCTCCTCCGGCGGCCGGGGCGCCGAGGCCGCCGAGCGGATTTACGTCGACGGCCTGCGGACGGCCATCGAGGCGTTCGGCGCCCGCGAATCGCCGCCCGAGCGGCTCGTCTACACCTCGAGTACGGGCGTCTACGGCGACCACGACGGCGGCTGGGTCGACGAGGCGACGCCGCTCGACCCGACGACGGCCAAGACCGAGGTGCTGGCGGAGGCCGAGCGGGTCGCCCGCAAGTTCGCGCCGGAATTCGGCATCGACGGCGCCGTCGCCCGGTTCGCGGGGCTGTACGGCCCGGACCGCTACCGGCTGGACCGGTACCTCGAGGGGCCCGTCACCGAGGGGTACCTGAACATGATCCACCGCGACGACGCGGCGGGGGTCGTCCGGTTCATGCTCGAGTCGACCGACGAGGAGCTGCTGCTGGCGGTCGACGACGAGCCGGCCGACAAGTGGGGCTTCGCCGACTGGCTGGCCGACGCCTGCGGCGTCGAGCGACCCCCGAAGCAAACGAAGGCCGAGCGACTCGAGGACGACCTCTCGGCGGCCGCCCGGCGCCGCATCCGGACGAGCAAGCGCTGCTCGAACGACCGGCTTCGGGCGCTCGACTACGAGTTCCGGTATCCGACCTACCGGAAGGGCTACCGTCCGGCTGTCGAGACGCATTTTTAAATCGTTCCGCCCAAAGAAACTATTGTAACGGAGAAATACCGTGGTGTATGTACGGCCAGGTGTCCGGCAACCCCGCGGCGGTCGGCGGCCGGCTGGTCGAGGTGGCGCTCCAGCGGCCGGTGCTGCTGATCGCGGCCGTCGCCGCGGCTGCCGTGGTGCTGGCGGCCGGGGTATACCTCCTGCAGCGGCTCACCGCGCCGACGAGCGAGCAGTTCGTCGCCGCCCTCGAGGAACTCGAAGAGGTGGTCGTTCTGATGCATCCGACCCCGGACCCCGACGCGATGGCCTCGGCGATGGCCGTCGCAACCCTCGCGGAGTCGGTCGACACCGACGCGACGATACAGTACCCCGGGAAGATCCGTCGCTCGGAGAACCGAGCCTTCGAGGCGGTGCTGGAGTGCGAGTTCGACCGCATCGTGACCGACATCGACCTCGCGGCCGACGAGGTCGTCCTCGTCGACCACAACGAACCCCGCGGGTTCGTCGGTGCCGACGGGGTCGACCCGTACGCGGTCATCGACCACCACCCCGGCGACGGCGAGGGCCGGACGTTCACCGACGTCCGCCCGGACCACGGCTCGTGTTCGAGCATCCTCGCGGAGTACCTCGCCGACAGAGGCCACGGGGACACCGGCGACCGGCCGCTGCCGTCGCGACTCGCGACCGGCCTACTGTACGGCATCCAGTCGGACACGACGTCGTTCACGCGGGGCTGATACGTCGCCGCCGCGACGACGGCGGCGGGCCGTTTCTCGTCAGTCACGTCGGCAGCATCGGCGCCAGAGAGTCCCTCTCGGCGGCCGCGGACGAACTCATCCGGCTCGAAGGGATCACCGCGGTCGTCGTCACCGGCGAGGAGAACGGGGAGCTACACGCCTCCGGCCGGTCGCAGGACGACCGGGTTCACATGGGCAAGACCCTCGAGGTCGCCTTCGACGACCTTCCGGACGCCAGCTTCGGCGGTCACTCCCGGATGGGTGGCGGTCGGGTTTCGCTGCCGGGCGGCGGGCGGACGAACCCGCCCGAGCTGGCCACCGACGGTGGCTCGACCGAACTCCACGCACAGCTGTTCGCGGCGATGAACGGCGAGCTATAACCGCGCCGCGACGGCATCCGAGCCTTGGTTGATGATTCCTATCTCCGTCGTCCCAGTCGCTTCTCGACACTAACCGTGAGATCGGAGTATCTGCGTCGGCAGACGGGAAATGGGCGCGTCGGTCACCCCGGAGATGACCGCGCAATTCGATTCCCGGCGGTCTTTTTAATTACTTCTCGGTTCCTTAGATGGATGGCCTCAGGAGCGTTGTACGCTCCTGACGACGTTCGCTCCGCGTCTCAGGATGATGGCGCCCGCCACGAGGAGGCCCGGAACGAGGGCCGTGAGGAACCAATCCGAATACGTCGATAGCTCCTTCGAAACATCCGCCCCGGAATACAGGAGGATGTAACCGACCGAGGGAAGCACCGCGAGGAGCCCGAATACCGGATACACGACCGCGGCGACTATATTTCTGCCGTCGACTGATGTGGCCCGCAGGAAGGCGTGTGCAACGAGCAGACCACCGATTGCGGCTATCGGTGGGATGATGAACTCTGCGAAGAGCCCCCGACCGTCGACGTGTCCTTGGACCGGTCTATATGTTGAATACGTCTGGTACAGTGCTACGCCGATGAAGCCGATACCGCTTATGACCTCTCCAATTCGAAGAGCTGTTGTATTAAATCGACTATTCACAGATATATTCAAATGCTACTAGTTGAAATATTTTGTGGTCAGATTACTGTACGCCCTTTTCAATTTCCATCACTAAAAAGAGCAAACGTTCCACGTACCTTTAATATATCAAATGAAGTATAGAAGGTCATTCACTTGCTCAAATTAAGTATCTCAGGTCCTCAAGCGCGATTGACACGAACAGCCCGAAATTCCTCGACTGCTCGCGCCCGCTCTGCCGGATATCCTCGCTGGCGCTGGGATAGCGTCTGTATGGCCAGCGACTACCGGCCATGACATAGTTGGCAGGACTGACCGCCCTACTGAGATGAACACGAAACGGTCTCGCTCTTCAACTCATCAGGGACTTGGGTCGTTGAGGCCGTTTAAATAAGGAATACGTCTGATAGATTGAAAAGGTGAACCTGTCTCACGCGTCGCTGCGCGACCTCTACCCGAGCGGGTGAGGGCTCTCAGCCGCTGTTGAACAAAAAGCTGTGAATATAGTAGATTCAGATGTCTAAACAACTAAATTATTATTCGTAGTAATTGTGATAATCAGAGACTTCATCCTCAGTACACTGACTAATTACGAGTGAATATCCTTCCCTAGTGGCATTCGGTGTCGAATTACAATTCTTGTCAACATCGTAATTTTCACCACAGTTATTTTTACTGTACCAAGTCTGCATGGGAGAAACCCAGTCATCCTCCCCATCCGCATTGACCTTTATTTTCCCACAACTGTGTTCTGTTACTCCAGGGAAGTCATTTCCGCTATCGGACTCATCATTATTTGGGGATTTGTCCCGATCCATCATAGTGTGTAGGGCTTCGTGTATTACAGTGTTTTTAAATGCTCGTCCACCATCTCCTGCACAGTTGTTATTTACATACACTTTGACCGCCACGTTTACGCCTGATGCGGCAGCTTCGCCGGTATCCCAAGGTGTGGGGGAAGCCTGTACCTCAGTGCCCCATGTTGTACCTGCACCGATTCGACTAAAAACATCATCAATTAGAATCATATGAATGTGATCATCAGGTGGATCTTTTCCAAGCTTGTTTTTTACATAATCAACAAAATCCGGTTTGATATCGCTCCATGAATCACCATCAGTGTCAAAATCCGTAGCGCGCTTATAAGCATCAATATCAAAGGGTAGCTGCCCATCTAATGTCGTTTCAATAGCGTCATAGGCTGAATCTTGGAAGCCTTGGTCAACGAATTGTCCTGTCCAGATATGTACTTCAACGTGTCCCATAATTTACCTCCTGGTGTCCTGTCTAATATTGTTCGCGTGGACTCTCATTCTGCCATGGTTCTTTACCTTTAATGTCGGCGTTACCATCATACGTTTCGTCTCAGTGCCAGACTCTTCTTCGTTTGTTGACTTCACCTGTTTTAATGAAACATCGGTAGGAGTGGCCTCAAGTTCAACAGTTGACCCATTAGACACTATTTGTGACTCGTTATCGAGTGTAATTTCGATTTTCTCACCAGGAGCCTCCGATACCGTATAGCTGGGTCGCGAATATTCCTTTGTCAAAGGAGTTGTAATCAAAGGTTGGAGCCGACTGTTTGCCCCCGTTATCAATTCTCTCGTTACGTTGTCTTTAATCGGACCGGTTGGGATGGCTCGGAACCGATCTCCAGCGACTATTGTCTCATTATTTTTAAACATATTAGCAACCTCTTCTGAGGTCTGGATAAATGTTAATCTACTCGGATTTGAATCTATATTATAATTTGTGAATTGGTCGATATGACCCAGAGAAACTGATCTAGCCTCCTTATGTATCATCAAAGCTTCAGCGAAAATGCTCCTGCCCAAGTCTCGACTATCTTCGGAGGCCTGAACCTTTCGCGTCCCTTTAGCTGCAATTGCTACCCCGGTTCCGGCCCCGATACTTTTAGAATTGTTCTTCGGTCTGGCAATTTATTACAATTCTCGGCCATAATATACATCAGGCAGAGGATGCAACTTATGTCTTTCGTAAGATTATTTTACATGAGAGGGACAGCCCCAATCAGGCTGGTTTCGAGACCACCAGACCAGCCTATGGTTATCTCATTTATATTGCTCTCAATAAGAGGTGTCCATTCAAGACAATCTAATAATTAAGTCTTGAAGCCAGATTATACGTCTAATATTTCACGAGATGCAGTCCGGATTTATATATCAGCTTTCACCTGATAGCGGTTATTGATAGATTCTAAATGTGGACTGCTAAACCCGCTCAATTTGTCGTCTTTCCAAACGACCTACTCCGCGCAGGTATAATGATACTCAATTGATAGTATTCAAAATATTCGGAGCGATCGCAACTCGGAACTCGGATTATCTTAGCGAGGCGTGGGTTGTATCCCTTCGCTGCCGTACTGCCGGATATGCAATTCACCATCGTTCGGGGCGACATTGCGGTACGGTAGGCGAACACCCTCGTGAACGCGGCTGGCATGAGCCTCCAGATGGGCAGCGGCGTCGCCAGGGTACTCTGATGGGCTGCCGGCAGTCCAGTCCATGAGGCAACCGTCGCGAAGGACCCGTCGGGCTCGGCGGGGTCGAGGTCACCGACGCCTTCGACTTTGACGCCGACTACATCATCCACGCGGCGGCGATGCCCTTCTACGGCGACGGCCGGGCGACCGAGGAGACACGGGCCGACGACCCGCCGACGCCGCCGGAACGCCGCATCGTACGTGCAGTCTTCCGTGCCGACGGACGGCGACGCCCCGACCGTTCCGCCCGCCGCGGCGTTTTTGTGCGCGACTCGTGTAACAGCCGATATGGCGACCAGGTCGGCGACGTGGGCGTACCGGGACCGCTTCCACGAGCGGTTCGCCCGGACGTACTTCCGCCGGTTCGGTGACCATCTCGTCTCCTCGGTCGGCGTCGGCACGTACCTCGGTGACGCGACCGACGCCGCCGACGAGCGGTACCACGAGGCGGTCGTCGAGGCGCTGGACAGCGGCGTCAACGTCGTCGACACCGCCGTCAACTACCGTCATCAGCGCTCCGAGCGGGTCGTCGGCCGCGCGGTCGAGGCCGCCGACGTCGACCGCGAGGCGGTCATGCTGGCGACGAAGGGTGGCTTCATCCCCTTCGACGGCGAGCGGCCGCGGGATGCCGCCGCCTACATCGAATCGGAGTACGTCGCCCCCGGAATCGTCGACGCCGACGACCTCGTGTCGGGCAACGCGATCACCCCCGAATTCATCGGGTGGAGCCTCGATCGGTCGCTGTCGAACCTCGGCGTCGATTCGGTCGACCTCTACTACGTCCACAACCCGGAAGCGCAACTGGCCCGCTTCGACCGCGAGACGGTGTACGACCGCCTGGAGGATACCTTCGCCCGCCTCGAGAAGCGGGCGGCGGCCGGCGACATCGGGCACTACGGCGTCGCCACCTGGGAGGCGTTCCGGGTGCCACGGGGCCACGACAGATACCTCTCGCTGCCGGAGGTGGTGTCGCGGGCCCGGGCGGCCGCCGACCGCGCCGGGACGACCGGCACCCACTTCCGGGCCGTCCAGCTGCCGTTCAACGTCCACATGGCCGACGCCTTCACCCTCTCCGTTCACGAGTCGGCCGACGAGACCCAGAGCGCGCTGCGGTTCGCCGACGAGGCCGGCCTCGACGTCTTCGCCTCCGCGCCCATCCTGCAGGGCGACCTGGCCGAGCCGGGCGGGATGCCGGCGGTCGTCGCGGCGGAGCTGACCGGCGACACGCCCGCCCAGCGGGCCATCAACTTCGCCCGCAGCGCCCCGGGCGTCACCGCGGCGCTCGTCGGCACCGGCTCTCCCGAACACGTCGCCGAGAACGTCGGCGCCGGCGAACACCCGCCGATGGGCGCCGACGCCTTCGACGCGGTCTTCGAGTAGTGGCACCGACCCGTCGGGGGGCGGACGGCCGTCCCGCTTCACTCCTCGTCGTCCGTCCCCGAGTCGAACAGGTCCTCGACGGTGCAGTCGAAGTGGGCCGCCAGCCCGAACGCTAGCTCCAGTGACGGGTCGTACCGCTCGCACTCGATGGCGTTTACCGTCTGCCGGGTCACCCCGACGGCCGCGCCGAGTTCGGCCTGACTGAGACCCGCGGCCTCCCGGCGCTCGCGAACCTCGTTTTTCACGGGCGGGACCACATGAGCGCGTAGACGGCGCCCTACACGAGGTGAACCGCTTCAGGGTCAAGTGGTTCGAGACGCCGATGGCGTCTCGTCATCTGCTCGCGGCCGTAGGCCGTTCGCATGGTTCGAGGGACTACGTCCCTCGCCTATCACGGAAGATGGAGTCTTCCGGGACCCCGAGGCACTCGGCTTGCTCCGCCTGTAGAACGCCGAGAACGCATACGGGGCGCCGATTGCCGTTGCGCCGAACTCGTAGATGTCCGTCGCGTCGGCCAGGAAGAGGCCGATGAACGCCGGGAGGCCGACGTACGCGAACAAATTGCCGCCGCGCCGCCGGGCGAGGACACGCGACTGCCGCCGCGACGAACCGCTGCCGTCGCGCCCGATGAGGTCGCCGAGGCCGCCGCCCTCGTCGAGGCGACCGCCCATGCCGTCGATACGGCGCCGACCGATCGCCGGAAGTGAGTCCTCGCTCGGTCATAGTGATCATTGCGGTAATTTTGGCATGACAGTGAACGCAAGACTGCTCGGGCTCTAAGAAATCGGGTTTCTCGACATCGGCGGTGAAGACTCGCAGTAGTCACTATCAGGCCGCCGTCTTCAGCTCCGGAAAGTAGCGGCCGTGGAAATCGAAGGGTGTGGCGTGTGGCAGCTCGACTCGGGCACGCTCCTCGAGCCACTCGCCGTCGAGAACGAGCAGCCGGGAGCGGTCGGCGTCGACGTCCAGCGCGACCGTCAGCACGACGCCGGCGTCCTCCGGGCCGTCGGGGGCGGGGACGAACACCGGCTCGCCAAAGTAGTCGCCGCCGTCGTCGAACTCGACGGCGTCGCCCGTCCGGGTGTCGTGTTTCAGCACGCCGGTCGCCCACCCGGTGGCCGGCTGGTCCATACTCATGGCATAGACGTAGCGGTGGGGCCGACACCACCGTGCCGACGAGGCCGTTGGCAGTGCGGTGCCGTCGTCGTACAGCATCTTCCGGCGGACGGTCGCCTCGCCCGTACGGTAGCGGTCGACGCCGGTCACACCGCCGAGGTCGACGGTGAACCGCTCTAACCGGCCGGCGATGGCGTCCAGCTCGCCGTTCCGGAGCGTCTCCAGCGACAGCTCGCCGATGGCCGTCGCGTCGGGGATGGTTTCGAGGTCGAACACCAGCTCCGTTCCGCCGTCCCGCTCGAAGGCGTTGACGTGGTGGAAGCCGAACAGCGGCTCCGTCACCGGCTCGGCGACCACCTCGCCGGTCGTCCGGTCGACGACGACCACCCGCGTCCCCCGCTCCGGCTCCCACTCGAACCGCTCGATGAACGGCCCCTGTCGTCCGGGCAGGAAGAACCGCAGCGGGTCGACCCGTAACGGGAACTCCGTCAGCACGACGTACCGCGGCGTCAGCGCGAAGCTGTGCATGTACGCCGGTGCGTCCGTCTCGACGCTGCCGACGTGTCGTCGCTCGCCGGCGCCGTCGAGGGCGTGGACGTGGTACTCGTGGGTTCGGCCGAACGCCGTCTCGACGTTGAACAGCGTCCCCGTCGCGGGGTCGCGCTTCAGGTGTGCGCACGCCAGCTGGCCGGCCGGCGCCGGCCCGTCGTACTGGTCGTCGCCCTCGACACCGAGGGTCACCGGGTCGACGACGACCGCCCGCGGCGACTCCGTCAACGCGAGGTACCGGTCGCCGACCCGCTCGACGACGATGTTGGTGTTGTCGTACGGCTCATCGAGCAGCCCCGCCAGCCGCTCGCGGAGCGTCGTCTCGCCGGTAGCGAAGCCGCCGTCGAACTCGCCGGCCCGGGCCTTCCGGTAGGCGTCCGTTTCGAGGAAGCGGTTGCGGTAGTGGACGGCGTCCGCCGCCTCGACGGCCCCACCGGCCCGGTTGCCGGGGTCGAAGCCGAACCGATAGCACATCGCCAGCCCGTCGAACCAGTGGTCGACGGTGTCGCCGCCGACCGAGAACGCCCCCGGCCCATTGCGGACGAGGCTCCCGTCGAGCCACCCGGGCAGCGACCCCTTGACCGCAAGCGACGCCGTTCGCTCCTCCGTCAGCGAGTGAAATCCGGGCGCCGACTCCATGCCCGTCCCGACGGGCGGCGACGGCTAAACGGTAGCGGTCGTGTATCCCGTCCGGCGACACCCGTCCTCGCGGTCGAAGCGAACGGCGAGACGGGATCCGCCGGCCGAGGACATCACCCCCGACGACGTCGATCGCGTCCGGGAGGAGTTCACCTCCAGGTCCGCGAGGCGGGCGCTGGGTTCACCGTGGTGCAGCGCGGAAGCCAACGGCTTCAGCCGTGGGAAGAAACGCGTACGCTCCAGTACCCCATCCATAGAAATCCTGCCGTTCTGACTTCCCCCATCACCGATTATTAAGTGCCAGGCAGCCCACGGTTCAGCATATGGTGGAGACTACGCGGACGGTTCGCATCCCGCTCATCGTTCCCGCCGACCGGCGGGACGACCTCCACCGGACCCGCTTCAAGTACCAGCACTGCCAGAACAGAACCGTCGAGTATTGCTGGCCGACTACGCCAAAACAACCCGACGATCTCATCACAGACAAAGGCGATGCCGAGGCCGCCCTCTACGACCGACTCCGCGAGGAAACCGACGGCCTCCACGCCAACCTCGTCCAGAAGGCCATCAAGGACGCCACCAGCGCAGTCGGCGCCGCCAAATCCAACTGGGAAAGCGGCGACCGGATCAGCAAATCTGACTTCGATGACGCCAACAATCCTTCGTGGTCGATGACCTACGACAAGCGGGCCGCCACCTACCACCGCTACAAAGTGTCGCTGGCGACCGTCAATGGCCGCCTCGAAGCCCGCTACATTCTCCCGCGAGAGCTGGACGGCACACCATACGCACGGCTACACCGCCTCCGAGGCCGTCGACGAATCAAGTTCGGACACGCACAGCGGGGACTCCACCAGAGTCCTCGGCGTGGACTTGAACGTCGACGGCTACAGCGCGGTCACCAGCGCAGGCGGCTTCCACGGCAACGCCGACTACCTCAACCACCGCCGCGAACGGTTCGAATCCCTGCGGGCGGAGTTACAGCAGACCAGCACGCGATCGGCCCACCTGCGAATGAAACAGCGGAAGGGCCGCGAGTGGCGCTGGTTCGAACAATACGCCCATGACGTGGCGAACGGAATCGTCGCCGATGCCGTCCGAGTCGAGGCGACGTACGTCGCCTTCGAGCGGTTGACCCACATTCGGCGGCGCATCTCGAAGCTGCCGAAGTTCCAGCAGTGGTTTTTCCGGCGGGTTCAAGAATACGCCGAGTACAACCTCGAGGAGTACGGGATCGAGTGCCGGCAGGTCAATCCTCGAAACACGAGCCGGACGTGTAGCCGGACGGACTGCGACTGCGTGTCGGCGGCGAATCGGGAGGGGAAGACATTCCGGTGTACCGCGTGCGGGTACGAGGTGAATGCGGATTATAACGCTGCAAAGAACGTTGGCTTTGCTCTTCTCGATAGCCTCAGCGATAGTGCGGAT
>PXRZ01000063.1:45571-51019 GCA_003022945.1 Halobacteriales archaeon QS_8_69_73 | reverse complement strand
GGAGCTCCGGACGGAGATTCGGGCCATCGACCGCGAGATCGTCGAGCTCATCGCCCAGCGGACGTACGTCGCCGAGAGCATCGCCGCGGTGAAACGCCAACGCGGGATGCCGACGACCGACGAGTCACAGGAGGCCGCGGTGATGGAGCGGGCCGGCGAGAACGCCGAACAGTTCGACGTCGACGCCAACCTCGTGAAGGCCATCTTCCGGCTGCTCATCGAGCTGAACAAGGTCGAACAGCGGGAGAGTCGATAGCGTTCTACCGGAGCGTATCGGATTCTCTGCCACCGATCGAGACGCGCCGGGTCGTTTCCGGAGACGCTTTCAACTTCTGTCGGGGTCGTCGAGCTGCTGGAAGACCGGACCCTCGTCCTGCCGACCCTGTCGGTTCATGCAGCGCCGGCGGGAGCGTGATACGGGACGACTGTCGCCCCTCGGTACCGTTCTCACCGAAAGGCACAACGTTCTGTGTCAACACACTTTTCTGTATGCCCAGTATCACGGTCAACGTCGACGACGACCTCAAAGGACGAATGGAGGAACATCCGGAGATCAACTGGAGCGAGGTCACTCGTCAGGCCATCCAAGAGAAAGTCGAGACGCTCGAGGTGATGGACGAACTCACGTCGGGCAGCGAGCTCACTGAGCGCGACGTCGCCGAGATCGCCGACCGAATCAACGGGAGCGCACGCGAACGCGTCGAGGGGGATGTGGAGTGACCCCAGCGAATGAAGCTGGTCGTCGACACTAACGTCGTCATCTCCGCGCTCATCGCCGACTCGAAGACATGAGAACTCATCGTCACGCTCGAACTCGACCGGCTAACACCACGGTTCGTCCACGACGAAATCGAAAACCACGAGACCCTGATCGTCGATAAATCCGGGATGGAACCACGGCGGGTGCGGCAGTTCGTCGACCTTCTCTTTCAGTACATCGAAGTCGTCTCGGCGGACGAGTTCCACCCCTACATCGGAGAGGCGAAGGAGGCTATCGGTGAGACTGATCCTGACGACGTGCTGTACGTGGCGTGTGCCCTCGCTCGGGATGCCGCTATCTGGAGCGACGACGGCGATTTCGAGGAGCAAGATTCCGTCGACGTATATTCGACGAGCGACGTGGTCGACTCATTCGACACGCGCTGACCAATCCGAAGCGCTGACGGTGAAATGCGGGTGTTCCTACATGGGCCGAGAGACGGTCAAAGTCCGGTGCTCGCCGGCTTGAAATCGCGTCGGTAACCGATTTTCGCGTGAACGTATCGTCGACTTCAGCAACCTGAACGGGGTCGAACGGCGTGAGAGTCGGTAGCCGCCCGCGGCGGTCAGCGGTTGGCCTCGAACCACTCGACGGCGAAGTCGACGAGCGCCGGCTGGTCCAGCAGCGTCGCGGTCGCGGTGCCGACCGGCCTCTCGCGGGCGCCGACCTCGCGTTCGAAGGCCGCCCCGACCTCCGGGAAGTCGTCGGTCGACAGCGCGATGTCCTCGAGTTCGACCACCGTCCGTTCGCCGTCCTGCAGGACCGGCGCCCGGTGGCTGGCCCGCTCCTTTGGGAACGTCGCGCGGTACTCCGCGAGGTGCAGTGAAGTGTCGACGGCGTGGCCGACGCCAAGCAGCAGCACCGACCCGCCGCGGTCGTAGACGGCCCCGAGCGGAGACGCCTCGCCGAGACCGTCCTCGTAGGAGTGGTCGGCGACAACCGCCTCGGCGTCTGCGCCCCACGCCGCGAACGAGTAGGTGGGGTGGCGGCTCCGGACCACCCCCGGGTGCGAGCGGAAGCACTTCGGAACGGCGCCGACCGACCGGGCCGGCGCGGGGTCGGTGTACTGGGCGGTGAACGTCGGCACGACCAGCGTCCCGTCCTCGGTCACGGTCCGCTGGAGGGCCTCCACGACGGCCTGGGCGCCGCCGGCGACCCATCCGAGCGAACTCACCGACGAGTGGACCAGAATCGTCTCGCCGGCCTCGACGCCGAGGCCGCGTAGGTCCCCGACGAGCGTCTCGACGGTGACTGGGTCGTCGACGGCCTCGACAGCGTCCCGTTCAGTCATGGCGCCGTTTCTCCGTCGACTCGACATAGACCTTCCCCTTCGCCGGGCCGCCCGTCGGAGTCGACCCTGCTGCCGTTCACCCCTCGTATGTCTCCGCGAGGCCGTCCAGGGCGCCGTGCTGCGTGGTTGTATGCGGCGCCGTCAGCGGCGAAACGCTCACCCGCCCCTCGACGACGGCCCGGCGGTCGCTGCCCGCCGGGTCCGGGATGTCGCCGTCGGCCATCCGCTCCCAGATGCGGTCGCGGATGCGGATGCTGTCGCCGTCCCGCTCGGCGTCCATGTCGTAGACGTGCGACGGACGGGTTATCTCCATCTCCGCCGACCCCGCGTCCGACGGCAGCGGGGCATTGACGTTGAGGTAGTCGGCCTGCTCGAAGACGCCGGCGTCGGGGGCGTGCTCGACGAGATAGCGCACGGCGCGGGCGGCCTCCGCGAAGTCCGCGGGCTCGGGATCGTGGTCGGCGAAGTCGACGTCGCCGGCGGGGAAGTAGACCGACGCGGCGACGGCCGGGACGCCGAAGAAGGCCGCCTCGACGGCCGCCGACACCGTCCCCGACCGTCCGAGGACGTACTCGCCGAGGTTGGCGCCGCGGTTGCAACCTGCGACGACCAGCTCCGGGTCCAGCTCCAGCGCCTCCAGACCGGCGACTACGCAGTCGGCCGGCGTCCCCTCGACCGCGTAGCCGAGCTCGTGATCGCGGAGTTCGACCTCGTGGGAGAGCTGCCGTCCGACGGCGCTTTGATCGTCCGCCGGCGCCACGACCGTCACCTCGTCGTCCTCGGCGAGGGCGTCGTACAGCGCCCGGATGCCGACGGCGTCGACGCCGTCGTCGTTCGTGAGGAGAACCTCCATGTTCGCGGTGGGGTCGGCGCTCGCAAAAGTTCACCGCACCGCGGGTGGGACCCGAGCGGCCGGCGCCCGGCGTTCCGGCGGCGCTCCCGACGGTCGTCAGCCGAGGCGGTCGACGACCGTCTCGGCGTCGACCACCACGTTGTACGCCGCCTCGTCGTCGTTCCACAGCACCAGGGCGTTCTCGAACCGCAGCAGCGCGCCATACGCCGCCCGGGCCAGCGCCTCGTTCAGCACCGACTCCCGCGCGAGGACGGCGTAGTGGTCGACGGTCTCGGAGCCGTCGCCGATCTTAAACAGCGGGTTGCCCTCGTCGGCGAGATTCGGCGACAGTTTCAGTCCCACGAGGTCGACCCGCTCGGTGACGTGGTCGTCCATGTTGGCCATTCGCGCGACGGCCCCGGGGTCGGGCTCGTAGTCGACGGCGCGGCGGCCGTCCGTCCGGACGAGCAGGTAGGCGAACTGGACGTCCGTGTTGAGGTAGGTGCCGTCGCCGTCGGCGGCCTCGTCGAGCCGGCGCTGGAACGCCGGCGTCTCGAGGTCCGGCTCCCGGCGGAACGTCCAGCCGCGGTCGTCCGGCTCGGCGTCGGGCCACAGCCGGACCGTCGGGGCGTACACCGTCGCCGCCGGCCGCCGGTCGAGCAGTCTCCGCTCGACGGCCCGGAGCCGGGTCGCCGTCCGCTCCTCGGCGGGCGACAGCGCGACCAGCGTCCCGTCGTCGGCCAGGGCGTCGAGGTAGCGCGCCGCGACGTCGGCCGGCGCGTCGAGCTCCGAGAGCACGTTCCCGAAGACGACGAGGTCGTAGCCGTCCTCGGGGTCGAACGCCTCCGCCGTCCGACGGTGAATCGTGACGTCGAACGACGGCCGCGTCGCCGCGAGCACCCCCTCGAGGACGTCGGCGGCGGCGCTCGGCTCGACGGCGTGGTAGTCGACGAGCGTCTCCTCGGGGAGGTAGTCGTGGAGCCCGAGCGCCGGGCCGCCGGTCCCGGCGCCGACGTCCAGCACCCGGAGCCGCCGGTCGAGCAGCCCCGCCCGCCCCAGCTCGTCGAGGACGTATCCTGCGGCCGCGTAGTAGTCCGGCAGGTGATAGAGGCCGTAGGCGGCGGCGGTGTCGGCGTCGTAGGTCACGGCCTCGTCGGCGAAGTACGCCTCCTTCAGCCGGTCGATCCGCGCCCGGAGGCGGTCGCCGGCGTCGCCGTCCGGCCAGCCGGTCCCGTAGCGGTCGACGAGCAGCTCCTCGAACCGGGCGGCGTACTCGGGCGGGAACCGCTCGACGCCGTCGAAGGTCGGCTCGACGGCACCGGCCTCGACGGGGACGAAGCACCCGTCCTCGCGCTCCCGCAACCCCAGCTCGAAGGCGTGCTCCCGGAGCGTCCGCCGGACGACCGCCGGGTGCGGCCGCCCCTCGACGTACTCGTAGATCTCCTCTGGGTCGACCGGCCGGACGCCCCGCAGGTAGCGGGCGTTTTCGAGGATGGCCTCGACGTCGGTCATCGGTCGGCCTCGTCGTACAGCTCGAGGTAGCGCTCGCGGTCGGCGGCCGACAGCGCCGCGGCGGCCTCGGCGACGGCCTCGGCGCCGTCGAACCGCTCCTGGATGTCGGCGTACACCGCCGGCGTGTTGCCGGCGACCTCCGCGACCAGCTCCGCCAGCGGCGCCGCGCGGTCGTGCTCGGCGGGCGTCGTCTCGAACACCTCGTTGCCGGCGGCCTCCAGCGTCGCCCGCAGCTCCCGGAGGACCGGCCCGTCGCGGTCGACGATCACGGGGACGTTGCCGGGGGCGTTGGCCGCCGAGAACAGCGGGTGGAGGCTGGCTCGCTCCCGGCCGCCGGCGTGTTCCCGGAGGGCGGCCACGGAGTCGTGCATCTCGCCGGAGACGTCGAACACCGCCTCCGTCGCCCGGTCGGCGTTGGCGGCGACCGCCGCCGGGACGGCCCCCATCGGGACCGCGATACAGACTGCGGTGAACCGGTCGTCGCCGTCCAGCGGGACCACCCGCGCCCCGTCGACGGCGGCGGCGGCCTCGCGGGCCACCTCGGGGTCGCGGTCGGCGAAGGCGACTGTGTCGGCGCCGCTGGCGCGGGCGATCCACCGGCCCATCTCGCCGGCACCGACCACGAGCAATTCCATACCGCCGGATAGCCGGCGGCCGCCCAAAAGCGCTTCCAAGCGATCGTCCCGGAAGGCGGCTCAGGAGAAGGCGTCGTCACACGGGGCTCGGAGCGGGGGTACGAGCCTCATCATCGCCGCCACCGGGAGGTACGCGAGCGGGCGGTTTGTAGCTTGCCGACCGCTGTTGCCGACCGCCGCGACGAGCTCGGGCTACAGTTCCAGCCGCTTCTCGTAATCGGTGAGGTTCTCGTGGCCGTCCTCGGTGACGACGACGAGGTCCTCGATACGGACGCCGCCGACCGCAGGGTCATATAGGCCCGGCTCGACGGTGACGACCTGGCCGGCCTCGAGTTCGTTCGCCTGCGTCGAGAGCCGCGGGTACTCGTGGATGTCGAGGCCGACGCCGTGGCCGGTGGTGTGGATGAAGCCGGTCTCG
>PXRZ01000063.1:0-45555 GCA_003022945.1 Halobacteriales archaeon QS_8_69_73 | reverse complement strand
GGGCGGCCTCCTGGGCCTCCAGCGTCAGGTCGTACCACTCCCGGACCGTCTCGCTCGGCTCGCCGACGCAGAACGTCCGTGTCATGTCCGCGAAGTAGCTCGTCTCCTTGTCCGTCGGGAAGATGTCGGCGATGATCGGCTCGCCGGCCTCGAGCGGCCCGGAGCCGCGGTCGTGGGGGTCGGCGGCGTCGGCGCCGCAGGCGACGATGGCCTCGTCAAGGTTGCAGCCGTGCCGCAGCAACTCGATTTCGATCTCCTGCTTGACGAACTCCGCAGTCAGCGGCTCGCCGTCGCGGACGAGCGTGCCGTCGTCGACGTCGGCGTCGGTGAGCAGTTCCTCGGCGCGGGCCATCGCGGCCTCGTTGGCCCGCTGGGCTTCCCGGATGTGGTCGATCTCTTCGTCGGTCTTCGTCGCCCGGAGGTCCGCGAGGACGTCCTCGCGGTCGACGCGCACCTCGATGTCCAGCTCCCGGAGACCGTCGGCCGTCCCCAGCGGGAAGTCGTCGGGGGTGACGACCGACGCCGCGTCGTGGGCTGCAAGGAACGCCGCCAGCGTCCGGTGGGCGCCCTCCGTCCGGCCGTACTCGTCGATTTTCTCGCGGTGGTCGTAGGTGGAGTGCCGCTCGACGTCGTCGGCGCGGGCGGTCCGCTCGGCGCGGCCGTACTCCAGCGCCGACACGAGCAGGTGCGTCTCGCCGGTGTACAGCGTCACGAACGGGTCGGGGGCGCTGAACCCCGAGAGGTACCGCTGGTCGGAGTCGTCGCCGTCGGCCTCGACGAGGTAGCCGTCGGCGCCGACCGACTCCAGGTGCGCGTCGAGTGCCGAGAGGTCCGGGTCCATACCGGACCGCGGGGCGGCGTCGTCTTAGGGGTTGCCATGGCAGCGCTCGCGTCGGGACGGCGAGTATGCTCGATCAGTGTCTCGCCGTCCGTTCCGCGATTCCAAGGACGCCTGGGACGGGCCGCTGCCGTGTCTCGAACGGGACCGGTTCGACGACGTCTACCGTCCACCCGTCGCCGAAGGTTCGGCGCACGTCGGTGGCCGAGAGGGGTGTCGGCCCCCAGTCGTCCGGCGCGTCGACGCCGAACTCGAGACAGACGACCCGACCGCCGCCGTCGAGAACCGACGAGAGTTCCGCTGCGTAGGTCGTCCGATCGCCCTCCTCCAGCGTGTGCAACATCCCGCAGTCGACGACGGTATCGAAGGTCCCGAGGTCGCGATCGGAAAGCGCGAACGCGTCACCCGTCAGAAACGACACCGCTCGGCAATCCGTCCGGTCGCGGGCGGTATCGATCGCGGAACCCGAGAAGTCGATGCCCGTCACGTCGTGTCCCGCACCGCCCAGGTAACGGGCCTCGGCTCCCGTTCCACACCCGACGTCGAGCGTCCGCCCTTCGATTCCACCTGCCCGCTCGACGGCGACGATTTCGGCCTGTGGCCGTCCGACGTCCCACGGCACGTCCTCGCTGTCGTATGCCTCATTCCACCACCTCCGTCGTTCGTCGCCCGGGTCGGACATGGACTCTGCGTTCGCGTCGCCCGTCGAATAGGGATTGTGGAACGACCCGTCGCGGCGACCCCGGCACGGATCAGTCGGTAGCCTCTTTTCCCGCGGCCACGAGTCGCCGGCATGGACGTCACCGTCTCGCCGTCGCAGCTCGGCGGCACCGCCCGCGCGCCGCCGTCGAAGAGCTACACCCACCGCGCGATACTGGCGGCCGGCTACGGCGACGGCACCGTCGTCCGGAATCCACTCGACAGCGCCGACACCCGGGCGACCGCCCGCGCCGTCGAGGCCTTCGGCGGGTCGACGACCCGGGGCGAGGGCAACCTGGAGGTGACCGGCTTCGGCGGCCGGCCGGCGACGCCCGACGATGTCGTCGACTGCGGCAACAGCGGCACGACGATGCGGCTGACGACGGCGACCGCCGCCCTCGCCGACGGGCTGACGGTGCTGACCGGCGACGACTCGCTGCGGTCGCGGCCGCAGGGGCCGCTGCTTTTGACCCTGCGGGAACTGGGCGCCCGCGCGGAATCGACCCGCGGCGACGGGCAGGCGCCGCTGGTCGTCGGCGGCGGAATCGACGGCGACGCGGTCTCGGTTCGCGGCGACGTCTCCTCGCAGTACGTCACGGCGCTACTGATGGCCGGCGCGGTGACCGACCGCGGCGTCGAAATAGAGCTGACGACCGACCTGAAGTCGGCGCCGTACGTCGACATCACGCTGGAGCTGCTGGCGGACTTCGGCGTCGACGCCGAGGCCGTCGGCGGCGACGACTCCGGGGGCCGGGCGGCCGGCGCCGACGGTTTCCGGGTCGCCGGCGGCCAGTCGTACGCCCCCGACGGCGGCGACTACGCCGTGCCGGGGGACTTCTCGTCGACGTCGTACCTGCTCGCCGCCGGGGCGCTCGCGGCCGACGACGGCCTCGTCGTCGAGGGCGCCCGCCCGAGCGCGCAGGGCGACGCCGTCATCGTCGACGTCCTCGAGCGGATGGGCGCCGACATCGCCTGGGACCGCGAGGCCGGTCGGGTGCGCGTCGCGGCGTCGTCGCTGGAGGGCGTCGAGGTCGGTGTCGCCGACACGCCGGATCTGCTGCCGACGATCGCCGTGCTCGGGGCGGCCGCCGGCGGCACCACCCGCATCACCGACTGCGAGCACGTCCGGCTGAAGGAGACCGACCGAGTGGCCGCGATGGCGACGGAACTGGAGCGGATGGGGCGTCGTCGCCGACGGCGAGACGACCGTCGCCGGCGCCGACCACGTCGACGTCTCCTTTCCGGCGTTCTTCGAAACGCTATCGGCGCTCGGCGCCGCCGTCGAGCGGCCGTCGTGAGACGAAAGTCTCAAATACCTAACCTGAAAAGCTCGCCGATGCGCCGGAGCCCGCACCGCCGGCGCACGCGGTGGTCCACCTGGGGACGTACATCCCCTTTCATTTCCTTTCGTCACTCCGTTCGCGCGAAGCCGTGGGCGCCGTTGCGGCGCTTCGTCGTCGGCGTCACGCGCATGAACTCCGCGTTCTGCCGGGCAGTTGCGAGGTCATCGGCGCCGGCGTAGGACAGCCCCGAGCGGATACCGGCGGCGAACTCCTCAGCGTGGGGGCCGGTCGGGCCCGTTCGAGGTCCCACTCGACGCCAGCTGACCGACCGGCTTTCGCGTGAGTAAACACGGCCTCGTGGCAACATCGAACGGTAATAACAAGGCTAAACCTTCGGCGCCCCGACGGACGGATAATGAACGGAAACCGGTTCGGTCGGCTCTTCCAGCTGTCGACGTTCGGCGAGAGCCACGGCGACCCGCCGCAAGCCCGGCCAGTCGCAGATCACCACCTCCCGCGGCGAGCCCGACGAGGTGACGATCAACTCGGGGACGCTCGACGGCTACACGACGGGCACACCGATCGGGATGGTCATCCAGAACAAGGACGCCCGCTCGGGGAAGTACGAGCCGTTCGTGACGGCGCCCCGCCCGTCGCACGGCGACTACACCTACTCGGCGAAGTTCGGCACGCGCAACTGGGGCGGCGGCGGTCGGTCGTCGGCCCGCGAGACGGTCAACTGGGTCGCCGCCGGTGCCGTCGCCGAGCAGGTGCTGGAGCAGTCGGAACACGACGTCCGGGTGAAGGCCCACGTCAACCAGTTGCACGACGTCGAGGCGCCCGACGTGACGTTCGAGGAGATGCTCGAACACACCGAGGAGACGGAGGTGCGGTGTGCCGACCCCGAGACGGCCGCGGAGATGCGCGAACTGCTCGAGGAGTTCCAAGAGCGGGGTGATTCCGTCGGCGGGTCCATCTACTTCGAGGCCCGCGGCGTCCCCCGCGGCCTCGGTGCGCCGCGGTTCGACAGTTTCTCCGCGCGTCTGGGGCAGGCGATGTTCTCCATTCCGGCGACGACGGCCGTCGAGTTCGGCCTCGGTCGGACGGCAGCTTCGGTGCCCGGCGCCGAGCGCAACGAGGACTGGACCTTCGAGGACGGCGACACCCGCCCCGACACGGTCGCCGAGGAGGGCGACCCGGTGCCGGTCGGCAACGACCACGGCGGCCTCCAGGGCGGCATCACGACCGGCGAACCGATTTACGGGGAGGCGACCTGGCACGCGCCGACCTCCATTCCGAAGGAGCAGCGGACGGCCGACTGGGAGACCGACGAGGAAAAAGACGTCCACGTCGTCGGCCGCCACGACCCGTCGCTGCCGCCGCGGGCCGTCCCCGTCGTCGAGGCGATGCTGTACGTGACCGTCCTCGATTTCATGCTGCTGGACGGTCGCATCAACCCCGACAGGCTCGACGACCGCCCCGGCGAGTACGACACCGACTACCACCCTTCCAGCCCTCGCGACGAATAGGCCCACTTCGTTACTCCCGCAGGGAGTCCTCGGCCTCGACGCGAAACCGCTCGCCGTCGTAGGCAATTGTCGTCTCGAGTTCCTCGTAACCGACGGTGTCGCCGACAACGTGGCGGTCGGCCCGCAGAACGACCCGCTCGACGCCGTCGTTGAACGGCGGGAGCGCGTTCCGGTAGCCGCGCATCGACCGCCGGAACGGCTGCTCAGCAACGGGTCGGCGGTCCGGCTCGCCGTCGGTCCGCTCGAAGGCGATCTTCGCGTCGAGCGGGTGCTCGCCGTCGCCCCGCTCGGTGGTCGTGACGACGACCTCCGCGCCGTCCCGCCCGATATCGAGGTCGTCGTCCGGGGACGGTTCGACGGCCAGCGCCTCGAGGTCGAAAAGCGCCGCCGCCCCGTGGATTTAGGTGGTTCCCGGCCCCGGGTACGAGCGTGTGTACGACGACGGTTCGGACGGACTTCGTGGCACGGAACTACCTCACCGTCCCGGATCCGGGGCCGGAGGGAAAGCTGCACTTCCATCACTTCCGGGCGGAGCTGGAGCTCCGGGGCCCCGAACTCGGTGAGTACGACTACCTGGTCGACATCGACGAGGACACCGCCGCCCTCGAGGCGCTGGCCGACCGCTACACCGACACCACGCTAGACGACCTGCCGAAGTTCGACGGCTACAACCCCGGTGTCGAGCGGTTCTCCCGCGTCGTCTTCGACCGCGTGACCGACGACACCGTCGCCGAGTTGGCCGTCGCCGTCCGGGACGACGGGGCCGCCGGCTACACCGCGGCAGTATGAAGGTCGGACTGACATTGTATGGAGACCTGGAAGAGCGATCCGGCGGCTTCCGGTACGACCGCAGGCTCGTCGCCGAACTGCGGGCGGCCGGCGACGAGGTGGAGGTGGTGTCGCTGCCGTGGCGGACGTACCCCCGGGGGCTGCTGGACGGGCTCTCGTCGGCCGTCCGTCGCCGGCTGGCCGTCGACGTGGACGTGATGCTACAGGACGAACTCGCCCACCCGTCGCTCGTCCGGCACAACCGCCGGCTCCCGTACCCGGTAGTGAGCGTCGTCCACCACCTCCGGGCCAGCGAGCGCCGCCGGCTGGCGCCGCTGTACCGGGCCGTCGAGCGCCGCTATCTCGGCACCGTCGACGGTGCCGTCTGCAACAGCACGGCCACCCGCAGGGCCGCGACCGACCTGGGGGTCGACCCCGAAACGACCGTCGTCGCCCCGCCGGCCGGCGACCGGTTCGACCCCGACGTCGATCCACAGGACGCCGCCGCTCAGGCCCGCGAGGGGCCGCTGCGGGTCGCCTTCGTCGGCAACCTCATCGAGCGCAAGGGGCTGGACACGCTGGTCGAGGCCGTCGCCCGCGCCCGCCGGAGCGAGGCGGTGGAGCTGACCGCGGTCGGCCGACCGGTCGACGCCAATCACGTCGCCGCCGTCCGGGAGACGGTCGCCGACCGGGGGCTCGGCGACGCGGTGACGCTGGCCGGCGAGCTGTCCGACGACGGGCTGGCGGCGACGCTGGCCGAGAGCCACGTGCTCGCGGTGCCGTCCCGCCACGAAGGGTTCGGCATCGTCTACCTCGAGGGGATGAGCTTCGGGCTCCCGGCGATCGCGAGCGCCGCCGGCGGGGCCAAGGAGGTGGTGACCGACGGCGAGACGGGCGTGCTGGTCGAGCCCGACGACGTCGCCGAGGTGGCGGCGGCACTGGCGGAGCTGGCGGCCGACCGCGACCGGTTGGCCCGGATGGGCCGGGCCGCCCGCCGCCGGTACGAGGCCCACCCGGACTGGACGGAGGCGGCCGCCCGGGTCCGGGAGCTGCTGGCGGCGGTCGCCGACGCGCCGCAACGCGAGGTGGCGGCGTGACCGACTTCCAGCGGTACCTCGCCGCCAAGCGGAGCGTCGACGACCGCGCGCTCGACCGACGGCTGCTCGGCCGGCTGGCCGACGGCGCCGCCCGGGCGGCCGACGACGGCGACGGCCCGCTCCGGGTGCTGGAGGTCGGTGCCGGCGTCGGGACGATGACCGAGCGGTTACTCGAGCGGGAGCTGCTGCCGGCGGCCGACGTCCGCTACACGGCCGTCGACGTCGACCCGGACAACGTCGCCGCGCTGCGGGAGCGGCTGCCGGCCTGGGCGGCCGACCGCGGGCTCGAGACGACCGACGACGACGGGACGCTCCGGATCGACGCCGAGGGACCGACGCTGACCGTCGAGCCGGTCGTCGCCGACGGCGTCGCGTTCGTCGCCGATGCCGACCGGTCGTGGGACCTGCTCGTCGGGATGGCACTGCTGGACATCGTCGGCCTGGAGAACCTCGACGGGCTGCTGGCGGCGCTCGCGCCCGGCGGCCTGTGGTACTTTCCGATCACCTTCGACGGCGCCACCCGGTTCGCGCCGGCCCACCCGGCCGACCGGGCCGTCGAGCGGGCCTACCACCGCCACATGGACGAGAAGGCCGGCGGCGACAGCCGGGCCGGCAGCCACGCGCTGTCGCGGCTGCGTCGGCGCCCCGACGCGACCGTCCTGGACGTCGCCGGCTCCGACTGGTCGGTCCGGCCGGTCGACGGCGACTACCCCGGCTCGGAGGCAGCGCTGCTCAAGTACGTCCTCGACACCGTGGAAACGGCCGTCGGCGAGACGACCGGCTCCGGGTTCGCGGCCACGCTCGAGGAGTGGCTGGCGACCCGGCGCCGGCAGCTCGAGGCCGGGACGCTGACCTACACCACCCATCAGCTGGACCTACTGGGGCGGGTCGATCCACCCCAGTAACGTCGCCGGTTTCACAAAGGGAATGTCGGTGCCTCGTGTAGAAGGGGGTACCGTGACGAACACGCAGGTCACTCTGATCCAGATCGACAACTACGGTCCATGGACGACGACGCCGGAGCCGCGCCGGGAGGTCGACCTCCAGACGCTACAGTCGCGGCTGTACGCCGACGTCTCCCAGCTGGTGGGCAACCGCGAGGGATACGCCTTCTTCGGCCGGTTCGACAACATGGTCACCGTCACGAACGGGCTCGGGCGGGAGGCTCACGAGCTCATTCAGGAGTCCATCGGCAACCGGTATCCGGTCACCGCGAGCATGAGCGTGGCCGTGGGGCCGACGCCGGCCGAGGCGCTCGGCGCCGCCTCCGACCGGCTGCAGGACGCCGGCAGCGCACAGGACAGCGAGCGGACGGAGATACTCCGGGGGGAGACGCTCCCGGAGACCGATCGGGCGGACGCCGACGTCCAGATCGCTCACTTCGACGTCGACGACGCCACCGGCAAGTACACCGACCAGCTCAACGAGTTCGACTCCTTCATCAACATCGAACAGGGGTACGCCGAGCTGATGCGGTACATGCGGCGGGCCCACGACTCGCTGGCGTTCTTCGTCGGCGGCGACAACGTCATCGTGGTCTGTTCGGACGTCGACGAGGCGGGCTACCGGGACGCCATCGACCACGTCGAGGACGCCGTCGGCGTACAGCTGAAGGTCGGCGTCGGCCGCTCGCGGACCGCACAGGCGGCCGGCATGGACGCCAAACACGCCCTCGAGACCTGCCGCGAGGACGGCACCCTCGTCGAGCTGGCCCGGTGAGGCGGCGGTAAGCCCGGAATTCGAACTCGGGACCCCCGCGCTGGGATCGGTTCTCGATTTCGGTGAGGGACACCTCCGCCGTTCCACGGTAAGGCCCGCAGTCGTGTAACTGCGATGCGGCCACGCTCGAGGTAGAGGGTGCGAGACGCCTGCGACGGTGGGACTGGGATTTGAACCCAGGAACCCCTTGCGGGGACCGGTTCTCAAGACCGGCGCAATAGGCCACTCTGCCATCCCACCGTACCTCGGCTACCGGCGGCGACGTCTAAGACCTGTCGGTCATCGGGTGACGGCGAGACCGTCGTCGGTCGCCTCGACGGCCAGCCCGCTGTCGGCGACCCACTCGGCGAGCGCCCGGGGGACGATGCCGTCGGCCCGCCGGCGGGTCCGGACGCCCGTCACGACGGCCGCGAGGTCGGCCGCCGTCTCCAGCAGGGGCTTTCGTTCGAGGAACTCGGCGTCGAGGCCGGCGTCCAGACAGCGATCCGTCAGCGTCGCGACCGCCGGCGGCGCGAGGCAGTCGGCGAAGTCGACCGGCTCGCCGAAGGCCGCGAAGTGGACGCGGCCGCCCGGCGCCGGCCCGACGACGGCGTCGGTACTGCGGAGCTTCATCGCCGCCCCGTCGATCTCCGTGCGGGCGAAAAACGCCGCCTCCGGCCGGGCGACGGCGGCGGAGGCGACCTCCTCGGTCTCCAGCAGGTGCGTCGCGGTGTTGCCGATCCGGCCGGCGAGGCTCTCGCCGACCTGCGGCTCGAAACGGGCGTCGTCGTCGACGATGTCGGCGAGGAGCTTCCGGAGTTCGGCCTCGGCGTCGTCGCCGGCGACGTCGAGTGCGTCGTCCGGCCGGTAGTTGACCAGCAGGTCGCCGCCGCTCCTGGCGACGGCCCGGACGGTGTCCCGCGTCAGAGCGGCGTACAGCTCCGCGGCCTCGGCCGGCGACAGCGGCGTCTCCGCGACGAGTTCCTCGAAGGCGAGCCCCGGCCGCGGCGGGTCGCAGAGCACGGCGACGGTGGTCATATCGTTCGGAGGCGCGGGGAGGTCTTGAGCTTTTTACCCCGTCGGCCCTGAGACGGAGTGTGAACTGGACGAAACCTCTATCGGTCGGCGTGACGGCCCTGGTCGTCGTCCTCGCGGTCGGCGGCGCCGTCGAACTGGCCCGGACGACCCTCGCCGGCGAGTACGTCGCCGCCGCGGCGGCCGTCGTTGGCTTTCTCATCGCGGCATTGACTGTCGCCATCGCCGCCGGCGCTAGGAGCCGCGAGTGGCTCAGCAACCCCGATTCCTACTGGTAGCCGGACGCTGCGGCGAGTCATGACGGGGCGAAAACCAGCGACCGCCGCTACAGCTCGTCGGCGATCTCGTCGGCGTCGATGTCGGCGTCTTCGAGTGCCTCCTCGATGTCGACGTCGCCGCCGCCGGCGCCGCCCATGCCGCCCATCATGCCGGGCATGCCCATCCCGGAGCCGTCGAGCACCTCCTGGATGAGGATGCGGTCGACGCTCGTCATGTCGACGATCTGCCCGGCGATCTGCTGTTTCTGCATCATCCACTGCTGGTTCATCGCCAGCTGGGGGTCGGACTCGACGTAGAGGGTCCGCTTCTCGACGGTTTCGGTGACCGTCTCTGGCTCGGCCTCCTCGTCCTCGGGCTCCTCGACGCGGGTCTCCTCGACCTCGTCGGTGTCGATCCACATCTTCAGGTCGAGTTCGAGGAACATGTCCAGCAGCCCCTCGGCCTGTTCGAGGTCGTCGTCGACGACCTCGAGAACCTCGTAGTCGTATTCGATGTCCTCGCCGGCCAGCGGGTGATTGAAGTCCACGCGGGCGCGGCCGCCGATGATGGTTTCGAGGACGCCCTGCTGGCCGTCGACCCGGACGCGGGCGCCGGGGTAGCGGTCGTCCTCGTCGATCTTGTCGGCGGAGACGGTCTCGACCTCCTCCTCGTCGTACTCGCCGAAGGCCTCCGTGGCGCCGACGACGACGCTGCCCCCGTCGCCGACCTCGCCGCCGCGGACGTCGTCCTCGACGGCGGGGAACAGGTGGCCCTCGCCGAGGACGATGGTGCGCGGCTCGAAGTCGCCCTGGTCGTCGACGCCCTCGTCCTCGGCAATCTCGGGGTCGGTCGTGTCGACCAGCTGCTCGCCCTCGACGGTACGGGCGGTGTAGTCCAGCCGGACGAAGTCGCCGTCCTGGAGGCCGTTTTCGGTCTCCGTCTCTGGGTCGGCCTCCGTTTCGCCGGCGTCCTGCTCCTCGGCCCCGGCGTCGACATCTTCGGCCGGCTCGGTCTCCTCGACCTCGTCGGATTCGTCGCTCATGCTCGAACGGACAGTCGTCGCGCCCTTAACCGTCACGTTTCCGGGTCGCCGGCCGCTTCGGCGGCCGAACGGCGCGGACGCGGCCGTCCGTCGCCCGGGGCCGGCCGGACGCCTTTTCACCGACGGGGCCGATTCCTGCCGCATGTACGAGGTCGAACTGAAGATCCGGGCCGACCACGACCCGGTCCGCGAGCGGCTGGCGGCGAAAGGCGCCGACCGGCGAGGGACCGTCGAGCAGGAGGACGTCTACTACCAGCATCCGACCCGGGACTTCGGCGAGACCGACGAGGCCCTTCGGATCCGCCGGGAGACCGACGACGACGGGTCGACGACGGTGGTGACGTACAAGGGCCCGCTCGTCGAGGCGGCCTCCAAGACCCGCCGGGAGTACGAGACCGGCGTCGACGACGGCGAGACGATGGCGCGGGCGCTGGAGGCGCTCGGCTTCGAGCGGTTCGAGACGGTCCGGAAGCGCCGCGAGCGGTTCGATTACGGCGACTATACGGTCGCGCTGGACGCCGTCGAGGGCGTCGGCGATTACGTCGAGGTCGAAACCGAAGCCGACGCCGTCGAGCCGGCCCGCGAGGGTGCCGTCGAGCTACTCGTCGAGCTGGGGCTGGACCCCGATAACCAGATCCGAACCTCGTATCTCGGCCTGCTGCTCGAGGGCGGCGGTGATACACGGGAGTAATCAGACTGGTTGTTCTGGTTTTCGTAAGTTATAGAACCGGCGGAGAGGTACTGTCGGGCAATGAGCGACCGAAACTCCATCTGCGACGGCGTCGCCGAACACGTCTCGAAGGCGCTTGCCCGCGAGTACCTCGACCGGGTGGGGACGGTCCTGCACTACAACACCGACGAGACCCAGCTGGTCGCCGGGCGGGCGGCGCCGGCGTTCGGCGGCGGCGAGGTCGTCGAGCCGATCTACCTGCTCATCACCGGGCGGGCGACGAAGGAGTACCGCGGGACGACGATCCCGGCCGAGACGATCGCGCTGCGGGCCGCCCGCGATTACTTTGCGGAGCAGTTCCCGCTCGTGGAGTTCGGCACCGACGTCGTCGTCGACGTGAAGCTCGGCGAGGGATCGGGCGACCTCCAGGACGTCTTCGGCGACGACGGGGTCCCGATGGCCAACGACACCTCCTTCGGCGTCGGCCACGCGCCACTCACCGAGACCGAGCGGGTCGTCCTCGAGACCGAACGGCGGCTGAACGGCCGCTACGCCGACGACCACCCCGCCGTCGGCCGGGACATCAAGGTGATGGGCAAACGCGAGGGCGACCGCATCGACGTCACCGTCGCCGCCGCCGTCGTCGACCGCCATGTCGCCGACATCGACGCCTACGACGACGTCGTCGCTGGGATCCGGGAGTTCGTCGCCGGTCTGGCGGCGGACCTGACCGACCGCGAGGTCCACGCTCACGTCAACACCGCCGACGACTACGACGCCGGCTCGATCTACCTGACCACGACCGGCACCAGCGCCGAACAGGGCGACGACGGCTCCGTCGGCCGCGGCAACCGGGCCAACGGCCTCATCACGCCCAACCGCTCGATGTCGATGGAGGCCACCTCCGGCAAGAACCCGGTCAACCACATCGGCAAAATATACAACCTGCTGTCGACGGAGGTCGCCCAGTCGGTCGTCGAGGAGGTCGACGGCATCCGCGAGATCCGGGTCCGGCTGCTCAGCCAGATCGGCCAGCCCATCGATCGACCGCACGTCGCCGACGCCAACCTGGTCACCGAGCCCGGCGTCGAGGTCGGCGACATCGAGAGCGAAGTGACCGACATCATCAACCGGGAGCTTGCCGACGTGACCTCGATTACCGAGCGGGTCATCGACGGCGAACTGTCGACGTTTTAGCGTCCCGTACCTCCGGTCGACGGCGCGAACGTACCGATCGATTACGTCGCAGCCGGCGAGCGGTCAGGCGATGCGAAACCGCTATCCCCCGGGCCGTACATCGGCCACCATGGCGCGGGTGTGTCTGGTCGGCGCCGACGACGTCGAGCTCCGCTACGAGCTCGTCAGCCGGGAGACCGCCCGCGAGGCGCTGGCGACGTACGAGCCGTCGGCAACTGGTATCTGGTCCGCTTCGCCGCCGAGTCGTTCGTCCTCGAGCCGTCGGTCAGCGACGAGGAGTGGCTCTCCCGGGAGCTGGCGGAGGCCGTCCGGGAGAACGAGGTCGATCCCGCCGGGACGAAACGATTCCTGAAGATGTTCGGGATCCACGACGGCGCATTGCTTGAGCCGATGTTCGTCACCCGGACCGGCCCCGACCTGCCGACATATGACCTCCACGAGGTCGACGACACGCTGGTCGTCCGCGTCACCGAAGCGGAGTTCGGCGCCTGACCGGGGTGCCGCCCGCCACGTCTCCACGCGAACACCGAGCCGTCCGGGTCCTCCCGATACCGTGGTAGGAAACTATTGACATGCGAATTCCGGAAACAAAGCGTTTTACGCCGACTCTCCGACCGGCCGTACGTCTCGTCGAGAAGGCGGGACCGATACCACATGACGACCGACACATCAGTTCGTGGAACGGCGGAGACGGGTTCGCTTCTCGAGACGTCGGCGCACCGTGCATCGCACGGTTCCGCGCGGGGACTCGAGCGATGAGACGACGGACGCTACTCGGCGGCATGGGGGCCGCCGGAGCCGGGGTCGGTGGGCTGCTCGGGACGAGCATCTTCAGTCGCGCCGCCGCCCAGCGAGACGCGACGGTCGTCATCGGCGACGGCCACCTGACGCTGACCGGCACCAGCGACTACGCAACGGAGACCGACACCGGCGCGCTGACGCTGTCGTTCACCGACGACCAGGGTGCCGAGAATGGCGGGGGTGTCCCCATCAACTCGACGTACGAGTTCGGCGACGTGTTCCGGGTCGACAACGACGGCGCCAGGGAGGTCGAGGTGACGGCGACGGTCGCCGTCGACTCGGACGCCACCGAGTCGTTCTCGTTGTACGTCGGCGACGACACCGACCGGACCATCGAGGGATCGACGGACGGCGATCACAATGTCGTCGCGCCGGGCGAGGGCTTCGCCGTCGGTGTTGCTATCGAAACCGGCGACGAGCGGGCCGACGACCGGACCGTCGTCATCGAGCTGGCGGCGATGGCCACCGAGGGCGGCTCGACCGGCGACGGCGGCGGCACGACCGGCGGCCGGATTCCGACGCTGGTGGCCGACTCCGCGGCGAGTCTGCTGAACGCCGACGGCGACCGGCTGACCGACGAGTCGGTCGCCGCCGTCTGGGCCGAAAACGCCGCTACCAACACCGACAGCGACGGCAACGGCGACGCCGTGGACTACGGCGACGACCGCATCCCGCTCGTCGCGGCCGACACGACGACCAACGCCGTCGGCTTCGGCGCGATGTTCGTCGAGGACACCGACGACTACACCAAGTGGGACTACGGCAGCGAGGAGTTCGTCCTCAACGTCTGGGATGCGACCGTCGGCGACGCGACCGACGGCACCGCGACCGTGCTGTGGGACGAGGGCCACGGCCAGTTCTACGACCTCGCGAACTTCGGAGAGTTCGAGGGGTACGCGGAGTCTCACGGCTACGACGTGCGGGCGACCGCCGACCTCGAGGGCGATCTCCCGGACGCCGACGCCGCCGTGATCACGTCGCCGTCGGAGTCGTTCAGCGACTCCGAAACGCAGGCGCTGGAGGACTTCCTCGCCGACGGCGGCGGGCTGTTCCTCCACGATCAGGCCGACTACAATGACTTCGACGAGACGGCCACCCTTGATGACCTCGCGGACGCGCTCGACCTAGCCTTCCGGTTCAACGACGACCAGGTGGAAGACGAGTTCAACAACGACGGCGAGGTCTTCGTTCCGACGACCGGCGCGTTCAACGACGCCGAGTTCGACTACTTCGGCGACCGCGAGGACCGCGGGCTCGGGCTGGACCCCAATTCCACATACGTCACCGAAATCGAGAGCGTGACCGACGGCGACACCGTCGACGTCGTGCTGAACGACCGCGAGGAGAGCATCCGCATGCTCGGCATCGACACGCCCGAAACCTCGGACAATAGCCGGTTCGAGCGCGTCCAGGAGTGGGAGGGCATCGAGGACATCGATTACCTCGGCAGCGAGGGCGACGCCGCCTCGAGCTACGCGGCGGGCGAACTCGACGGCGAAACCGTCGAGATATTCTTCGACGAAAACGAGCCCGCTCGGGACGTCTTCGACCGGGTGCTCGCGTACATCCGTTATGACTGCAGCGGCGATGGGAACCGGGACACGGTGTACAACAAACAGGCCATCGAGGACGGATACTCGCGGACGTACGACTCCGGGCTGGCGCGGCACGACGAGTTCCTCGCCGCGGAGACGGCCGCACGGGACGCCGGCCGGCAGGTCTGGCGGAAGAGCGACCCGGCGAACTCCTCGGAGATCCGCGACCGGGACGTCGAGGAGCTGTTCCTGCCGGTCGGCTCCAGCGTCGTCTCGACGAGCGGCGCCGTGAGCGACGACCGGGTGCCCGTCTACGCCGAATTGACCGCCGAGCAGAATGGCGACGACACCTACGAGGGTATCCTCGCCGACATCCCGACGGTCGCCCTCGACGAGGGCAGCGGCGTCGCAGTGTTCGGCAGCCCGCTCATCGACGAGAGCTACGAGCCCGGGGAGGGGTCCGGCTACAATGCAGATCAGTACGAGAACTTCGTCTTCCTGACGAACGTCATCGACGCCCTGGCCGACGACAACTCGCCGTCCGACGACGTGCTGATCGACGGCGGTCACGGCCAGTTCGCCGCCGGCTACGCGCTGTCGGCCGAGGACGCCGCCTACTACCTCCGGTATCTCGAAGGACAGGGCGGCATCGAGTTCCAGGGTATCAACGACGTCGCCGCGAACCTCGACGCGGCCGACGCGCGGGCGCTCGTCGTCACGGCCCCCGCCGAGGCGTACACCGACGCCGAACTCGACGCGCTCGCGAGCTTCCGCGACGACGGCGGCGCGGTCGTGCTGATGAACAGCGGGGCCCCGCTGCCGGCGGCCCGGAAGAACCTCAACGCTGTCGCCGAGGCGCTCGGGACGGATCTGCGGGCCAACGACGACATCGTCGCCGACAAGGTCAACAATGACAACGGCGACGAACGGGTGCCGACGACCTCGAACTTCGACGAGTCGTTCGACCTCTACTCGGCGTACTCGTAGCGACCGTCGCCCGGCCGTCCCGAGGGTTGCGGCCGCCGGGAAGCTGTGCTCCTAAATCCCTGGCAGCCGTACCGGCCGCACATGAGCGAGTTCGAGGTCGCGCTGGATTGGACGCCGAACACGAACCACGCGGGCATCTACCTCGCGCGAGCGGAGGGGTACTACGAGGCGGCGGGGCTGGACGTGACGATCCGGTCGCCGGCCGACGACGGCTACGACACGACGCCGGCCAAGCGGGTCGCGACCGGCGAGGCGACCGTCGCGATCGCCCCCTCCGAGAGCGCCATCAGCTACAACACCCACCCCGACTACCCGTCGCTGCGGGCCGTCGCCGCCGTCTGCCAGCGGGACACCAGCGCGGTCGTCGCCCTCGGCGACGGCGACGTCGAGCGGCCGGCGGACCTCGACGGCCGGAGCTACGCCTCCTACGGCGCGCGCTTCGAGGACGACATCGTCCGACAGTTGGTGCGCAACGACGGCGGCGACGGCGACGTCGAGATAGCCACGCCGCCGAAACTCGGGATCTGGAACACGCTGCTGGAGGGAAAGGCCGACGCCACCTGGGTGTTCATGCCGTGGGAGGGACTGCTGGCCGAGCGGGACGGCGTCTCGCTGACGCCGTTCTACCTCGACGACTACGATGTCCCGTACGGCTACACGCCGACGATGCTGGCACGGCCGGGATCGATCGACACCGAGGCCGACCGGCTGACGGCGTTCCTCTCGGCGACCGGCCGCGGCTACCGCGAGGCCGCCGCCGACCCTGAGGCCGCCGCCGAGGTGCTGTACCGCGACGCCGAGGGGCCGAACCTCGACGACCGGGCGTTCCTCGCCGAGAGTGCCCGCCGGCTCGCCGACGCCTTCCTTTCCGACGGCGGCGAGTGGGGCCGGATGCGCCGCCGGCGGTGGGCGGCGTTCGTCGACTGGCTCGCCGACGAAGAGATACTCACCTCCCTGGCGGGCGATCACATCCCCGCCGCGGAGCTGGACGTCGACGCGCTGTTCACGACCGAGCTGTTGGACGGGAGATGAGACCCGCGGACGTGCCGCGGTACCCGCGCTTATCTGTCGTCGCTGGTCCCCCGCGATGAGCGGCCGGTCCGGCTGGCCCGACCGGCGCCGCGCCTACGCGCTGGTCGTCGCCGGCGCCGCGAGCTACACCTGTTTGCTGTTCGTTTGGTTCACGCTTCCGGCGTACCTGTCGGTCGTCGCCGCCGACCTCGGGCTGTCGAGCACCGAGGCCGGGGTGCTGGCGGGAGCCGTTCCGCTGACGTACGTCCCATTGGCACTCGTCTCCGGGTTGGCCGTTGACCGGATCGGCCCGGCCCGGAGCCTGGCGGCGGGGCTCGTCGTCTTCGGGACCGCACAGGTCGGCCGCAGCGCCGCGACCGGCTTCCGATCGATGCTGGCGTTCACGCTCCTGCTCGGGGTCGGCGCCACCGCCATCACCTTCGGGCTCCCGAAGCTCGTCGCCGTGTTGTTCCCACCCGAGGAAACGGGACTGCCCTCCTCGCTGTACCTCGTCGGCGCCTCGGCCGGCACCGCCGCGGTCTTCGGCCTCGGACGCCCGCTCATCGGCCCGTGGCTGGGCGGCTGGCGACCGCTGTTCCGCTGGAGCGGCGCCGTGGCGGTCGGCTACGCCGCCGTCTGGCTCGCGCTCGTCCGGCTGGCCGACGTCGAGCCGCGGTCGGCGCGCGACGATCCCGGGCTCGCGCCGGGCTCTCTCCAAGGCGACGCCCGCGCCGTACTGACCCACCCGGAGCTGCGACTGGTCGTCCTCGTCGGCGCGACGTACCTGCTGGTCATCCACGGCCTCCAGGGGTGGCTGCCGACGGTGCTGGAGGCCCGTGGACTGTCGGCGGCCCGCGCCGGCCGGGCGACGACGCTGCTCGTCGGTGCCAACGCCGTCGGTATCCTCGCGGTGCCCGCCGTCGCCGACCGCCACGACGCACGCCGGACGGCCGTCGTCGCCTGTGGTCTGCTCGCCGCGGCGGGCGTGCTCGCGGTGCTGGCCGGCGGGACGACGCTCCTCGCGGCGGCCGGTATCGTCGGCGCCGGCGTCGGAGTCGGCGGGCTCTCGCCGCTGGTCCGGGCCATCCCGCCCGACCTGGACGGCGTCGGCCCCGGGCTGACGGGCGCGGCCGTCGGACTGGTGTTCGCGGTCGGCGAGATCGGCGGCTTCCTGGGGCCGGCCGCCGTCGGGACGCTCCACGACCTGACTGGCTCCTACCTCCCGGGGCTGGCGGTGCTGGCCGGCGGCGGTGCCGTCGCGGCCGCCGCCGGGCTGGCGATGGAGGGGTGACCGCCCTCAGTCGAACATTCCCGTCGACATGTACCGTTCTCCGGAGTCCCAGAAGACGGTGACGACGAGCGGACACTCCGGGGGAATCGGCTCCCGGTCCGGCGGGTCGTCGTCGAGAACCCCGACGTCGTTGTCCGGCGCCGGCGCCGCGGCGTCGACGTCGCGCTCCTCGACGAGCCGGGCGGCGACCCGGCGGGCGGCGACCAGCGACGCCGCCGACGACTGACCGACGAGGACTCCCTCCTCGCGGGCGAGCCGGCGGGCGGCCGCCTCGGCGGTCCCGACGTCGACGGTCTCGACGCCGTCGAGCAGCTCGCGGTCGAGGTTCGGTGGCACGAACCCCGGTCCCATCCCCTGGAACTCGTCGTCGCCGGGCTCGCCATCACTCAGGACGGCGTTGGCCGCGGGCTCGACGGCGACGACCTCCAGCTCCGGGAACGCTTCCCTGAGCCGACGACCGACGCCGGAGACGGTCCCGCCGGTGCCGCTGCCGGCCACCAGGGCGTCGATTCTTCGGTCGCCCACCTGCTCGAGAATCTCGGGACCCGTGGTCCGGTAGTGGGCCTCCGGGTTCGCCGGGTTGTCGAACTGCCCGACCTGGACGACGCCGTCGGCCGCCGCGAGTTCGTCGGCGCGCTCTCTGGCCGCCGCGATGCCGCCCTCGACCAGCTCCAGGTCCGCGCCGTAGGCCCGCATGACCTGCCGCCGCTCGGGCGACTTCGAGGCCGGCATCACGACCGTGATGTCGTACCCCTTCGCGGCGGCGACCATCGACAGCCCGATGCCGGTGTTGCCGGAGGTGGGCTCGACGATGCGGTCGCCGGAACCGAGTTCCCCGGCCCGCTCGGCGGCCTCGACCATCGCTACCGCCGGGCGGTCCTTCGCGGAGCCGCCGGGGTTCCGCGACTCCACCTTCGCGGCCACCACTGACCCCTCGGGGGACTCGACCTGCACCAGGGGCGACCCGAGGGTCCCGAGGATGCCACGTCGCATTGCCGGTCGTAGTGTACGGCGGTACAAAACCCCGCTGGAGGCAGGCAAGGATGCCGCGGCCGACGCTCCAGAGACGACGGATTTACGCCGGCCGACCGATGGTGGACATGACCGGCCTCGGGGAGGCGGCGCGACGGCGGTTCGGCGTCGACACCCGGGCGCTGGCGGCGCTACGCGAGCGCGTCCGTGACGGGGAGACCCTCGCGCTGGTTCGCTTCGAGGCCGACGACGAGCGGTGTCACCGCCGCGCGCCATGGGAGGGCCTTCTCCAGGGGGTCTGAGGGGTAGTGTTCAGATGAGAGACCCGGAGCGGGAGTAGGGCAGCGAGGAGTTCGAAAGCCCCGGCTCTCGGTCGTCGCGACTCGCCGTGCTCGCGTGTCGTCGCTCCGTGCGTCGCTCCTCCCGCTCGCTTCTTCACGAGGCCTCCCTCGCTGCGCTCATTCGGCCTCGCCGTCTCCGGTAATCAGCGATTTCCGGGAGTGAGCGGATCGGAGATCCGCGATCTACGGAAGAGCGAAGCTCTTCCGGTATGACGACCGATGGCTCGCGGAGCCGTCGTTCGGACCACTATTCTCGGACTCAGTCCTGCGGTCTTCTCGCGCGGCTCCGCCGCCCGTGAGCAGATGACGAGAGAGCTTCGCTCTCTCGGACCACGGCGTCGCCGCCACGTCAGCGGTCAGAGGAGCCTACAGTTCTCTCTGTTTGCCTCGCCTCACCGACTCGAAGGCTCGGCTCCTTTTATTCCTCCCCGGCGGTGGCTAGTGCAGGACACTTCTGCTCGTCCGAACGTCGCCGACCTCGCCGGCCTCCGGGTTTATGTACTCGCCGACTCAACGCCCGCTATGAGCGTCGCAGGCCTCTGTGAAATCTGCGAGGCGGCCTCCGTCGAGAACGACTGCGACCGCTGTGGCCGGGTCATCTGTGCGAAACACCACGACGCCGAGACTGGCTACTGCACGGACTGTCTGTCGGAACTCGGCAGACAGCCCGCCGACGGTGGGGAGCCCGTCGACCCGACCCGACCGGACGGCGTCGACGAGTACCGGTTCTGACCCTACCGCTACGGCACTCGTCCGCCGACGTCGGAACGCCTGCACGACGGCGCTCCGCTCACTGCGGTCTCGCCGACGACGACTGGGTCCAGTCGACGGTGCCGACGCGGTCGAGTTCGTCGGTCGCACGCACCTCGACGTTGTAGGTAGTGTCGCCGGAGAGCATCGTGTCCCCGTAGACGTGGATCCGCTCGGGGGTTGCGACGTACGACGAGCCCGAGCCGACCTCGATCTCCTTGCGGACGACCTGGATTCCGGCATCGTCGGTGACGGTCACCTCGACGGTATCGAGTTGGCCGCCCGGCGCCTCGACGCGCAGTCCCTCGATTTCGATACAGCCGCTTTCCGGGTTCCACGTCGGGTCCCCGACGACGGTCACCCGTCGTGAGTCGTCGACCACCCACGACCGTAGCTCACGGAGCAGCGCGTAGATCCCATCGCCCGTCGCTTCCGGGAGCCGCGACCGCGCGAGCAGCCCCACGAGCCCGGTCGCCAGGAGCGCCAGGACCACCGCCAGCAAGGCGGGAATCGGGGGTCCGGTCGCCCGCAGTGCCGCGGCGGGGCGTGCAAGTCCTCCCGCGGAAATGGTCGTCTCCGCGCGTCCCGTAGCGCCGAATTCGTCCTCGACGGTGACCCCGATTCGATCGCCGGCATCGAACTCGTCGGTAACGGTCCGACCGGTCGTCTCCGTTCCATCCGGGAGCGTCCAGGTCACCGTGACGTTGCCAATCTCGTCGGTGACATTGGCCCGAAGCGTCGTCATCTCGCCGGCGGTGGCGTCCGAAGCGCCCTCTATCCCGACGGACGGCTCGTCGTTGACGATAACCTGCTTCGTGGCGTCGTCCGACCGGCCGGCGGAGTCGGTGACCGTCAGCGTGACGTTGCGGACGCCTGACTCCTCAAAGGTGGTCCGCAGGTGCCCGTCAGAGACCGTCGTGCCGTCGGGGAGCGTCCACTCGTAGTCCACCTGGTTTGCCGCGAAGACGGTGAAGACGCCGAATCCGTAGGTCCTGGCCTTGACCAGTGCTGACTCGTCGTTGGCTTCCGTGACCTCCGTCGGGAGCAGCTGCCAGCCCTCGGGGGTCAGCCGGGCGACACGGGCCCCGGTCGGGTCCGAGCCGGGGAACTCCTCGCGGTCGATACGAACCTGTACAGTCGCCGCGCGGTCGCGCAACTCCGGCGGCGGCGCGATATCGACGACCGCGGCGACCCTCCGCTGGCTGTCGACCGCCTCGGCGGTGCGAGCGTGCGACCGCGCTCCGGTCAGGGTGACCTGCCGTCCCGCCTCGGCGACGATCGTCGACCCCTTCACGACCGTGACGCCGTCGTCTTCGGACAGCAGCGGCTGCCCTCTGTCGATGGCGGCATCGGGCCCGCCGGTCGCCCCGTTCTCGGGCAACTCCTCGAGTTCTGACACCGCCACGTCGCCGGGGCCGACGTCGGCCTCGCCGTCGAAGAACACCTCGACGCCGACGCTCTCGTCGCTGACGTCGGCGTTCTCGCCCGGCGCGCCGAAGCCGCTGCCCGGCCCGTTTCCGGCACCGTCCATCCTGTCGTCGCCGGGTCCGCTATCGTCGTTCCCGCCGCCGTCATCCGTCTCGTCGGGGTCCCGGACTCCGACGGTGAGCGTCGTCGAATCGGGCGCCTCTCGGTAAGTGTCGACCTCGAAGCCGACCAGCATCGACTCGCCGGGCTCCATCGTCCGCGTCCGGTTCCGGGACAGCGTCGCTTCGGTGTCGTCACCCTCGTAAACGGTCACCGACTCGTTAGCGTCGACCGCGACCCACACCTCGGCGGTCTCGTTCATCGTCGAGGTGACGTTGACGACGTTGTGAGCGGTCGTGACCGCCTCGTCGTTCAGCCGATCGAAGTCCACTCGGAGCTCCCCGTCTTCGACGGTCGCGTACTCGCCGTTGGGGCCGGCGGCGGGCGCGATCGTGACCTTTCCGTCGACGTCGTCCTCGCCGCCGTGGGTCATCGCCACCGTCGGCACGGCTAAGGCCAGTGCGACGACGACGGCGACGGCGAGGACGCCCGTGCGCATGTACGCTGAAATGAATCCTACCCACTTTGTATTGGGCTGGTAGAAGGGACGTATCGGAACACGTGAACTGGAGAAAGGTCGGCTTGTGGCTCGCTCGTCCGGCGTTTACGACGGTCACTCGTCGAGTCGTTCCCGGAAGGTCCTCAGCCGGTTCGGCAGGTTCGCCAGACACTCGCTCAGTATCCACACCGGGTTTACGTCACCGAAGCTTACGCCGTAGCGCTCGACCGACCCGTCGGGGTATTCCTCCTGGAAGTGGGCCGGTCCGAGGTCGTTGAGGTGGTCATCCTGATGCCAACCGCAGCTCAGCGTGTATCCCTCGGGTAATGTCCGGTCTCTCCCGTCCACCGCGGTGTCGGAGGCGGTGTCGGCACGCTCGTACCATTGGATTGCAAAGCGGTCCTTCCAGCCCGACCGGGGGGACCACCGGACCTCCAGCGTGGCCGCCGGTGCCGGGTACTCGACCCCGAGGAGCCGTCCCGAGTCGATCGACGCGACGAGCCCCGTCGGCGCCGTCCGCCCCGGGTCGAACCTGGTGTACTCGACGCCGGGTTCATGTCCGAGCCGGTCGTTCAACTGGTAGAGGATGCGCTTCCGCGTCCGCGGCCTGCCTCCGTCGAAGGCCACCGGCGGGTCGTCGTCGCTCATCGCTACCCGTCGCCGCCCGCCCCGACGGCGGCCGGAGAGTTCGTCGCCGCGAACCGCTCGAGGTCGTCGTAGAGTCGGATAGCGTGCCTGACGAGCGTCCGTACCCGTTCGGTGTACTCCCAGTCGTCGACGACGCGCTCGCGCTCCCGCCGTTTCTCGACGCTCAGTGACTCGTCGAGCGTCGTCCGAAGTTCGCCGGCATCGGCGACCTCGTACGTCTCCTGCCAAGCCTCGATGCGCTCGCTCATCGCGATCAACTCGTCCGTGAGTTCTGCCTTGGTGTGGGTCGCCGCTAAGTTTTCGAGCTCCGCGAAGAACTGTCGGCGCGGGTTCGGGTAGTAGCGGGTGGTCCGGTCGTTCTCGACCGTTCGCAACCGTCCGTCGGCGACGAACTTTTCGAGGTACTTCCGGGCCGTCTTGTAATCGACCTTGGCCTGTTCGGCGGCCCACGAGGCATCGCGGGGTTCGGTGAGCGTTTCTGTTACTGCTCGGACCCGCTCCTCACTGTCCATGTCATCACTCCACACCGCGGGCGGGTCAGGAGTCATCATACGTAGCTAATGGTGCCACGGTTGTATATATTTGGTTCTCGTTGGAGATGTTTCCTAATTGTCGTGTCGTAACGTGTGACGGTCGGTATCGCCTCGCCGTTCAGGCGGTCGAAGTCCACCCGGAGTTTCCCGTCCTTGATAGTGGCATATTCGCTATTGGGGCCGTCAGCGGGCATAGCTGTGACCTTCCCGTTGATATTGTCTTCGCCACCGTGGACCATCGCCACCGTAGGCACGGCAAGGCTAGTGCGACGACGGTGACGGCGAGGGCGCCCGTGCGCGTGTACTATAGTAATGTAACTCCAAACGAATTTTACGAGGTCGTTTTACTAGCGTTGAAGATTACAGCAGAGGGAATATCACTTGCGTTGTTATCGCCTGTCAGGTCGACTTTAATATCAATCTGCGTAGAACTCTCCGAACTAATGGTTATTGACTCGGTGCTTCCCACAATTGAGGACCCTTCGTTCTCGATAAAGTCTAACGGTGGGGCGAGACCTGAACCGCCCTGAACGAAGAAATCCACATCATCCTCACCATTGTTCGTTACTTGAAGTGCTTGAAACCACGTCGTGGTGGCATCACCGTTGAGATTCGATTCATCGAACTGGATTATACTTTCTCCCTCTCCAGAAGTCTCTGTGCTAACAATTCCGGTGGTACCAGAGCCGGCTTCCAATCCCAGCAGCGCGCTGGCGTCGTCGGATGTTTCGATGGTCACAGATCTCTCGGCTTCCACCTGACTGAACGCCCCAGTACCCAGTACGGCCCCGCCACCCGCTGCCACTGTCCCTAACCCGATCAGAACGTTTCTGCGATTCATTGCCATCTGTGTTTCACCTCGTCGCGCTTCGGTCTGCGCGTACCCACTCCTATACCCCTTACCCACTTTGTGCTAGGGTGCTTGAAACGCCGAAAGCCCGGCTTGAAGATGTCTCGAGCCCCGGATGAACCGGGCAAGTCCGGCTTTTTATACATGGGGGAGTCAAAACAATTATTATCGGCACCTTATCTCTATACGAGCAGCAGCACATGGCGACGAGCAGCGATCTCACTCCGGGGCCGGGGGAAATATTCGACCTGCTGAGCAGTCACAGGCGCCGTTACACCATTCACTACTGCAAGCGCGAAAGCGAGAAGGTGTCGCTGTCGGATCTGGCTGAGCAGGTCGCCGCCTGGGAGCACGGCAAGGAAATCGAGGAACTCACCTCCGCGGAACGAAAGCGGGTCTACACGTCGCTCCAGCAGACCCACCTGCCGACGCTGGACGACGCCGGGATGGTGGTCTTCGAGGACGGCACAGTGGAGCTGACCGACCGCGCCGACGAACTCGACATCTACCTGGACGTCGTGCCAGGCGATTCGGTCCCGTGGGGCGTCTACTACCTCGGGCTGTCGACGTTTGGCTTCCTCGTCCTCGGGGGACTGTGGGCCGACGTGCTGCCCACCGACCCCGTATCGACGCTGGTGTGGGTCGCGGTCGTGCTCGCGCTGTTCGCCGTCTCGGCGGGGTACCACGTTTACCAGAGCCGCAAACGTCGCCTCGGAAACATCGAGGTTCCGCCGTGACTCCGAGGCGGTCGCCTCTGTTCACGCGTCGCCGGGTTCTGGCGGGCCTGGGCGTCGGGTTCGTGGCCGCCGGCGTGTCCGGGACCGGGGCTTTCGAGAGCGCCGAGGCCCCTCGGACGAGTACGATACAGGTCGTCGGCGACAGCGACGCTATTCTCGCACTTCAGGGGTTCAAAGAGTCCGAGACGTACGACTCGCCACACGAGGTCACGGTCACCAACGATACGGGGACCACCCTGTCGGGCGACTCCGACAACACGGTCTCCAGCACCGGGAAGCTCGAGTTCCAGACGGACTCGGCGGGACCCGCCTCGACGCTGACCCTCGACGAGCTGCCGAACGAGGGGTCCCAAACGTTCGAAATCGTCACGGCCAGCGGCTACTCGGGAGACGTGTCCGACGACGTGACGCTTTCGTACGCCGAATCGGGCGAAATCAGCATCGAGGTAACCCGGAACATCACCGTCTCGTCCGACCCGCCCGGCGGGCTCGTTTACGCTATCGGGGGAGATGTCCGGGTGTACGACGCGGTCGAAGACGAGGAATTAGATCCACCGAACTCGACCGACGCCGACATCATCGGTGCCAGCGCGGCCCACTTTGCCGCCGGAGACAATGCCGACATCGCTTTTGCCTCTAATGAGGACGGGAGTGTGAACGGAATATACTCGACGGAAATCAACGCCACCAGTGAAAATGAAATTAAAAGTGGGTCTCCGTCAGGTACCAACATTCGAAGCGGGAATGCTCGCTTCGCGCTGGCGATGTGGCCCGGCATTGACAGCACGAACGATACAGGTGTCAATTCCAACGAACATGTAATCTTGTACGCGAGCGAAGGCAAGGACGTCTTCGCCATGGACGCGGACGGCAACACCGAGAAAATCATGAGTAACGGAGCTACCGGCGTCGCCGGGGTCGCGGATATCGACGACGACAACAAAAAGGAGATGGTGTTCCTCGACGGCTCCCAGCAGTTGCGCTATCTCAATCAGGACGGGTCGACCAGCAAGATCGCGAACGGTGGCGTCGGCTCGAACAACTCCACCGGGTTCGGCCCGCCCGCGTCGTTCGAGAACTTCTCAAACGTCCAGGTGCCGTTCATCGACGGGAGCAACCAGCCGTCGCTGGTCGACTACGACGGCACCAAGACCACGCTCATAAACAGCGACGTCGCTAAAAAGGCGGCCTGCGCCCCGTTCGACGTCGACGACGACGGGAAACTCGAGTTCGTCTTCATTGGCTCCGGCGACCCCTATAACGGAAGTATCGCTTACGTCGACGATGTCGGCGGCTCCAACGACGACAAGGAGCTTGTCATCGGCGACGGTGTCAACGGTGGCACCAATGTCACGCGGACCCCGGACGAGCCGGCCGGGCTGAACTCGGGAACTCGGACGAACTAGCAGCCTTCTCTCGAAGGGACCCCGACGAACGGCAGTGACTGCGTCGGTGTTCAGTGTCGTAATGAGCCGCAATCGACGGTCAGCGAGGGTTCGACTGTGGTCCTCGTCCGGAACGGTTCCAGTTGCCGGTCAAGGCCGCCCGACGGACCGTCTACACGTTCGCTCATTCCGCGCGCGGCGCGACCGGCCCGGAATGGCCGTACAGGAGACGCCCCCCGGCGTAGTTCAACGCCGGTACCGCCGCAGCCGCCGCTGGATGCGGACCTTCAGCGGCACGTCGGGGCTCGACCGGACCCGCAGGTAGCCGGTGCCGAACACCCCGACCGCGACCGCGATGACAAATGTCGCCACCACCAGATCGACCGCCAGCAGCGCCAGCAGCGGGTGCACCGAGTGCAACGCGACGAGCAGCACCGGCGGCAACACCAGTAGGTACCGTGACTCCCGGACCCCGTAGGTGTACTCGCCGGTCCGTTGCGGGGCGTCCACCCGGACCGTGACCCGGTCGCGTTCGTCGAAGCCGAGCGCGGTCTGTGGCGGGTCGACGGCCGTGCGCCGGTCCTGCGGGTCGGTGACGATCAGCGCCGGAACGACGCCGGCGTTGTGGACCTCGTAGCTCACCTCCGCGGTCTCGCCGGGCGCAACTACCTGGCCGTCGGCGGTCGGGTCGTCGGTCACGACCACCTCCATGTCGTAGCCGCCCGCCGGCACCACCATCGCCATCGTCGCCGCAGCAGTGATGACCGCGGCTGCCAGCAGGACGAGCGTCCAGACCGCCAGTACGTTCTCCCGGGAGCGCGACCGGGCGGTCTCGCGCGTGTCGCCCTCGCCGGCCATGCCGGCCAAAAGCAACAGCGCCATGCCGACGAACATCATCACGGTCCCGACGTTGTCGGAGCCGAGTAGCACGAAGGGCGTCGCCGCGGCGCCCCGAGCGGCCGTCACGACCGTCCCGAGGTGGGGGACGACGACCACCTCGCCGTCGACCCGCAGCGCGTGGGCGACGACATCTTCCTCGGTGACGTGCGGCTCGCCGCCGTCCTGGTCGGTGAAGGGGTTGGCGTCGCCTCTGGTGACGTACCCCCCGTCGGTCTCGGCGACGACGCGGTGTGTGGTCAGGCCGCCCCCCTGGACGGTCTCGGCCTCGAAGACGACGACGTCGCCGGGCTGGGGCTCGCCGGCCAGCGCCGACGGGACGGCGACGAAGCCGTCGCCGGACGACAGCGTCGGCTCCATGCTGCCGGTCGTGACGAACCCGAGCAGCAGCGGCTGGCCCAGGAGTTGCCCGACGACCAACAGCAGGACGAACGCGACGAGCAGGACCGTCGCGCCCCCGGCGAGCAGACGTCGGGGTTTCACGACCACCGAGCACCTCCGGCCGTCGCGACGGACCGCTCGTCGACGTAGTAGTAGACGATGTCCGAATCGACCACGCCGTAGGCCTCGTACTCCTCGTCGTAGATGACCCGCTTGTTGGAGTCGATGGCGATGTCGACGAGATCCTCGAGGGTGTCGATGCCGATGAACTGTTTGTTGGAACTCGTCGGCAGGTCGCCGCGGGAAATCCACTCCTCGTGTCGCGTCCGGGTCAGCTCGGTCTCGATGGCGTCGACGTCGGCCCCGCGGGACGACATGGTCCCGACCCGCGCCGCAGCGAGAAGCGCGATGACGCCGAACAGCCCGAGGCCGCCGGCGAGCGTGGTGTTGGGCGAGCCGGTCACCTCGCGTCGGGTGGTTTCCGTGTGAGTCCGGTTGGCGGCCGCCGGTCCGTCGAGCCAGTACGCCCGGTCCGTGATGACGACCGGCGCGACAGCGTTCAGTTCCTCGGAGTAGTTGGCCGTCTCGTAGGCGACCTCCACCCGGATCAGGGTCTCGAAGCGGCCGACCCGACCGACCTCGGCCCGCCGGCTCGCGGCGGTCCGGTTGACCTCCCGCATGTCGACGGTGGATTCGGTGGCGACCGAGCCGTTCGTCGTTCGCTCCTCCGTCGCCGTCAGAAGTCGGTCGGTCGACCAGAACACCTCGCCGCCGCGGCTCGCGCGGTGCCGGAGCGTCACCCGCTGGCTCACCGTCACCGCCTCGCCCTCCGGAACGTCCGTGACCGTCCGTACCGTCAGATTGGGGGTCGCGCCGAGGAGGTACACCGGGCTGTCCTCGAGGGTCTCGCCCCGTGGATAGAGGTCCGTCTCGCCGGTCACGACGGCGCTGGTCGTCGTCTCGGTCCCCACCTGCTGGTCGTAAGCGGTCTCGGTGACCTGCTCGGTCGGCGGGTCGGTGTAGACCACGAAAGCGCCCCCCAGAGCCAGCGCGCCGACGACCGCGAGAGCAACCGCTAGCTGGCGGCCGTGCCGGGTGAGCAGCAACCTCGAACGGGTGCCGACCGACATCATTCGGCCGACGGTCGCCCCGTCCGGTGACCTCCGCGTGACGTTCCGTGGTCGGTCGATACTTCCGACCCGATAGAGGTCCGGCCGTACTCGCCCACCGCCCCGGCCGGGGGGGACCCCCGTTCACTCGTCGTCGTCATGTGCAGGGACCTCGATGATCGCGTCGAACAGCGGTTCCAGCGTCGCCAGCGTCCGTTCGTCGCAGTCCTCGACGTCGAGGTGGACGTGGAGTTGTGCGTCGAGGTGGGCGAGTCGGTCGCTCAGAATGTGGACGAACCGGTAGACGCGCTGGAGTTCGACGCGTCGCAGCAGTTCGGTCAGCGAATCCAAGCAAAGCAGCACGCCCTCGTCGTCCGGCCACCCGTCGAGAACGCTCGTGATGCTCATACCGAGCTTCGGGAGGTCCGAGGGATTCGACACGGTCCGGACGACGACGCCCGTGCCGGCCTCGCCCGACCCCGTTTCGGTTCTGGTCGCCCCGGACCCATCCTCGGCGGAGATGACGGCCAGATTCCGGGGAAACGGGAGGCCGTCGCTGCGGAACAGCTCGAGGCGTTCGTCGGCCCGCCGGGCCAGCGAAACCACCAGGACGTTCCCTTCAGTCAGTCGGCTGTCGACGAAGAACGAGCGGCACACCTTATCCCGGCCGATCGCGGCCGGCGATTCGAGCACGAGAACGGTGGTGGCGTCGCCGAGACCGTCGGTGTCGACGACGCCTCCCGGTGGGCGGGCGTCGGCGTCGACATCCGAACTCGTCCTGGTCGAGACGTTATTCTTGCTGATCGATATACGTTGGTTTCCGTTCGACATATGTACAATCACTGCCGGTTTCCCCTCCCCCCAGCAGTCATTGGTACCAGAGTATTAGGTATTCAATAAATATCTTCCGAAAGAGTTCATCTCTCTCGTACCGAAGAATAGGAATTGGCTAAGTTGAAGAGCGCCGGTCACTCTTCGAACACTCTCGGCGATCGCGCGGACGAGCGGTGCGAGTGAATGCAATCTCGGCGTATGATCAATGCGCCGGCGGCTTCCTCAGGAACACGGAGGAGGTCAACGCCCGCGTTCGGTCATCGGTGCCGGTCGAGCCGCCGCTTCAGCTTCTTCGCCGCGTCGCCGGCCGCCCGGAAGTAGGCGTCGGGGTCGTCGGCGCCCTCGCCGGCGAAGATGATCCCGCGGGAGGAGTTCACCAGCCCGACCCCGTCGGCGAGGCCATACTCGACGGCGGCTTCGGCGTCGCCGCCCTGTGCGCCGACGCCCGGCACTAAGAAGGGCAGGTCGACCAAGTCGCGGACCGACTCTAGTTCCTCGGGCGTCGTTGCGCCGACCACGAGGCCCACATTGTCGTGTTCGTTCCACTCAGCGGCCCGCTGGGCGACGTACTCGTACAGTGGCTTCCCGTTGCCGACCTCGAGGTTCTGGAAGTCGGCGCCGCCGCTGTTCGAGGTGCGGCAGAGCACGAACACGCCGCTGTCGGCCCGCGAGAGGTACGGTTCGAGTGTGTCCCGGCCCATGTAGGGGTTGACCGTGATGGCGTCGACGCCGAGGCCGTCGTCGTCGAGCAGGTTGGCGTACTGTCGGGCGGTGTTGCCGATGTCGCCCCGCTTCGCGTCGAGCAGGACGGGCACGTTCTTGCCGTGGGCGTAGGCGATCGTCTCCTTGAGGGCGCGCCAGCCGTCGGGGTCCTCGTAGAAGGCGGCGTTGGGCTTGAAGCAGGCGGCGTGGTCGTGGGTGGCGTCGATGACCCGGCGGTTGAACCGCCACCGCGGGAGGTCGCTGTCGAGGAAGTCGGGCAGCCGGTCGGGATCGGGGTCCAGCCCCACCGAGACGACGCCGTCTGTCGTCGCGATGCGGTCCCGGAGGTCGTCGAAGAAACCCATCGTCGGCCCTGCGCGGGCGGCGAGCAAAACGCTGGTGCTCCGGTGCCCCCAGAGCTAAATCCGCCGGGGTCGAACCGGCGGTCGTGTTCCGGGCGGTCGGCTTCGACCTCGACGACACACTGGCGGTGACCCGCCGGGACCGCGAGACGCTGCTGGCGGAGGCGACGGCCCGCGCCGACGTCAAGGGCGTCGACCGGGAGGCCTACCTCGAGGCCCACCGCCGGCACAGCGGCTCCGAGGGCCGCCGGCCGGTGTTCGAGGCGCTCGTCGACGACGGTGCTGGCGCGCTCACGCGGGCCTACCGCGAGGCCGTCGCCGAGGCGATGGAACCGGTCGCCGGCGCCGAGGAACTGCTGTCGACGCTCGCCGGACGGTACCGGCTCGGCCTCCTGACGGACGGCCCCGAGCGGACCCAGCGGGACAAGCTCCGGCGGCTCGGCTGGACGGACGCCTTCGACGCGGTGGTCGTCACCGGCGGCATCGACGCACCGAAGCCACATCCCGGCGGCTTCCGGGCGCTGGCGGACGCCCTCGACGTCCCGCCGGCGGCGGTCGCTTACGTCGGCGACGACCCGGAGCGCGACGTCGCCGGCGCCGCGACCGCGGGGATGACGCCCGTCCAGGCGGTGTACAACGGCGGGCCGGCGCCGCACCCGCTTGCGGCCCGGACCGTCCGCCGGTCGGGGCTGACGACGCTACCTGGATTCCTCGAGAGCCTCGCCGACGGCCCGGACGACGCGTAGCGCGGGCTTGACCTCGGCGCCGTTCTCGACGAAGACGAGCGTCCGCGGCGGCTCGACGGCCTTCGGCCGGACGCGCAGACCTGCCCGGTGACCGGCCTCGGCGGCCGTCCGGGCGCCGACCCGGAACTCGACGTGGCTCCGGTCCGGGTGGACGTACACTTCGGCGATCCGCCGCTCGTCGCCCTCGTCGCCGTTACCGCCGTCGTCGCCGGCGGCGACCGCGAACGCGAGGGTCCCCTGCTCGGTCGGCTCGACGGTCTCGCGGGCGTCGGCGACCGACAGCCGACCGAGTACTCCCCGCTCGTGGCCGTGAATCTCCGAGGACAGCAGCCGGGCGATCCGCTCGCCGTCGGAGAGCTCGTCGTCGACCATCACAGCTCGGCGCGGGCGGCCGTCGCCGCCTCGCCGACGTCGATCCCCTGCCGGTGGGCGTACAGCACCGCCGCCGCCTCGACGGAGACGGCCAGCTCCGACTGCAGGCCGTTGACGGCGGCGACGGCCTCCTGCTTCTCGTGGCCGGCCTCGACCAGCGCGTCCAGCACCCGCTCGAACGTCGACCGCTCCCGGAGGATCGCCTCACCGGGCTCGAACCCCTCCGAGAGCTCGACCGCCGCGGGGTCGAAGCGGGCCCGAACGTGGCCGTCCGCCCGGTCGAGCAGCCCTTCGCTGGCGGCGACGTCGATCAACCGCTTGGCCTGGTCGGGCGAGAACCAGTCCCGGTCCAGCGACAGCGCGACGACGAAGGCGCTTTCGCCCAGCTCGCGGCTGCCGTCCTCGCGGAAGGGGGCGGCGACGGCACGCTTGAGACTCATAGGCCTACGGATGGCCGGCGACAGCAAATAGCCGTCGGTCGACCCGGGGGGAGGGGGCCGCCGCCCGCGACGGCGCCGGCACCCTGTGCGTCCCGTCGAGACGCTCTCGATGACGCCCGCGTCAGGAACGCTTATTCACGGACCGGCCGCAGACCGGGTATGGAGAGTCTCAACCGGATGGCCGTCGAGCTCGTCGACGAGGCCATCGACTTCGCGGACGAGCTGGCGGTCGCGGTCGAGGAGCTGGACAACGGCGCCGTCGTCATCGACTTCGGCGTCGAGGCGGTCGGCGGCATCGAGGCGGGGCTGCTGCTGGCGGAGCTGCAGACCGGCGGGCTGGCGACGGTCCAAACCGGCCTCCACGAGGTCGCGGGTGTACCGCTGACGCACGTCGAGCTTTCGACGGACCACCCGGCGATGGCGCTGCTGTGCGCCCAGAACCGTCGAAAGCGAGACGCTGCCCGGCGAGGCCGTCGCCGACCACGTCGCCGAGCGGGCGGGCGTACCGGCCTCGAGTGTCTTCCTGCCGACGTTCTCGACGGCGGGCATCACCGGCAGCGTCGCCCTCGCTAGCCGTGCGGCCGAACTCGCGGCCTTCCGGCTGTCGGAGCTCGGCTACGACCCGCTGGACGTGCTGACGGCAACCGGGTCTGCGCCGGTTGCGCCCGTGGCTGCCGACGACGAGGCGGCGATGGCCCGGACCAACGATGCGCTGGCCTACGGCGGGCGGGTGCACCTCACCGTCGACGCCGCCTTCGACCGTTTCGACGAGGTCCCCTCGGCGGCCCGCGACACCTACGGGACGCCCTTCGCCGACATCTTCGCCGAGCACGACCGGGAGTTCCACGAGATCCCCGTCGAGGTGTTCGCGCCGGCACGGGTCACCATCGACGTCGCCGGCGAAGGCGTCGAGGTCGTCGGCGAAACCGACGAGGAGCTGCTGGCGGCGAGCTTCGGCCTGCCGTGAAGTTCAAGATCCTCCCCGAGCCGGCGTCCGTCGAGACGGTCGCGGAGACCCAGGCGGCGGTACCGTTGGTGCCCGACCGGGAGGTGTCCTGCTGTGCCCGGCTGATCGACCGCACCGGCATCGGGGCACAGGACGCCGCCGTGGAGTGGCTCACCTTCCTCCGGGCACTGGAGCTGGTCGAGGAGGTCGACGGCCGCTACCGACGGCTCCCGCACGAGGCCGACCCCGGGCGGCTCCGGCGGTCGTTCCGCGAGCGGGTCTACCTCGCCGACGACGCGCTGACGGTGCTGGCGGCCGCCGACGGGCCCGTCGGCGTCGAGGCGGTTTTCGAGCGGCTCGCCGACCGAATCCCGCGGTGGGAGCAACTCCGGCGCGTCGACGACGACGTTTGGCGGGAGCGGCTCCGCCGGACCCTGGAGTGGGCGGTCGTTTTCGACCTCGCCGAGCGGGCCGACGGCGACTACGTCCCCGGCTGACTGCACGGTTCCGCACGGTTTATACTCCGTCGTCGGGAACCGGAAGGTATGCCGAGAGAGCAGAACGAGGTCCGGGACCTCCAGGAAGGCAACTACGTGATGATCGAGGACGTGCCGTCGGAGATCACCTCCTACAGCACGTCGAAGCCGGGCAAACACGGCAGCGCGAAGGCCCGCGTCGAGGGGACGGGCGTCTTCGACGGTCAAAAGCGCAACTTCACCCAGCCGGTCGACGCGAAGGTGTGGGTGCCCATCGTCAACCGCAAGCAGGGCCAGGTCGTCTCCGTCTCCAACGGCGACATGCAGGTGATGGACCTCGAGACGTATGAGACCATCACGATGCGGGTGCCGGACTCCATCGACCCCTCGCCGGACGACGAGATCGAGTACCTCGAGTACGAAGGCCAGCGCAAGGTCGTCTGAGGCGGATGGGCGGGTTCCCCGGCGCCGGCGCCGACCCCGAGGCGGCCGACTACGCCGTCGTCGGAGCACCGCTAGACGTCTCGGCGACGTTCCGGCCCGGCGCCCGGTTCGGCCCCGAGCGCGTCCGGCGGTTCGCCCGCCCGTTCGACGACTACGACCGTCGGACCGACCGACGGCTTCCGGACCTGCTGACCGACGCCGGCGACGTCGACCCGTGGGACGACGCCGCCGGCTACCTCGACTTTCTCGCCGGTCGACTTTCCGACCACCGCCGGGCGGGCCGGCTGCCGCTCGTCGTCGGCGGCGAACACACCGTCACCGTCGCCGGCCTCCGGGCGGCCGACCCCGATGTCTACGTCTGTCTCGACGCCCACCTCGACCTGTACGAGTCGTACGCGGGCAACGAGTTCTCCCACGCCACCGTCACCCGACACGCCCTCGATGTCGCCGACGAGGCCGTCCTGCTGGGCGCCCGCACGGGCAGCGAAAGCGAGTGGGACCGCGCCGCCCGGTCCGACGTGACCGTCGTCCCGCCCGACGAGGTGCCGGAGTGGCGTCTCGACGCCGACGGCGACATCTACCTCAGCGTCGACATCGACGCCGCCGATCCGTCGTTCGCGCCGGCGGCCGGCACCCCCGAACCGTTCGGGCTCCGGCCCCGTGAGCTGCGGCGTGTCGTCTGGGCGACGGCGCCGTCGGCCGTCGGCTTCGACGTCGTCGAGGTGACCGACCGCGACGACGGCCAGACGGCCTCGCTCGCGGCGAAGCTCCTCCGGGAGTTCGTCTTCGCCCACGCCGACGGGGTGTGATCGAATCGCCGAACCGCCGGACCGCCGGGACGGCGGGATATCCAACGGAGGCCGCCGGAGTGGAAAGCCCTACATTCCCTTCCGTGAATACACGGCTGTAACCTACGCCCGCCCTGAAGGGCGGGGCTTTCACCCATGATGGGTTTCCACACCACCCTTGGAACGGCGGACGCGGGTTGCACGACCAGCCACGGTCCCATGATGAGGCGACTCTCCCTACTCCAACACGGAGCGGTTGAGGGGCTGGCTCACACCTCTTTAATTGTCGGTGAGCCTCGGGCGCGTCACCTCGGGAGTGAGCAGGGGATTTCTCACCCGCCGTGTAGCGGTGCAGCACCGGGTGTACCCTGCCTCGACGGGCAGGTTCGGAACGTCCCTCCTATCACCGATGGGAGCGGCATCCGTCGGCGGCTCCCGACTTCGGGGCCGAGTTACGACGGCCCGTCCACGGCGTCCGGTTTGGCCGCCGGGGACTGCATCACGGGATACAATCCCATGCTATCTAACAGTTTCGCACCGGCAGGGAGACCAGCCCCGCCGGTTCCGGCAGTTGCACAGCACCGTGTCGGCTTCCTCCACATCCCCAGAAATCTCCGATTTCTGGTGGGCGAACGAGACGCTTCGCGTCTCGTCAACGTTCCCAGAACGCGAAGCGTTCTGGTGTGCGAACGAATCGCAGAGCGATTCGTTGACGCCGTGAACGGCGGGGTTTCCGCCTCGGAGGAAAGATGAACTTCGAGATTCCCGACGAGTGCGGCTACCTGGAGACCCACGAGTGGGCGCGCCGCGAGGGTGACGTCGTCCGGGTCGGCATCACCGACTTCGCACAGGACGAACTCGGCGACGTGGTGTTCGTCGAGCTGCCGGCGGTCGGCGACGCGCTCGAGCGGGAGGCGGAGTTCGGCGTCATCGAGTCGATCAAGGCGGTATCGGACCTCTACGCGCCGGTCTCCGGGGAGGTGACGGCGGTCAACGAGGAGCTGTTCGACGCCCCGGAGTTGGTCAACGAGGCGCCGTTCGGCGACGGCTGGATGCTGGAGGTCGACCCCGACGGCGACGACGAGGAGGCGGCGCTCGATACGCTGCTGTCGGCGGCCGACTACGAGAACCAGATCGCCTGACCGCCCCGGTGGCCTCGCCCACCGCCGCGGCACACGGCTTTCCCGGTCACAAACACATAAGGACGACCCCCTCCTATCGCCCCGCAACCGAATGGTCGACGACACACAGCTCGCCGAGAGCAGGTCTATCCATCGGCAAACCGGCAAGACGTTCTATTTCGCGACGCGGCTGCTGCCCGAGCGGGTCCGCCAGGCCACCTACGTGCTCTACGCCTTCTTCCGCGTCGCGGACGAGATCGTCGACGACCCCGGCGAGATGTCGGCCGACGAGCAGCGCGAGCGGCTGCTGGAGGTTCGCGACGCCGCCCTCGGCCGCCGCGACACCGACGATCCCGTGCTGTCGGCGTTCTCGGAGGTGCGGGAGGAGTACGGCATCCCTGACGAGGAGGTCGAGGTGTTCATCGAGGCGATGCTGACCGACATCGAGAAGTCCCGCTACGAGACCTACGACGACGTCGAGGAGTACATGCGGGGGTCGGCGGCCGCCGTCGGCGTGATGATGACGATAATCATGGAGACCGACGACCTCGAGACGGCGCTGCCGCACGCCTGCCGGCTCGGCGAGGCCTTCCAGCTGACGAACTTCGTCCGGGACGTCCACGAGGACATCGTCGACCGCGATCGCATCTACCTGCCGCTGGAGACGTTGGAGGCCTGCGGCGCCGCCCCCGAGGACGTCGAGCGCCGGCGCTTCACCGACGAGCTGGCGAACGCGATCGAACACGAGCTGCGGCGCGCCGAGCGGCTCTACCGCGAGGGCGTCGCCGGCATCAAGTACCTCCCGAAGGACTGCCAGTTGCCGGTGCTGGCGGCGGCGGTGCTGTACGCCGACCACCACCGGCTCATCCGCGCCGACGACCTCGACACCGTCACCCGGGAGCCGTCGCTCGGGACGATCCGGAAGATCGTCCTGGTGGCCCGGACCCGGTGGCACTGGTTCTGGTCCGACGACCCCGAGACGGTGTTCGAGAAGGTCAGCGGCATCTCGATGCCCGACGACCGCTCGCCGACGGCCGGTCCCGGCGAGCCGGAGCCGATGCCGATGCGCTGACGTGGCCGGCGCCTACGACCTCGGCTTCCGCTCGCTCGACGAAACCGAAGAACACGACGACCGCCGGCTGTCCGTCGAGGGGTCGGTCCCATCGTGGCTCTCCGGCGCGCTGATCCGCAACGGCCCCGCGAACTTCGAGTTCGGCGGCGAGCGAGCGACCCACTGGTTCGACGGGCTGGCGATGCTGCGGCGCTACGGCTTCGACGACGGGACGGTGCGGTACAGCAACCGCTTTCTGCGGACCGACGCCTACGCCGGCGCCGCCGGCGGGGAGACGGCCGGCGAGTTCGCCACCGATGGCGGCGGCACCCTTCGGCAGGCCGCCCGGTGGCTCCGGGCGGCCGGCCCGCCGGAATCGACCGACAACGCCAACGTCCACGTCGCCCGCCTCGGCGACCATTACGTCGCGCTGACGGAGGCGCCGCGTCGCGTCGCCTTCGACCCCGACAGCCTCCGGACCCGCGGGGAGTTCCGCTGGACCGGCGACGTCCCCGAGCACATGGCGACGGCCCACCTCGCCGTCGCCCCCGGCGGCGAGACGGTCGGCTACGCGACCACCTTCGGTCGGACGCCGCAGTACCACCTCTACCGCGTCCCGCCGGACGGCGCCGAACGGGAGCGCTTCGCCGCCGTCGACGCCGAGGGCCCGGCCTACGTCCACGACTGCGTCGCCACGGAGCGCTACGCCGTCCTCGTCGAGCCGCCGCTGCGGATCTCGGTGCTGCGGGCGCTGGCGCCGTGGGGCGACGGAATCCTCGACGCCCTGTCGTACGACGCCGACGGCCGCACGCGCTTTCTGGTCGTCGACCGCGAGACCGGCGCCCTCGTCGCCGAGCCGACCGTTTCCGGGTTCTTCGTCTTCCATCTCGTCAACGCCTTCGAGGACGGCGACGACCTCGTGGTCGACCTGACGGCCTTCGAGGACGCCGACATCGTCGGGGCGCTGTCGCTGGAGACGCTGTCGGAAGATGCCTTCGACGCAGTCCCACCGGGGCGGCTCGACCGCTTCCGGCTGGACCTGGACCTGGACCGCGACGGCGGCGTCGAGCGGTCCCGCCGCTACGACGGCGGTCTCGAACTGCCGACGGTACCCCGGGCCGTCCGCGGCCGGCCGTACCGGTACGCCTACGCGCAGGCGACGGACCGCCGCGGCGCCAACGGCCTGGCGAAAATCGACGTCGAGGCGACGCCGGCCGGTCGATGCTGCTGATCTTCGACGCCGAGACGCTCACCGAGCGGGCGCGGGCGCCGCTGCCGCACGCCCTCCCGTTCGGCTTCCACGGACGGTACTTCCCGGAACTCAAGGGAGCGGCGTAACGGACGGTGCTCCGGGCCCGGACCGCCGTCTTCATGCCGCTCGGGCGACGAAACGCGGACAGCGATGGCGCGCGGTGCCGAGATAATCGGACTCGTCCTGCTCTTCGACGTCGTCGTCGTCGGCGGCTACCTTCTGGTGACGGAGCCGCTCGGGGACGTCATCTGGGTCGCGCCGACGGTCGTGCTGTTCGGCCTCGTCGTCGCCGCGTACCTGTACGGACGGCTCTCCGACGGCGCCGCGTAGCCGGACTTCCCGGAGCCGACCTTGGCCTTCTGCTCCGCCAGGCCGCTTAGCGGCTTACCGGCCGTCCCTGGCGGACTGGAAGGGCGAGCGCCGCGAGGGCTTTCGAGGTGGTAGCGTCGAGTCCGACGCGAGCTATCCTGTCCGTTCCGCACACGCCCCGTATTGACCGATTGACGGCACCTGGCCCTCACCGTTCGGGAAAGTCGAAGCGGTCGGTCCGCCATAGGGCGTAGCCGTACACGACGGCGAGTGCTGCCGGCAGCCAGTTGCCGAAGTAGAGGTTGATGCCGCCCCACAGGATGACGAAGCTGACCAGGTCGTCGAGCACGAAGCCGCAGTTCTCGAGTCGCCGGAGAACGGCCGCCCGGTCCAGTACCGCGTCGATGACGGTCACGGAGATGACCGCCGACAGCACCCAGCCGGCGTAGTTCGTCCACGGGACGGCGTAGTAGAGGCCGCCGGCGTCGTACGTCCAGAAGCCGACGGCGACGGCCGCCGGGTCGAGCACGAGGTCCATCCCGACGACGGCGGCGACGACGACCGGCACCCGGACGACCGCCCGGCGGGCGGCGTCGCCGAACAGCAGCAGCGACAGCAGGTAGGCGTTGACCACGAGCGGGAGGAAAAACAGCGGCAGCGCGGCCGGGATCCCGCCGACCATCGGCCCGAGGTCGACGCCGTACTCGAAGGTGCCGTAGGGGTAGCCGGTGCGGACGCCGGCCAGCTCGACGGCGTAGGTGTAGCCGCACAGCGCGGCGAGGCCGGCGGCGGTCCGGCGGGAGGCGACCGGCGCCAGCCCCGCCACGAGCGGCAGCCGCATCACGGCGACGCCGAACAGCAGGAAGTAGGGGTTGAACGACAGCGGCGCCGGCAGCAGCCCCTCGGCGGAGGCCAGCAGCGTTACCGCCCCGAGCGCCGGGAAGACGACGGCGATGGTGAAGCGGTTGTCGACGACGAGTTCGTCGAGACGGGCCTCGAGTCTGCCCCGGGCCGGCAGCTCGACGCTAGCCATAGATCATCACCCACAGGGCCGCGAGGGTCAGGATCATCCCGGCGACGGTGTTGACCGCCGGAAACCACCAGTAGGCGCGGTCGACGTCGACGTCGGCGGCGACGATGCCGGCGACGAACAGCGGGTAACCGCCGAGGACGGCCGCGAAGAAGGGGTGGACCGTCCCGAAGACGGCCGCCGCCGCCAGCCAGCAGCCCGCACAGTAGGCGTAGGTGCGGCTCTCGCCGAGAACGGTCGCGGTCGTACGGATGCCGGCCCGCCGGTCCGGCTCGATGTCGGGCACCGCGGAGAACGTGTGCATCCCCATCGCCCACAGCCAGCCGCCGGCGACGGCGGCGACGGGCGGCGCCTCGCCGGCCAGTGCAGCGTAGGCGACGACGCCCGGCAGGACGTACAGCCCGTTTGAGACCGAGTCCAACAGCGGCGTCGTCTTGAACCGCAGCGGCGGCGCCGAGTACTCGACGGCCAAGAGGAGAAACGCGACCATGGCGGCGCCGCCGGCCGGCGACAGCAGCGGGAGGAAGGCGACGCCGAGGAGACCCGTCGCGACGACCAGCGCCGGCACCAGCCGGCCGCCCCGGTAGCGGACCTCCCGCTCGTCCTTCTTGGGGTTCTCGTCGTCGATGTCGGCGTCGAAGACGTCGTTGACGCCGTAGAGGAAGACGTTCGCCGGCAGCAGGAAGTACGCGAACAGCGCGACGGCGGTCGGTGCGAACAGCTCCGCGGTCGACACGGCGGCGTAGGCGACGCCGACGACGACCGGACCCGCGAGGTAGAGCCAGAAGCGCGGCCGCGACATCCGGAGAACGTAGCCGGTCGGCGTGGACTCGCTCGGCAGCGTCCGGTCCAAAAGCGGGTCGGTCATCGTGGTCGTCCTCTCAGGCCGCGCCGGCGTCGTCCAGCAGCGACTCGGCGGTGTGCTCGCCGCTGACGAGACACATTGGGACGCCGATGCCGGGCGTGGTGTAGGAGCCGGTGAAGTACAGTCCCGGCGACGCCGAGGAGCGCCGCGGCGGCCGCAGCAGCGCCGTCTGCCGGAGCGTGTGCGCCAGCCCCAGCGCCGTCCCGGCGCGGCTGTTGTACCGGTCGGCGAACTCCGAGACGGCGAAGGTCTCCTCGAAGACGATGCGGTCTCGTAGGTCGACGCCGGTGTTGTCGGCGATGTCCTCCAACAGTAGCTCGCGGTACCGCCGGCGGGTTTCCTCGCCGTCTTCCAGGTCGGGGGCGACCGGCACCAGCGCGAAGAGGTTCGAGTGGCCCTCCGGGGCGACGTCGTCGTCGGTCTTCGAGGGGACACAGAGGTAGTAGGCGGGGTCGTCGGGCCAGGCGGGCTCTTCGAAGATCTGCTCGAAGTGGCCGTCCCAGTCGGTCGGCAACACCAGCGTGTGGTGCTCCAGCGGCTCGACGTCGCCCTCCACGCCCAGGTACATCAGGTACGCCGACGGGGCGTAGGTGCGGGACTCCCAGTACTCGGCGTCGTACTGCCGTTCGTGTTCGGGCAGCAGCTCCTGTTCGGTGTGGGCGTAGTCGGCGTCGCTGACGACGTAGTCGGCCTCGAACTCGCCGGCGGCGGAGTCGACCGTGAAGCCGCCCGTCCGGTTGAGTATCTCCGTCACCTCGGCGTCGGTGACGTAGTCGACGCCCAGCTCCTCGCCCAGTTCGACGCAGGCGTCGACGACCGACCGCATCCCGTTTTCGGGGTAGTAGACGCCGAGGTTGAAGTCGACGTGGCTCATGATGTTGTACAGCGCGGGCGTGTTGTTCGGCGCGCCGCCGAGGAACACCAGCGAGTACTGGGTGATCTGCCGGAGCTTCGGGTGGTCGAAGTAGTCGGCGACGTAGTCGTCCATCGTGCCGAGCAGCTGCAGGCCGATGGGAGCGGCCCGCATCACGTCGGGGTCGACCCAGTCCCGCAGCCGCGGGCGGTCGGTGTAGACGAAGTTCTCCATGGCAACGTCGTAGTGGGTCTCGGAGGTGTTGAGGTACTCCTCGAGGGCGTCGCCGCCGCCGGGCTGGTAGGCGTCGAACAGCTCGTGCATCTCCTCGCGGTCGTCGGTCACCGCGACGCTGTCGCCGTCCTTGAAGAAGATGCGGTAGTGGGGGTCGAGCCGCTCCAGGTCGTAGAAGTCGCCCGGCTCCCGGTCGAAGTGCGAGAAGAACCGCTCGAAGACGTCGGGCATCAGGTACCACGACGGCCCCATGTCGAACTTGAAGCCGTCGGTCTCGATGACGGACGCCCGGCCGCCGAGCTGTTCGTTCTTCTCCAAGACGGTCACGTCGAGTCCGGCGTCGGCGAGATAGCAGGCGGTCGAGAGCCCGCCGAAACCGGACCCGATGACGGTCACCGAACTGGCCGAAGACATACACGTACCGTACGGGTGGAACTGTGTTAAATTAGGCGTGGTCCGGTCTGGCACACGATCGGCCGCCGCTGGCTCCGGCCCTGGCGCCCCGCCCGACCCGCAGGGGGTGTGGCGTTCCGGTTTCAGCGCGTCGTAAAGGTCCTCAGGCGTGATCCCGTCGAGCCGCGTGATCGGCATGATACTGCCGGCTCTTGGGCCGTTGGCCTCTCGCGGTTCGGAGCGGTGTCTGACACTGCAAAAAGTCTATTGTTGCATGGATTGCTGTTCGTAGATATGGACAGATACACCCCAGTGAGCCGACGGCAGCTGCTCGCGACAGGCGCTCTTGCTGGCACCGCCGGAGTCGCGGGTTGCAGCGGCATCGGTGGCATCGACGGCAACGGTGACGGCAGCGGTGGCGGCGGGGTCCCTGGCGGGGATGACGACGGGCTGGCCGGCGTCGGCGATTCCGGCCCTGACCCCATGGCGTGGCGCACCGCTTACTTCGACAACGCCAACACCTCCTACCACCCCACCGCCGAACTCCCGAGAAATGGCGTAACAGAACAGTGGCGTATCGAGACAGGTGAAAACGGCACGCCGACCAGTCCGATCGCCGCTGACGGGACAGTATATGTCGGGGGGAGTAGCGACAGACCGATCATGTTCGTCGATATCGAAACCGGTGAGGTCGAGTGGTCCGGTCCCTCCGACGAAACAGCAGTGTCCACCACGAGTTCCGACCCGGTGGTCACTGACGAAGTACTTCATTATACCGACGGCAACCGACTGTACACGTTCGACCTCGACGGCGCCATGCTCGAACGAGTTGACGTAGACCCTGGGCCGTTGGGGGCCGGCTCGATGACGGTGACTGACGGGATTGGCTACGTAGCTCGTAGAGATGGGTTCAACAAAGTCGGTATCATCGGGTACGATCTCGATGAAAAAGAGCCGGTCTTCACCTACGAAGAGGACCAGGCCAGTGGTCCGCCGGCTGTTGACGACGGGCAGCTACTGGTCAGAGACCGGGGGGCACAGAAGGGTATTACGGCGGTCAGCATGGAGACCGGCGAACGCGCCTGGGTGACCGAGTTCGACGGTGATCTCTACCAGACAGTCGTGGTGGGCGACGACTTGGCGTACATCGCCGGAAATAAAGAGGAACCCGGTTTCGGCAACTTTGCTGGGGGGTTCGTCAACGCGTACGACACGGCGACCGGTGACCGCAAGTGGCAAGTCGAGGGGCCAGGCGGATTGACACAATCGAACGTTGTCTTCGCTGAAGGGATCGTCTACGCCGGATTCGAGTATGAAGACGGAAGTCCGAACGTCGTGGCGCTCGACGCCGAGACGGGAGAGGTAGTCTGGGAGGAACCGGTCGGCGACCAACCGTACCACCTTGCTATGGCCGGCGAGACGCTCGTGATCGGCGACGCGTTTGAAACTGCAGTGTACGCCCTCGACGCGGCAACCGGCGAGAAACTCTGGTCGTTCGAAACCGAAGAGAGAATTACGAGACCGGTAACCGTCGTCGACGGGACCGTATTAGTGGGAGAATCGAGCGGGACCTACTACGCCATCGGCGGACCCTGATAGAAAGTCTCGTAGCCAACCAACGGATTCGGTGTCCCCGACGGGACCGCCGCCCGCCGCCGGGGGTCATATTGACTGTTGTGACTGCGTTCACTGGGTCCCGATCTATCAGCTGGTTTCAGCGGCTGAGAAAGAGAACCTGTAACGCCTTGGCAGTAACGAACCACCGCAGTCGTTATGGGTTCGCCGTCCCGGCACAACTGGCCAGGTCGTCCTCGTCGACTGGGCCGGATTGTGCCCAGTTTTCGGTGCACTCCTGTCGTTCGTCGGTGCGGTCCCCGACGCCGACGCCACCGGGTGGGACGACCACGATGACGACGGACCTGGTCTCGAAGTTGACGGGTTCGGTGTAGCCGACGACCGCCTCCTCGCCGTCGACCTCAAGGCTCCGGTTGCCGCGGTCCCGGACGTACGTCATCCCGGTCGCCGAGGACGGACCGCCGGCACCCGGTTGGGCGTGTCCTGGCCGTCGAACCACTTCTCGTACTCCTCCTCGGAGAGTTCGAACTCGGAGTCGTTGAGCCGGTCCTTGATGAGTTCCGTCGACTCCTTCTCTATCGTCTCCCGGAGTGATCCGTCTAGATTCTTCGCTCGTTCCTCGTCGATTTTGACTGCCGAATCGGCGATCTCTGCCCTGAGGTGGTACCGCGTCGTTGCCGCCACGAGCGCCCGCCACTCAGCGGAGTCGTACTCTGCCGGACGGTACTTCTCGTCGTCCAGCTCCTCGGCGACGGCCGTCGCGAGCATCTCGACGGCCTCACCGTCCTCGTCGGTTAGGGCGATCGCCCGTTTGGCGGGAGTGTCCCACTCCTCTTCGAGCGTCTCGGTCATCACGTCTTCAGCCGGATCGTCGACGGGGCTGTCCGCCTGTAAATCACCCTCAAGTTCATCGGCGGTATCTGCGGCAATAGAACCTTGCCCCGTGATTTCGTTATCAACGCTGTTTTCGAGATCTCTGAGAGTCTCGTTATCGACAGACTCCTCGTCGATTTCGGCCGCCAGGTTTCCGGCCCGGAGTAACTCGCCGGCCATCCGCAGCGTCAACTCGGCATCACTGTCTTGGATTCCGGGCACGTACTCGAGCAGACTCCCGATAACTTTGTCGTACGGGACCGAGAAGAAGTTCTTGTTCGTCGACGATTTGGGGGCGAACCGCGTCTCCCGCGGCACCGGCGGCACGTCCTCCCGCTCGACGCTCTTGTCGACCAGGTACGTCGGCGACCCCGAGACCTCGTACCGTATCTCCGGGCCGACCGCCGGCGATTCGATGTCGGCGTCGGCGTCCGGCTCCTCGGCGCTCGTCCCCGCCTGCATGTACTCCAGGGCGTCATCGAGCCCCGCGTTGGCGCCGTTGAGCTTGTCGTCCAGCGCCCCCATCGTCTCGTCGTGGGCCCCCTCGACCCGTTTGAGCTCCTCGATCAGCAACTGGAAGTACGAGTACCGCGCCTCGTAGAGGGCCTTCTGCGGGACGTTCGCGTAGGCGTTGTCGCGCGCGAGGCGCTCGTCCTGCTCTTCGGCCACTTGGTCGACGAGCTTACCGGCCGGGCCGTCTTCGTCGGGCTCCTGTATCAGATCCGCCCGCTTGAACGTGACGTTCTTCTTTTCCATCTTCTGGGCCAGCAGCCTCAGGTCCTCGACGATGAACGCCGTCAGTATCGCCTCCTTGGCTGGGTCGACCTCGATGTCTTTGGTGTCGAGGACGCCGACGTCCCCGCCGTCGACATCGGAGGGGTCCGTCTCCTCGGCGGTGTTCGACGCCATCCTGGCGAACTCTTCCTCGGGGTTCTCGCCGATCAGCTCCTTGGCGGCATCCTCCGGGGCGGGGACGTAGTTGTTGGTGGGCACCATCGCCGTCGACTCGGCGCCCGGTGGGGCGTTCTTCTCGTACTTCCGGGCGATGGACTCGTCGTTGTCGGTCGCGTCGTCGACGTTCGCATCCATACTGTGGTCCCGCTCCGAAACGGTGACTTCGAACTCCGTCTCGTAGCTGGCCGTGTCCTTTTCGGTGTACTCTCGGGTACCGGTCTCCGTCTCGTTCGTCCAGGTCAGCGTCTCGCGGACCGTCGTTTTGACGGTCGCCTCGAACCGGTAGTAGTCCTCGTCGTCCTCCAGTTCGACCGTCTGGGAGTCGACGACCGTCGTGTTGACGACGGTCCGCTCGGACCCATTGTAGGTGTAGCCGTCCGGATGGTCGCGGTCGTGGTCGAAGTCCTCCCAGCCTCCGCCCGGACGGTCGACCTGGACGTCGGAGGTCTCGGCCCGGACGGTGAACACCCGGTCGATGATGCTGTCGATGGCGTGCTCGCCGTCGCCGCCGACGATGTTCCGGAGCGGGAGGTAGGCGCTTTGGTTGATCTGGATGTCGTGTGTCTT
>PXRZ01000062.1 GCA_003022945.1 Halobacteriales archaeon QS_8_69_73 | reverse complement strand
CTGCAGCCGACCATCCCGGCCATCTCGGACGGACTGAAGGTCCAGGAGTACGCGCTGTCCTACGGCTCGGAGATCGCGGGGACGCTGTTCAACCGGGTCCAGGGCGACGTCACGGCGGTCCGGGAACGGGTCGACCGCTACTTCGAGGGGCCGCTGCTGGCGACGATACCGGAAAGCGACGCCGCCCGGGCGGCGCGGTCGGCCGGCGAGCCACTCCTGGCGCACGCGCCGGAGTCGGCGGCCGCCGCGGCCTACCGCGAGGCCGCCGCCACCCTCGACCCCCGTGACGGCGACTCCGACGACGTCGCCGAGCGGTTCCGGACGGCCGTCATCCCCGACCCGCCATGATCCCCGACGGCGAACTGCTCCGGGCGCGCGTCGTCACGGATCTCGCGGCCCCGCTGGAGGACGCCCTCGACCGCCGGCTCGACGGCTACGTGGTGCTGGCGCCCCGAGAGACGCTACTGTCCGACGACGACGACCGCGGCGTCATCACCTTCGAGGCGGGGGTGCCGACGCTGGCCTACCACGCCAGCACCGACCGTGGTGGGCCGCCGGCGCTGGCCGACATCGGCGCCGGCCCCCACCGGCTGGAGCTGTACGACCTCGATCCAGCGCACCTGACCGTCCCGCATACGACCGACGAACTCCGCGTCCCGCCGGGGATGCCGGCCGAGCGGCTCGCCGGCGCCTCCGACCTCGCCGACCGGACCCGCCGGGTCGCCGACGAACCCGAGACGATCGACGACGGCGCCGTCGCGGCCTTCCTCGACGATGAGGACACGATCGAGGACATCCGCGAGACCGCCCGCGCCGAGGCCGAGCGCCGCGCCGAGGAGTGGGGCTTCGAGGACGCCATCGAAGACTGATCCGCGGCCCCGCGGCGCCGTCGACAACAAGGACGACGCTGACCTCGTGGACGGCGAGGTGAACGTCGACGACGGCGGCACCACGGACGACATCGACGATGTCGACGGCCCCACCGACGACGAGAGCGGCGACGGTACCGCCACCGGCGGCCTCGGCGGTTGAATCCCCGCCTCAGGTCTCCGGCCCGACGACCGCGTTCGTGTCCGCCGTCCCGGCGACCGTCACCCACTCGTCGCTGTCGCCGTCGACGCTCCGTGCCTCGACCGGTCCGAAGGTGTACTCGCCCGTCTCGGTGGCGCCGGACGGCGCCTCCGCGAAGTACGTCACGTCGATACTGTTGCCGGTCGATCCGAAGTAGACGACGTCCGGTCCGTCGTCGTTCGTTTCGACGCGGTCGGCGTCGCCGGCGTCGTACACCGACCATCCCTCCGGCACCGTGTCTCGGATCTCGATGTCGTCGCTTTCGGCCTTCACCGAGATGTTGATCTCGTCCGTCTGCCCGCCGGTGAAGACGGAGGCGTCGTCCTCGCGGCTGCCCGAGACGATCGGCAGGTCGAGCCCGTCCGGTGCGTCCGCCACCGGCAGCCGGAGGGTCGTCCCGCCCGGTTCCCCCGGCGCCCCGAGGATGGTCTCGACGACGGCGGTCCCGTCGGGGTCGTCGAGACACCACTCGCGGTTGTCGGAGGCGATCACGAGCCCCAGCCGGCTCCCCGCCTGAAGCGCGTGGTCGGTGTCCCAGAACTGCGTCGGCGCCGTGAACGGCTCGTCGGTCGGCACGGACTCGTCCTCGCGGAGGCCGTTGCGCTTCCGGGCGTTTAGGAACCCGCGAGTGATGACGTCCGTGCTCCCGTCGGGGAACCGCTCGTAGAGGATGGGCGTGAACTGCACGGAGTCGTCGGTGACACTGGTGACGAGTTCCAGCAGCGGCACCCGCCAGTCGTCGTCGTACGGCAGGCTGCCGGTAACCCGGAGTGGCTCCGACAGCGGCGCGGACTCGAACTTGAGGTGACCCGCGTCGCTCTCGTCGGTCGCGAAGATCTGCGCTTCCGTCACCGGCGGCGTCTGGTCGGTGTACACCGGCACCGACCCCTGTAGCGCGAGGCTGGTCTCCGACGGCTCGCCCCGCCTCAGGTCGAACCGGGCGACGGTCGTCTCCGCCGGCGGCATGTCGTCGTGCTGGAGGCGCTCGCCCGTCGAGACCTGCGTGTCGACCCGCGGCAGGTCGGTTACGCCGGTGTCGAGTTCCTTGAGGAACCTGTCGAACCAGGCGTGACGGACGTCACGGGCATCCTCGAAGTTCGAGTCGGTGTGGGGCCACTGGCCCATCACGAGCTTCTTCGGCACGTCGTCGGGCAGCGCGTCGAAGAACCGCGTGGAGTCCCAGTGCTTGACGTTGTGGTCGAGCCAACCCGACTCGAGGAAGACGGCGCAGTTCACGCCCCGGATTGTCTCGCCCTCGTCGGCCTCGGCCGCCGCGTCGGTGCCCTTCTCGGGAACGTAACCGGTCGCCCGCTGGCGGTAGTCCCGGCGGTCCCAGAAGGTGTCGTAGTCGGGGTCGTACTCGTAGGCGCGTTCGGTGTGCTCGACGCCGTCGCACGGTGCGAACCGCCGCTCGTTCGTCTCGACGAACTGCCCACCGTCGTCGGCGTTCAGTCCCGGGACGAAGCCGAAGCCGAGGTCGAACGCCAGCGGCGTGTCGAACCCCTCGTCGGTCGGGTACTCGTTGTTGAGGAAGTACCGGACGCCGCCGCCGAAGGCGTAGTCGTACCACCGGTCGATGGCGATCTGCGGAACGACGGCCGCCAGGTGCTCGGGGTCCTCGACGGCCGCCGCCAGTGCCGTCGTCCCGTTGTATGAGGCGCCGATCATGCCGACGTCGCGGGTACCGGCGCTGCCGCCGTCGTCGTCGACGTAGTTGTCCGCGGCGTCCGGCTCGCCACCGAGATACTCGACTAGCTGCTTACCGGTGATCCGCTCGCGGTAGCCGCCGTAGTCGTAACAGCCCCCGGAGTTGCGGCAGCCGACCAGGTCGAAGACCGCCCGCGCGTACCCTCGCGGGACGTAGTAGTTCGCGAGGCCGCCGTTTGCGATGCTGGCGGCCTCCGACTGCGGGGAGGAGATGTCGTTGTACGGCGAGTACGTCAGGATGACCGGGACGTCTTTGACCGTCTCGCCGGTGTCGGGGTCGACCGGCCAGATTATCTCGCCGAACAGCGTCGGCGACTCCGTGTCGCCGCCCTTCGCCTCCGGCAGCGTGTATTCCGTCTCGACGTAATGTTCTTCGGGGGTACCTTTCTCGAAAGTCGGTTCGGTCTCACCGGTGGTCGTCTCGTAGTCGTCGTTCGGGACGGCGACGGCGCTGCCGCCGGCCGCGCCGCCGAGCAGGGTCGCCGCCCCCGCGACGACCCCGGTCCGCAGCAGTGCCCGTCGCGTCAGGTCGTGGTCTTCGTCCATGTTTGGGTTCGTTACAGTCCCGCCTAAAAGGAATTCTGACAACTCCGTCAAAAGGACCGGCCCCGGCGGTGTTCAATCGACCGAGAGCCAGCCGCTCAGTCGGCGTCGGGCGGGACCTCGAACGGAGCCGACCGCTCGCGGGACGAGCGAGAGGAGCGCAGACACGGGAGCGTGGTTCGAACGACGGCTCGCGGAGCCGTCGTTCGTCGTACCGGAAGAGCGAAGCTCTTCCGTAGATCGCGGATCTCCGATCCGCTCACTCCCGGAAATCGTTGATTTCCGGAGACAGCGAGGCACGGCCCGTGAGCGGGAGGGCGTTCGAAGACGCCGTCATCACCGCCGAAGCACGCTACCCCCTCGTAGCTACACACTACCCGACCCCCCAGCGGAACATTGATTTGACGTCGCGGGCCAAACGACCCATGGCCACGGCTGACCCCGACATCGCGGCGATCGACCTCACCGACGACTCCTATACCGTCGAACAGAGCTTCGTTCGGAACAAGTACGCCGCTTACGACGCCGACGGGGACACGGTGCTGCGCGGCAAGCAGAAGATGTTCAAGATGAAGGAGGAGTTCCCGTTCACCGACGGCGACGGCACCGAGGTCTTCACCGTCACGGCCGGCGGCATCATCGACGTGGCCGGCAACTACGTCCTCTCGGACGCCCAGACGGGCGAGGACCTGGTCGTCCTGGACAACGACTACTCGATCTTTCAGGATACCTGGAAGATACGGGACGCCGACACCGAGGCCAAGCTCGCCCAGATCGACTCCCGCGGCGCCTTCGTGACGCTCGCCCGCCACTACGTCCCGTTCGGCACCCTCATCCCCCACGAGTACGAAATAACCGACGCCGACGGCGGCCACGTCGGCAACATCGAAGGCCAGCTGTCGGTCCGGGACCGCTACGAGGTAACCATCGACGACGCCAGTTCCGTCCCCAAGGAAGCCGTCGTCGCGGCGGCGATGGTCATCGACGCCATCCAGGGCAACTGATACCGGTCGTCGCGGGTCGTCGCCCCGGGGCGCCCGCGACGGTCCGGAGGCGGTGCGGTCGCAACGCTTGTTACCGGCCGCCGCCGACCTCCGGTCGTGCTCGAGATCGACGGCGACGACGGCGGCGGCCAGGTGGTCCGGACGGCGGTGGCGCTGTCGGCGCTGACCGGCGAGGCGGTTCGGGTCACCGAGGTCCGCGGCGACCGCCCGGAACCAGGGATGCGGCCGCAGCACGTCGCGGCCGTCGAGGCGGCCGCGGCGCTGTGTTCTGCGACCGTCGACGGTGCCAGCGAGGGCGCCGACGACCTCGTCTTCCGGCCCGACGCGGTGCGGGCGACCGACGTCGCCGTCGACGTCGGCACTGCCGGCAGCGTCGCGCTCGTCCTTGACGCGGTGCTGCCGCTGGCGACCGCGCTGTCGGCACCGGCGACCGTAACGGTGACCGGCGGCACGGACGTCGAGTGGGCGCCACCGATCGACTACCTCCGGCGCGTGAAGCTGCCGCTGCTGGCGGCGTTCGGTTTCGACGCCGAGCTGTCGGTCGAGTCGCGGGGATTCTACCCGCTCGGCGGCGGCGAGGTGACCCTGCGGCTACGGCCGTCGTCGCCGGAGCCCGTCGCCGTCGCCGACCGGGGAGCGCTCCGCCGGGTCGAGGTCCACTCCGTCGCCGACGGACGGCTCGCCGACGCCGAGGTGGCCGAACGGCAGGCCGCCGCGGCCGCCGAGGCGATCGAGGCGGCCCCGGTCGGCACCGAGACCACCTACGCCGACGCCGACTGTGCCGGCTCGTCGGTCGTCCTCGTCGCCGTCTACGAGGGCAGCCGGGCGGGCTTCACCGCTCTCGGGGAGGCCGGGCGGCCGTCCGAGGCTGTCGCCGCCGACGCCGTCGAAGCCTTCCGGCGGTTCGACGGCGGCGACGCGGCCGTCGATCGCCACCTCGCCGACCAGCTCCAGCTCCCGCTGGCGCTGGCCGGCGGCGAGGCGACCGCCCCGGAGGCGACAGCCCACGTCGAGACCAACCGCTCGGTCGTCGCGGCCTTCGGCAACGACCCGGTCGTCGAGCGCCGCGACGGCGGCGTCCGGCTGTCCGGACCGGGCTCCGGGTCCGGGTCGGGGTAGCCCGCCGGCGACCCAAACGCCGATGCCGTCGCGGGCCGAAGGGCCGGCGATGGGACATCATACCTTCGACGTCGAGATGGCCGACGCCTTAGATGACCCCTCGCGGTACGAGCACCTCTCGGCGGCGGAGCTGGTCGGTGCCGCGGCCCTCGCCGCCGACGACTGCGTTCTCGACGTCGGCAGCGGCACCGGCTTCTACACGGACGCCCTCGCCGGGGTGGCCGACCGCGTCCACGCCGTCGACCTCCAGCCGGCGATGGCGGCCCACTACCGCGAGCGGGGCGTCCCCGACGGCGTCGACCTCGTGGCCGGCGACGCCGGCCGGTTGCCGCTGGCCGCCGACGCCGTCGACGTCGCCGTCTCGACGATGACCTACCACGAGCTGCCGGCGGCGGCACTCGACGAGCTGGCACGCGTCGTCCGCCCCGGCGGGCGACTCGTCGTCGCCGATTGGACGGCGTCCGGCCCCGGCGAGGCCGGCCCGCCGCCCGCCGAGCGGTTCGACGCCTGGACGGCCGCCGCGGCGGTCGACGACGCCGGCTTCACCGTCCGGCGGGCGGAGTCGCGAATCGAGACGTTCCTGCTGGCGGCCGTCCGCTGACCGCCGCGGCTTTGTTCGGGCCGCCGCTACGACCGGCATGCCACCGACTATTGCCGCCTGCCAGACGGCCGTCGACGACCTGGACGTCGACTCGAACCTCGAGACCGTCGAGTCCCGGCTCGAGGCGCTTCCCGCCCGCGTCGATGTCGCCTGCTTCCCCGAGACGGCGCTGACGGGGTTCGTTCCCGACGGCCGCATCCACGAGGCGGCGCTGACCCGCGACGGCCCCGAACTCGACCGGGTCGCGGCCGTCGCCGCGGCGACCGGGACCGACGTCCTCGTCGGCTACATCGAGGCCGGCGACGATGCTTTTTACAACGCGACGGCGTACCTCGGCGCCGACGGCTCGCGGACGGTCTACCGGAAGCGACACCCCTGGGGCGGCGAGGAGGCCGTCCTGGCGCCCGGCGACGCGCACGTTACCCTGGAGACGCCGCTGGGATCGACGGGACTGCTGACCTGCTACGACCTGAACTTCGTCGACGAGAGCGCCGCCCTCGCCGCCGAGGCGGTCGAAGCGCTGCTGGTGGCCGGCGCCTGGCCGGCGACGCACGCCGACAACTGGCGGCTCCTCTTGCGCGCGCGAGCGCTCGACGGCGTCCGGTGGGCCATCGGCGCCGGCCGGACTGGCCGTCGCGACGTCGCCGACGCCCGGGTCACCGACTACGCCGGCCGGTCGCTCGTCGCCCGCCCGGACGGCGGCGTCCGGGCCGAACTCGACACCGCCGCACGCGACCTCGTCGTCGACCTCGACCCCGCCGTCCTGGAGCGGCAGCGCGAGCTGGTCGGCGTCTTCGACGGGTGAGTCCGGCTTATACCGCCGGTGTAACTCTTTCAAGATTTCTCGACGATATCCGGGCGGATACGGTCCAGAATCTCGTCGTCCGGACGGGACCGCTTCACTCGGTTACAGCCGGCAGCATCAGTCGTCGCCGCGCTGCCGCTCCCCGTCGCCGTCGGCCGGTACGTACGTCCGGCCGACGCTGCTGCCGCCGAGACACTCCCTGACCGACAGTTGGCGCTCGGAGCCGTCGGTGCGGGCGGTCTCCAGGCGGCGTTCGGTCGTCTGGAAGTAGTTGACGACGGTGACCAGCAGAACGCCGCCCAATGTGTTGCCAAGCAGGACCGGCAGGACGAAGCCGACCACGCCGGCCGCAAGCGCGGCCTCGCCGAGGTAGACGAGGTACATCAGCTCGGTGAAGGAGACGACCACGTGGAAGAGGTCGCCCAGCGGGATGAGGAGGAAGGCGATGTACACGAGCACGAGCCGGGAGATGGTGTCCCGGACGGCGTAGTCGAGCCAGACGACGCCGGCGACGACCAGCCCGGCGAAGGCGCCCTTGAAGAACAGCGCCAGCGGCGGCGTCGCGAGCCCCTTGCCGGAGATGTCGGCCGCAGTCGCGGCCGTCGCCGGCTCGAAGACGCCGGCGTACGCCAGCGCGAGCGCTCCCAGGGCCCCGCCGACGAAGTTCCCCGCCAGGACGACCGACCAGGTCCACAGCAACGCGGGGATGCTGGCCAGCCGCTCCAGCACGAGCGCGACCGGCGGGAGCGTGTTCTCCGTGAACAGCTGGTAGCCGCCGAGGATGATGTAGACGAACCCCAGCGGGTACAGCGCCGCCCCCAGAAGCGGGTCGTCCGGGTACTTGGCACTCATCGCGGCGTACGCCAGGAAGGTGATGGTGATGGCGAAGCCGGCCGCGAGCCCGCTGAAGAACAGCTCCCGGGTGCCGGTGTCGATCTCCTCGTCGGCGGCGACGACGATGCGCTGGAACACCTCGTCGGTCTCGAATCGGTCCCGGACGACGGCGCCGGCGGCCGGGGCGCCGCTGCGGGAGCGCTCGACGGCCTCGCGGACCGACTCCTCGTCCGGCCCCGACGAACCACTCATACCACGACCTGCAAGCGGGACAGATAAAAGCGCCCCGTCCGCCGACCGAGACCGTCCGCTCTTTGATCGTGTGGCCCGAGGTGCGGGTATGAGTATCCGGACGATCGTCGTCGCCGTCGGCCCGGAGGACGAACCGCGCGCCGAGCGCCTGGCACGAACCGCCGCCGAGGTCGCGGTGCCGACCGACGCCGTCGTCGTCCTGTTGCACGTCTTCTCGGAGTCGGCCTACGAGGAGGGAATCCGGGAGGCGGGCTACGACCCGGCGGACCCGCCGTCGGCCGACACGCTCGCCTCGCGGCTCCAGCCGGTCGACGCCGTCGCTGCTCGCCTCCGCGAGGCGGGCGTCCAGCACCGCGTCCGCGGCGAGGTCGGCGACCGCGAGGCGGGCATCCTCCGCGGCGCCGCGGCCGTCGACGCCGACCGGCTGGTCGTCGGCGGCCGCCGCCGCTCGCCGACCGGCAAGGCCGTCTTCGGCAGCACCTCCCACCGCGTGCTGATGAACGCCGACCGGCCCGTGACCTTCGTCCGGGACGGCGCCGACGCCGTGGAGTGAGCGCCGGCGGTCCCGTCTCGTAGTGCGTGCTGTGGCCCGTCGCCGAGCGCCGAAAGAACCGATCGTTGATACCCGAAGCAGCCTCGATTTCACCGTCGTGCCGGATCATCGCGGCGATCGGTATCAGTTCCGACACTACCATCACCTCGCCGACGGCGCGTATGCGACGTGGATGCACCATGCTCGCGAGCGTGCGCGTGAAGTGTGAACCGCGACGCAACGAGACGGCACACTCGATCGGTCGTCCCGTTTCGGCGGTCTGCCCTGGCTACCGGAGCTCCGGAGCGGAGCGGTCGATCGCCCCGCCTCGGTCACAGAAACGCCGTTCAGCGAGCGTTTTAGTCGCCGACCGCCCTACCGCGGGTATGGATGCCGACGCCTACCTCGCCCGTCTCGGACTCGACCCCGGCCGGGCGTGGCCGCCGACGCTCGAGACGCTCGCTTGCCTGCAATCGGCCCACGTCCGGACGGTTCCCTTCGAGACGCTGTCGATCACCGGCCCGCCCGATGCGCCGCCCGGCGACGGCGTCACCCTCTCGCTGCCGGCGCTGTACGAGAAGATCGTCGAGAACGGACGCGGCGGCTTCTGCTACGAGCTGAACGGGCTGTTCGGCTGGCTGCTCGCCGAGCTGGGCTTCGACGTCGACCGCCTCGCTGCCGCGGTTCTCGGCGACGACGGGTCCCCCCGGCCGCCCGCGAACCACCACGCCCTCCAGGTGCGGCTCGGGGAGCCGTACCTGATCGACGTCGGCCTCGGGACGCCGAAGCTCCGGCGGCCGGTGCCGGTCGGCGGCCGGGCCGGCCCGGACACCGCCGGCGTCGAGTGGGCGACCGTCGAGAGCGACCGCCCCGACGCCGACTACGTCGCCCGGTTCAGCCGGCACGGCAGCGGCTGGACCGACCGATACGTCCTCACCACGACGCCGCGGGATCTCGAGTACTTCGCTGCGACCTGCGACTACCTGACGACGGCCCCCGAGTCGCCGTTCACCGGCGACCCGACGGTCAACGTCGGCACCGAGCGGGGGTACAGACGGTTGACGGCCGACTCCCTCGTCGAGATCGTCGACGGCGAGGAACGCGAGCGAGCCGTCGACCCCGGGGAGTGGACCGACGTCCTCGCGTCGGAGTTCAGAATCCGGTACTGACGGTCGTTCCGTTCGCGGCCGACGGACCGGCGGTCCGGTCGTCCGGCCGCGAGGAGTGCCGCCGACCGCCTCAGGTCTCGACGCCCGCGACCGTCTCCTGGCTCTCGGTGCCCGGAACGTCGAGCCAATCGTCGCCGTTCTGGTCGTTCTCGACGTCCCGCGCCTGTGACGGGCCGAGCGTGTACCGCCCGGTGTCGTCGGCTCCCGTCGGCACCTCGACGAAGTAGTCCACCGTCCCGCTCGTCCCCGACCCGTTCGACCCGTCGAAGTAGACCCACTGGGTGTCGCCGGGGGCGCCGTCGTCGGTCCGGACGGCGTCGCCGCCCTCGACATCCCAGGAGGCCGGGATACGGTCACGAATCTCGACCTCCCGGGTCGCGTCGTAGGTCAGCGTGACCTGATTTGTCTGCCCCGCGGTGAAGACGGAGCCGTCGTCGTCGCGGCCGCCCTGGACGACGACGTCGTCCTCGACCGGACCGTCGTAGTCGCTCGTCTGTTTCGGTCGCCTGGCGCCGGCGTCGGTCCGCTCGTCGGCTTTGCGAATCTCGAAGCTGTCCCTGACGACGAGTTCGTCGTCGAGACCACCGTCGCCGTCGAGGCTGTCGGTGGTGACGTACTCGACGCGAATCCGCTCGTCGGTGATGTCCAGCCGCTCGACGCCGTAGTGGTCGTTCGTCCGTCGGGCGAGGTAGTCGCCGGGCTGCCGGTTGCCGAAGCCGTAGTGGGAGACGCCGCCGGTACCGTTCGTGAGATAGGTGGTACCGAGGTCGGTCTCGTCGTACTCCCAGGCGCTGGCCGGCGCGTAGTCGTCCCGGCCGGGGCGGGCCGTGATGGGCTTGGTCCGCTCCCAGACGTGGTTGTCGCCGCAGAAGGCGAGGTCGACGCCGTACTCGTCGAAGATGGTGCCCCAGCGGTCCCGCAGCAGGTCTCGGGGGGCGTGGTCCGGCGAGTCCGTCCACAGCGGCCCGTGGAAGTAAACGACCTTCCACGTCACGTCGTCGTCCGCGACGGCGTCCTCCAGGACGTTCCGGAGGTACTCATCTTGGACGTCGCCGTAGGTGACGCCGCCGGCCTCGCAGCGCGGGTCGTAGATAGGGACGAACTCCTCGCCGCGGCTGACGTCGCCGCAGCCGTCGGTCGACGTCGACAGCGCGACGAAGCGGGTGTTGTCGTAGTCGAAGTGGTACCACCGCTGTTCGTGCTGCGTGTCGTCCGGGCTCAGCGGGTCGTCGATCGGCATCAGGTCGTTGAGCCGCCGGTCGTACTGGATGAGCGCGGTTCCGGGCTCGGCCTCGTGGTTTCCCGCGGCGGTCATGAACGGCGTCTCCGCGAAGAAGTCCTCGAAGGTGTCGAAGTACAGCTCCCACGTCGACGGCACGCCGTTGGCGTAGGAGATGTCGCCGGCGAGGATCTGGAGGTCCGAATCCAGCGACCGTGCGACCTCCATCACCTCGTCGGGGTTCTCGTCGTCGGGCCGCTGGAAGGCGTTTTCCGGGTCGGCGACCCCGTGGTCGCTGACGGCCGTCACTACGAAGCCGTCCGTCGTGTCCGGCGCCGTCTCGATCTCGAACGGGCCCGCACGCCGGCCGTCGAGGACGGCTTCGTACTCGTAGGTCGCGTCCGAGGCGAGGCCGGTGATCGTCGCGGCGTAGGCGACGGCCTCCTGGCCGGGCAGGGGGTTGGCCTCGGCGGCGACGGTCGTCTTCGGCTCGTCCGGCCGGCCGATCTCGAGGCGGGCCTCGGCGGCGGGCGCGCCCGACCAGCCGATCCGCAGCGTCGAGGCCGGGTCGCGGCCGTAAGCGGCGTGGACGCCGGCCGGCCCCTCGTCCGGCGCCTGCTGGCCCGCGACCGAGGAGACGAAGAACGGCGCCGTCGCCGCCCCGGCGACCCCGCGGAGCAGGTCGCGCCGCTCGAGGTCCCCGTCAGTCATCGCTGGCCTCCTCCGTCGCGTCGACGTCGGTCGCACTCGAGGTCGCGGAGGTGACGTCGGTCCGACTGCCGCTCAACTCCTGGAGTTCGACCTCGCCCTCGGGGACGCGGTATGCCCGGAGCAGCCGCTTCGACGCGTCGGCGGCGTCGACGCTCCGGTCGACCTCGTAGGCGGTGTACACCGCGCCGTCGTCGGTGAACTCGATCGTGGTGTAGCCGCTCCGCGACCAGTTGAACCACTCGATGTGGGGGTTCTGGGACTCGACGGCCGCCTCGACGGCATCCTCCTCCAGGTCGGCCGGCGTCGGACTCGCCTCGCCGAGGCTGTCGCTGGAGACCCCCGGCGACATGAACTCGACGCCGACCCGTGACTTCTCGGCGCCCGGAAACGGCGCCTGTCGTTCGGGCTCCCTGTAGTCGGTCTTCAGGTAGCCGGCGACGTAGGCGTGCATGTCGCCCGTCAGCGTGACCAGGTTGAGCGCCTGCCCGCGCGAGCGGGCCTCCCGCTTCAGCTCGCCCATGATGAGCTGGCGCTCGTACTCGTAGCCGTCCCAGGCGTCGTAGTTGAGATAGAAGCTGCCCTGCTCGCCGAGGTTGGTCGTCTTCAGGGCGGCGTTCAGCACGGAGTTGCCCCAGATCTTCCAGGTCGCGGGCGAACTCGTGACGCCGTCGACGAACCACTCCCGCTGTTCGGTGCCGAGCATCGTTCGGTCGGGGTCGTCGGCCTCCCGCGACGGCGGCGTTGCGGTGTCCCGCTGGCCGAACTCGTCCTCCGGCGGCGGCGAGCGGTAGAGCCGCTCGTCGGTCATCAGGATCTCCGCCAGCCCGCCGAACCGGAACCGCCGGTAGAGCTCGAACCGGTCGAACAGCTCCTCGGCGTCGGGGTCGTAGTCGACGCGGAACGGCAGGTACTCGACGAGCGCCGCGATGCCCTCGACGTACAGCTGCCGCATCTTCTCGGGGTCGTCGCCGTACGGGTGGGAGGTGGTGTTCGGGTAGCCCTCCTCGTAGTTCCACCACCGGTTGTTGACGATCTCGTGGTCGTCCCACGTCATGACGAAGGTGTGTCGCTCCAGCGCCGACTGCATCAGCTCGTCGCCGCGGTAGGTCCGATGGAGGTGCCGGAAGTCCTCGAGGGTGTGGGCGACACCCTTCCCCGACGGGAGCTGGATGCCGCGGCCGGGGAAGTCGCCGCTGCCGCCGTACTCGTAGATGAAGTCCCCGAGGTGGACGATGTAGTCGGCGTCCTCGCGGGCCATGTGTGCGAAGGCTCCGTAGTAGCCCTGCTCGTAGCGGTTGCACGACGCACACGCGAGCTTCAGGCGGTCGGGGTCGGCGTCCGGCTCCGGGAGGGTGCGGAGGCGGCCGACCGGCGAGGCGTCGCCGTCGAAGACGAACCGGTAGAAGTAGAACCGATCGGCGTCCAGTTCGCCGTCCAGGTCGACGCTCAGCGTGTAGTCATCCCCGGGAGCGAGTTCGGCCGCGGGCACGCGGAAGTGCTGCGTATCGGTCGAGAAGTCCGCCGCCTCGTTCGGCGTCGAGTCGTCGGGCGCGGGTGTCACCTGCAGGCCGACCGGCTCGTTGGCCTCGTAGGCGGCCTCGTCGATTCGCGTCCAGACGATGGCACCGGCCGGCGTCGGGCCGCCGCTGGCAACCGACTGCGGGAAGACCGCCCGAGCGGTCCGCTCGACGTCGAAGAGGTCGTCGCCGCCCGACGCGGGCTCCGGGTCGACGTCCGTCGCCGCCGCGCCCGTCGAGAACAGCGTCGCCATCGCGCCGACCGCCGACCCGGCGCCGGCGGCCTCCAGCACCGCCCGCCGCGTGGCCGTCGATTCCTCGCCTCGCTCGCTCGTGTTCGTTGGCATCACCGATACGTACGGCGGCGGGGTGAATAAACCCTCTAACAGAAGCGTCCAAAAGTTTGTGGTACAGGTTCTCTACGTCCAGATATTTGTTCTTCGTCGGTGAAACCATCTCCACGTTCGGGTATGTATACCACGACAGGGTCGGGCGGCGACGCTTCCCGAGTGCCGCGACCGGCCGTGCGAGCAGGTATATAGATATATATTCTCGAACGTTCAGGTCGGTGCGGGTCCGGTCCGGGATATACCGATATTAGCACCGTATTTAACCCACCCACGGAGACTTACACGCGATGGCAGACAGCCATTCCGACAGCCTGTCGCGGCGAACCGCGCTCAAGACGCTCGGCGGAGCCGGCGCGGTCGCCGTCGCGGGCTGTACGTCCGGAGGGGGTAACGGGAATGGGAGCGGCGGCGGCAACGGCAACGGCGACATGGAACTGACCGGGAGTGTTCTTGTCTCCGGGAGCAGTACGGTGTTCCCCGTTGCAGAGGAGGTCAAGCGGAAGTTCGCCGACGACCAGAACGGAGTGCATCCCGAGGCCAAAGTCGACGTGACCAAAGACGGCAGCGGCGGTGGATTCCGGAACGTCTTCATCCCGGGCGACAGCGACATCAACAACTATCAACCCGATCGGGTTCCAGATCGCTCAGGACGCCCTGACGATCGTCGTGAACAACGACAATGACTGGGTGGACTCGATGACGGTCGAGACGATCGGCGAGATCTGGTCGCCGGACACCGAACCCGAGACGTGGGCCGACGTCAACTCCGACTGGCCCGACGAGCCGTTCGAGCTGTTCGGCGCGGCGACCACCTCGGGGACGTTCGATTACTTCACCAAGGCCGTCGTCGGCGAGGAGGACAAGATTCGAGAGGACTTCGAGGGGACCGAACGCGACGACCAGATCGCGAGCGGCGTCTCGTCGAGCGAGTACGGCTTCGGCTACCTGCCGTTCGCCTACTACGTGAACAACCCCGACAGTGTCAAGGCCCTGAGCGTCATCGAGGGCGGCGGCGATGGGGTCCAGCCCAGCCTGGAGGCAGCCCAGAGCGGCGAGTACCCGCTTGCACGACCGCTGTTCTTCTACGCGAACGACAACAAACTCGCCGAGAGTGCCACGGTGCAGGAGTTCTGTAGGTTCTACATCGAGGAGGCCGGCAAGGACTACATCGCCAGCGACATCGGTTACGTCCCGAGCAGCGACTCCCAGGTCCAGGACAACCTCGACAAACTCGACACCAAGATCTCGGAGATGTCGTAAACAAGCGCATGGTTCGAACACGATTCGGTTCGTATATACCGCCAGCAACGGACGATAGCCACAACCAATGAGCCGACAAAGCGGTACGGACGGGCCCTCGCTCGAACGTCCGGACTTCGTGGTTCGAAAGGAGCGACTGTACCGTCGCCTGCTGGCCGGGTGTGCCGCCCTGACCGTCGCGGTCACGCTCGGCATCATCCTGTCGCTGTCGAATGGGGCGCTCACGTTCTTCGGGGACGTATCGATCGTGAAGTTCCTCACCGGAACGAACTGGTCGCCGCTCGTCGCCCCATCGGAATACGGGGTCTTGCCGCTCGTGAGCGGCACCCTCATCATCGTGGTCGGGTCGGCCGTCGTCGCGCTGCCGATCGGGCTCGGTGCCGCCATCTATCTCAGCGAATACGCGGACCCCCGCGTTCGCTCGGTCGTGAAGCCGGCGCTCGAAATCCTCGCCGGCGTGCCGACCGTCATCTACGGGTACTTTGCGCTGGTGTATCTGACGCCGATTCTCGATGCCCCGCTCCCAATCGAACAGGTCATCATCCCGTCGTGGCTGGGCTTTTCGGTACCGATCATCCCGTCGTGGCTGACGTTCTCGGTGCCGATCATCCCCGGCGGCGTGCCGCTTCTCCCCGAGTTTACGCTCGTCGTCCCGGAGTTCACACTCGTCGTCTCGGAGTTCGTGTTCGTCGTCCCGTCGCTGGGGGCGTTCAACGCGCTGTCGGCGAGCATCGCCGTCGGTATCATGATCATCCCCATGGTGTCTTCCATCAGCGAGGACGCGATGAGTGCGGTCCCCGACAGCCTCCGTGAGGCCGCCTACGGGCTCGGGTCGACCAAGTTCGACGTCTCGACGTCGGTCGTGGTTCCGGCGGCTGCCTCCGGCATCATCTCCTCGTACGTGCTCGCGCTCTCGCGGGCGATCGGGGAGACGATGATCGTGACGATGGCCGCCGGCCAGAGCCCGAAAATGCCCTACTTCCCGAACGTGCTGCGGAACTTCACGGATTCGATCGAGGCGATGACCGCGTCGATAGTCAAGATCGCAAGCGCGGAGTCGCTCGGGCAAACGGCCACGTACGAGGCGATGTTCGCCATCGGACTGACGCTGTTCGGACTGACGCTCACGATGAACATACTCGCAGAACTCGTCCGCCGCCGGTTCAGGGAGGTGTACTGAGATGGCGACGAAGCCCGAACCCGCCGAGTCGATCCGTCGGGACGGCCGATTTAGCCTCAAAGAGCTCAAAGGCAAGGCATTCGAGGGAGTGCTGATCGCGGCGACCCTCGTCGGCATCGTCGCCCTGCTCGTCCTGTTCGGGTACATGTTCTTCGACGCGGTCGGTCCGCAGGCCGCGTCGGCGAAGTGGTATCTCCTGTTCTTCGGGACCCTGGTCGCTCCCACGTCGGCGTTCGCGCTGTACAGCCGCCGGAGACCGGCGGTCCGACGGATGAACGCGAGAGCATTCGCGGCGGTGTTCGGTGGGCTCGCGTTCAGCCTCGCCGCGTGGGTCGTGTTCGATGCGACCGGGCCACGCGGCCCGTTGCTTTACATTCTGCTGGCCAGCGTCTCGCCGCTCCTCATAGCCGGGTACGCGAAGTACGTCGAGCGATCGATGTTCGTCGGTCCGGCGATGGTCATGTCCACGCTGGTCGTGCTCCTCTGGACTCTCGGCACCGAGGTCTTTGTCTTCGCCCTGTTCGATCTGATCGGTCTCCTGTTCGGCTGGATCCCGGTCCTCGGGTCGCTTCGACTCCCGGTCGGCCTCCCGGCCCTCGTCACTGCCGTCTCGGCCGGCGTCCCGACGCTCGCCGTGCTCTGGTACCTCGTCCGGCGAGACGCCCCGCGACGGGCGTTCGTCCTCGTGCCGGTCGTGGCGGCGCTGAGTGGTCTCGGGACGGCCGGATTCGACTTCTGGTTTCAACCGTACGTCGACGTCCTCGCGGCGTGGGTCGCGTACGTCTGTCTCGTCGGGGTGCCGGTCGCGGCGGTCGTCGCGCTGGCGGTCAGACGCCGTGCGACCGTCAGAGAGGGCCTGGTCGCGGGCGGCGCCGTCGTCGCCGGAAACCTGGCGGTCGGCGGTGTCGCGCTCGCACGCTCTCTCGATCCATCCTTCTGGGTCGTCATGTTCTCGGGAACGGTGGTTCCGGTGGCGTACGTCGTCGGCGACGCCGCCATCGCGGACCGCGAGGGACGCATCGGACTCCTCGGGCCGTTCGTGCTCATCGGTGGCGTCCTGCTCGGGGCGCTCCTCGAGGACGTTATCAATGCCACCGGCCCCGATACGTGGATCACGCCGACGCTACTATTGAGCACCTGGAACGGACTCGACCCGACGGAAGCCGGTGCATATCCCGAGATCGTCGGCTCGATCATGATCGTTAGCGTCATGGCACTGATGTCGTTCCCGGTCGGGGTCGGCGCGGCGATATATCTCGAGGAGTACGCGCCGAATACGGGGCTGGCGGGACGGTTCGCGAACTTCACCGAGGTCAACATCGCGAACCTGGCGGGGGTTCCGTCCGTGGTGTACGGGCTGCTCGGCCTCGCCCTGTTCAACAACGTTCTCGATTTCCCGCCCGGAATCGTCTTCACCGCAGGGGCGACGCTCGGGCTACTGATACTGCCGATCGTGATCGTCTCCGCTCAGGAGGCCATCCGCGCGGTGCCGGACTCCCTCCGTCGGGGCTCCTACGGGATGGGTGCGAGCCGGTGGCAGACCCTCCGGAACGTCGTGCTTCCGGAGGCAGTGCCGGGCATCCTGACCGGCACCATCCTCGCGCTGGGGCGAGCGATCGGGGAGACCGCGCCGCTGCTCATCATCTCTCTGGCGGTGTCGGGTAGCACCCCGGACGGGCTGTTCGCCAGCGGTGTCGCGCTCCCGCTGCGAATCTACTCGTCGTCAGCCAACGCGATTCCGGAATACAGGAAAGGCGTCCTCGCGGCCCTGGCTATCGTGTTGCTCGCGTTGATGCTCACGATGAACGCCGTCGCGATACTCCTCCGGAACCGATATCAGACGAACGATACGTAATCCACGGGACTGATCACAATGAGCAAGGAAGAACTCGACGACGAATCGGACGACGAAAGCGAGGGTGCGGTGGATTCCTCGCTGATAGGCATGGAGGTCGCCGATACGGACACGAAGGATCGACGACCCGGAACCGAAGAGGCGGTCATCGAGACACGGGACCTGAACGTCTACTACGGCGACGAACGCGCGCTCCACGACGTCAACATGGAGATCCACGAGCGGGAGGTGACCGCCATCATCGGACCGTCGGGTTGCGGGAAGTCGACTTACCTCCGGTGTATCAATCGGATGAACGACCTCGTCGAAGCGGCGATCATCGAGGGTGAGGTCCGCTTCGGGGGAATGGACATGTACGGCGATGACGTCGACCCAGTCGCGCTCCGTCGACGCATCGGGATGGTCTTCCAGCACCCGAACCCCTTCCCGAAGAGCATCTACGACAACGTCGCGTACGGACTTCGGGTCCAGAACCGCACGGAACACCTCGACGAGAAGGTCGAACAGGCGCTGAAGGACGCAGCACTGTGGGACGAAGTCAACGATCAGCTCGACGAGAGCGCGATGGACCTGTCGGGGGGCCAGCAACAACGGCTCTGTATCGCGCGGGCCATTGCGGTCGACCCCGAAGTGATCCTGATGGACGAGCCCACCTCCGCGCTGGACCCGGTCGCCGGCTCGAAGATCGAGGACCTCATCGACGACCTCGCCGAGGAGTACACCGTCGTCATCGTCACCCACAACATGCAGCAGGCCGCCCGCATCTCCGACCGGACGGCCGTGTTCCTCACCGGCGGCGAACTCGTCGAGTACGACGACACCGAGAAGATCTTCGAGAACCCGGAGCACCAGCGCGTCGAGGACTACATCACCGGCAAGTTCGGATAGCGATGGCCCGCAACGACTACCAACGGCAGCTCGATTCGCTCCGGGGAGACGTTCTCGCGATGGGCGAGATGGTGGTGTCGGCCTACGACGACGCCCTGGCGGCGCTGGAATCGAAAGACGAGACGCTGGCCGCGGAGATAATCGACGGCGACGACGTCATCAACGACCGCTATCTCGAGCTGGAGGGCGATTGTATCGACCTGTTCGCGCTGCAACAGCCCGTCGCCGGCGACCTCCGGTTCGTCGCCTCGTCGTTCAAGATCATCACCGACCTCGAGCGCGTCGCCGACCTGGCGACCAACCTCGCGGCGCACGCCGTCGCCGCCGAGCGAGAGCGCTACCCGGAGGTCGACATCCGCCACGTCGGCGAGCGCGCGCGGTCGATGCTGGTCGACGCCCTCGAGGCGTACGACGACGGCGACGCGGCGGCCGCCCGGGAGGTCGCCGCCCGCGACGACGAGATCGACCGGCTCTGCGAGACGGCCGCCGAGACCGTCGTCGGGGACCTGCTCCGGACGGAGTACGGCGACGACACCGGAACCATCCTCGCGGACGCCCGGCGGCTCCTGTTGACGGTCCGGGACCTCGAGCGGGTCGGCGACCACGCCGTCAACGTCTGTGCGCGCGTCGTCTACATGGACGATCAAGACGACGAGCTCCTCTACTAATGAGTCCGCACGCCTCTGACGGCCCGGTCGAACGGACGGTACAGTTGGCCGGCGGCTCGACGTTCACCGTTTCCATTCCGAAGGGGTGGGCCCAAGACCGGGACATCGGCCCCGGGACGGGGCTGTCGATCTATCCCTTCGAGGACCGACTGGTGGTCGCCGCCGGACCCGACGGCGACCGGGCGGCCACGCTGGATGCCGACCGGCTCGGCGCCGACGTCCTGCGGCGCCGGGTTCGGGCGGCGTACGCCGCCGGCGCCGACGAGATAACGGTCCGCTCGCCGACGGGCCTCGGCGCCGAGAAGCGCCGCGCGGCGATGTCGGCCGTCACGGAGCTGGTCGGCGTTCAGGTGGCCGGCGAGACCGACTCGGAGCTGACGGTCCGGAGCCTGCTGGACTCGACGGAGGTGTCGCCGGCGGAGACCGTCGACCAACTGCGCGGGCTCGTGGTACCGATGCACCGGGAGGCCGTCGAAGCCGTCGTCGCCGACGACGCGGCGCTCGCCGAGCACGTCGCCGCCCGCGACGACGACGTCGACCGGCTGTTCGCGCTCGTCTGCCGGCAGTTCTACCGCGTGCTGGGCGACGTTCGCGAGGCCGACCGTCTGGAGGCCGGCCGGCTCGAGGCGCTCACCCGGTTCCGGGTCGCCCGCTACCTCGAGCGGGTGGCCGACCACGCCGAACGGGTCGCCGACGTGGCGGCCCGACAGCCGGCGGCCCCGTCGCCGGCCGTCGGCGACCGTCTCGAGAAGCTGGCCGGCGACGCCCGCGGCATCCTGACGGCAGCGCTCGACGGTGATGCGACGACGGCACTGGAGCGCCGGGCGGAGATCCGCCCGGAACTCGACGCCCTCGACCGCCGGCTGTACGACGACGGCGGCGAGGCGGCGTACCTCTACGGCCGGGCCGTCGAGAGCGTCCGCCGGACCGCCGAGAACGGCGGCAACGTCGCCGAGGCTCACTCGCTGCTGAACGTCGGCGATGATTAAGAACTGAGACGATAGCCCGCCGGGTGGCGAGCCGCTTACCCCGCGAGCGGCGGCTCCTCGGTCCGCTCCCAGTCGCGCTCGTCGATGACGGTGATGGAATCGTCGTCGAAGACGTAGAGATAGTCGCCGACGTAGGCGGTCCGCCGGACACGGTCGCCGGTGGCGACGGTGGTCTCCACGGAGAGGCCGTCGGTGTAATCGAACACGTAGGCCGTCTCGCCGGCGGGCAAGAAGAACACCCCGTTGCGGCGGTCCAGCAGGAACGCGTGGTGGCTGTCGGCGACCGCCGAGAACCGGGCGTCGAGTGTCCGGTCGGTCTCGACGGTCGGATTCGAGGGGTCCGAGACGTCGAAGACGACGAGCTTCACCTTGCCGTCCTCCTCGCCGATGCCGAGCACGCGGTCGCCCGGGAGGGGATGGAGGTACGACGAGAAGCCGGGGAGCTTCCGGAACGTGACGACGTAGGCCTCGTCGCCGACGTAGCGGACCGAGTAGATGCGCTCGGTGACGCCCATCCCCGTCACGGAGCCGGTCACCTCCAGGGACTCGTCGAGGATGTAGAGGTCGTTCTCACTGTCGGCCCCCATCGCGCCGGGGACGGTGGTGGCGATGCGGAACTCGCCGTCGTCGACGTCCACCGAGAACTGGTCGAGCGGCCGCCCGGGGACCGACCCGGTCGCGCCGGCCGCGACGGTCGGGTTCTCGCCGTCGACACCCGTCACGTCGAAGGCGACGATACCGGTGCGGACGAACTGACGCTTGTTCTCGGCGGCCCACGCCCGTCTGTCCTCGAAGAACTCCCGTTCGGCCTCGCGACGCTCGGACTCGGGAAGGCCGGCCAGCCAGTTGCGGACCGCCCGTCGGAGCTCGATCCGCTTCGCCCGCGGCCCGATGTCGTAGCCCTGTATCTCCTCGATGCGGTCGAGCGTCTCGTCGTCTAGTCTGTCGGACTGGTTCTCTTGCAGGAATCGGGCCATCACCTCCGTACGGTCGACCTGCTGGGGGTAGGTCACGTGGACGGTGCCGGGCGAGACGTGGACCACGGTGTCCCCGCCCGAGCCGACGAACGACGCGGAGTCGTCGACCGAACCGTCGGCCGGGTCGAGCAGCGTCACCGTGTAGGTGGTGTCGACGGCCGTCGGCTCCGCGGGGTGATGGACCTCGGTGCAGGGCACCGAGACGCCGTCCATCGGCTCGACGGGACAGGGTTCGCGCCGGTCGACGCCGTCGGCGGTGATCAGATAGACGGTGTCGGCGTGGAGCCGGGCGGTGACGACGCGGCTCGACAGCTCCCGCGACCACGTCCGCTCGGGGTCCTCGCGGTCGGCGACGTCGTAGCCGACGACGGCGTCGCCGCCGAAGACGACGAGGGTGTCGCCGGCCAGCAGTAGCTTCCCGGAGACGTCTAGCCGGCCGGCGACCGCCGGGGCAGCGGGGTCGCTCGCGTCGATGAGCCGGACGCCCGTCTCGCGGCCTAGGTTGTCGTCGCCAGCGTCGCGGACCACCTTGGGGCGGTCCCGCGGCGAGTAGTAGACCGTCTCCGACGTCGTCTTCAGGACGTCAGGTTCGTCGACGCCTGCCACCTGGACGTTGGTGTCGGAGGCGCGGCGCTCGCCGTCGGTAGCGTCGGCGCTCCGGGTGGACGCTTCCTCGACGGGCGTCCCGGTCTGCACGGGGGCGTCATCGCCCGGTGCCGCGTCGCCGCCCGCATCGGCGGTCTCGACCTCCCGGGAGACCTCGTCGCCCCGAAACGCCCGGTTCGGCCGGTCGGTCGCCCGGAGGTACGACCGGAACTCCTCGGCGGAGTCGAACGTCGACACCGTGGGCTCCTGGACGGTACCGTCCGCGGGGCGGTCGGCCGGCGACACGTCCGCCAGGACGACCGCGCCGATGCCGCCGGCGGCGAGGATGACAGCGAGGACGACGGCCACCTGAACGGTCGACAGCGAGGCGGTCCGGCTCATGGAGCCGGCTACTGCGACCACCGGTAAACACCTCCGCTAAGGACAAAGAGCCGTTTTAGATACCGCCCGCCCGGACCGACCGTGCCGTCCGCCCGGCCGGCCCGGCGCGAAGTCCGGATCGACCAGGAATTTCCATCCGAAGCGACGGCGGCGCCAGACTACCACGACTAGCCACGCTTATTACACAGAAGCACCTTAGTCAGAGAGAGCACGATGATGGAAATGATGGGTCCGGCGGCACGCGTACTGTTCGTTACCGACCGGCCCGGCCGGTGGCAGACGGCGCGGTCCGCGCTGGGCGCGCAGGACGGCCTCTCGGTGACCACCGCGGACGGGATCCCGGACGCCGGCGACGTCGGCTCCGACGTCGACTGCATCGTCGCCACCCACGACGAGGCCACCGACGGGCTCGCGTTCCTCGAGGCCGTCCGGGAGTCGGCGCCGTCGCTGCCGGTCGTCCTGCTGGCGGAGCCGGACGACGGCGGGGTCGCCAGCCGGGCCGTCGCCGCCGACGTCTCGGAGTTCGTCCCGGCGTCGGACCCCGAAGTCGGGTCGCTGCTGACCGACCGCGTCGAGGCGGCGGTCGGCCATCGACGAGGCGCCGGTCGGCATCACCATCACCGACCCGAACAGGCCCGACAACCCGATGATATACATCAACGACGCCTTCGAGCGGCTGACGGGCTACGACAAGGCGGAGTCGGTCGGCCGCAACTGCCGGTTCCTCCAGGGGCAGAACTCCGACCAGGAGGCCATCGACGCGATGCGGGAGGCCGTCGACCAAGGCGAGCCGGTGTCCGTCGAGCTGCTGAACTACCGGGCCGACGGGGAGCCGTTCTGGAACCGGGTCGACCTCGCGCCGGTCCACGGCCCCGAGGACGTGACCAACTTCGTCGGCTTCCAGACCGACATCACCAACCGGAAGCAGGCGGAAATGGAGGCCAGACACCGCGAGGCCGAACTGGAGCACCTGCTGGTCCGCATCGACGGTCTCCTGCAGGACGTCACCCGGGAGCTGGTGCAGGCCGGCTCGCGGTCGGAAATCGAGGCCGCCGTCTGCGACCGGGTGGCGGTCGTCGACACCTACGAGTTCGGCTGGGTCGGCGTCCCCGACTTCTCCACGGAGACGCTCGTCGCCAGCACGCACGCCGGCGAGTGGGCCCCGCCGGACGACGCCCTGACGGTCGACCTCTCGACGTCGGAGCCCGGTCCGACCGTGACGGCCTACGAGACGTCGGAGCCCGACCCGACCGTGACCGCCTACGAGATGGGCGAACTTGAAGTCGTCAGGGACGACGACGCCCTCGCGGCGGCGGCCGACGGGATGCCGTGGCTCGACGCCGAAGCGCTGTCCGGCATCGCCGCGGTACCGCTGTCGTACGGCGAGACGACGTACGGCGTGCTGACGCTGTACACGACGGACGGCGACGCGCTGAACGAACACGAGGCCGTCGTCCTGGAGGCGCTGGGCCGGGCGGCCGGGACGGCGATCAACGCCCTCGAGCGGGGTCGCATTCTCGCCTCCGATAGCGTCACCGAACTCGCCCTCGAGACGACCGACGCCGATCTCTTTTTCGTCGACGTCTCGGCGACGGCCGGCTGTTCGCTGGAGTTCCAGGGGTCGGTCTACCGCGACGACGGCTCGGTGCTGATGTTCTTCGACACCGACGCCGACGCCGAGGCCGTCCGGGACATCGTCGACGACTCCGCGAACATCCGGTCGGCGACGCCCATTCACGACTACGACGAGACGACGCTGTGGGAGTTCGGGGTCACCGACGACTCCATCACGGCGATTCTGGCGGAACGCGGCGTCAAGGTGCAGTCGATCGAGGCCGACAACGGCACCGCCGAACTGTCCATCGAGCTCCCGAAGGAAAGCGAGATCCGGGCCATCGTCGGGCTGATCAAGGAGCGGTACCCGGAGACGGAGCTGGCCGCTCACCGCGAGCGGGAGCGGCCGCCGCAGACGAAGCGGGGGTTCATCGCCGACCTCGAGAAGCGGCTCACCGAGCGCCAGCTGACGGCGCTGCGGAAGGCCCACGTCAGCGGCTACTACGAGTGGAACCGCTCGGTCACCGGCGAGGAGCTGGCCGAGTCGATGGATATCGACCGCTCGACGTACCACCAGCACCTCCGGGCCGCCGAGCGGAAGCTGACGGAGGCGTTCTTCGAGCGGGCGGTCTCGCACGGTTGACCCCGCTCGCCCCGCGGCTTACCAGACGCCCTCGCGGCGGTCCATCCACGTGACGACGGCGACGTGCGGCAGCGTGAGCACGGCGATGAACACCAGATACAGCCCCGACAGCTCCGCGGGCGTCGACGGCGAGGCCGGCACGACCGCGCCGAAGCCGACGAGCAAGACCAGCGCCAGCACGGTCAGCGGTGCGGCCTCGCGGGCGAACCGGCCGAGGCCGGCCCGGACGGCCGTCGTCCCGTCGGCGGCGACCACCCGAAGGACGTGCCGCAGGGAGTGCCACACGCAGAAGTAAACGCCCACCGCGGCCAGCGGCGGCACCGTCAGGAACAGCGTCCACAGCAGCGCGGTCTCGCCGGCGTCGATCCGCCAGCCGCGGCGGTCATCGGCGACGAGCCGGCCGGCCAGAAGCGTCGCCACCGTGACCGCGAGAAAGGTGCCGCCGCCGACGAGCCGCGTCGTCGGCGCGAACAGCCACGTCGCCGTCAGGTCCGACCCGAACAGCTCGATCCACGCCGCGACGACCTCGCGGTACCGGCCGGGAAACGCCAGCAGCGGGACGAACATCGGCAGGCCGCCGCGGACGAACAGCGTCGCCGCCCGCAGCGGCCGCGGCCGGAGGTGGTCGGCGCCGACGAAGGCCACCAGCGCGTGGACGTCGCCCTGGCCCCAGTGGAACCACGTCATCGCGATGAAAAACGCCGCCGCCGGGCCCGGCGCGACCAGCCACAGCGCGGCGTAGGCGCCGCCCAACAGCAGGTAGACGGCGCCGACCAGCGCCATCGACGTCGGCAGCGACCGGTCGCCGAGCCGGGCCGGGACGAGGTAATCGACCGCGCCGTGGGGCAACCCGAGGACGACCACGCTGGCCGCCAGCGGTAGATACCGCAGCGCCGGCCTGGGGGCGACGCCGGCCAGCGCCGACGCGACCGACAGGGCGACGACGAGCCCGCAGGCGGCCCAGGCCGGACGGGTGGCGACCCGGTCGAAGGCGGCTCGCGCGGCGTCGGGGGTTCTCACCCCCATCGTTCGACGACCCACTGGAACAGCACCAGTCCCTGGACGACGAAGAGGTTCGTCACGGCGAAAAACAGCGCCTCCTCGACCGGCAGTCCGACGATCTCTAGCCCGACGGTGTGGGCCTCGGAGATGTGCCAGATGCCGGTCGCGATGGCGACCCGGTCGGCGACCCACAGATAGACGGTGGGGACGGCGACCCCGAGGGCGACGACGCGGCGCTGGTGCCACAACTGCGGCGCGCCGACAACCCACTGGATGAACAGGACGGGGGCGCTCCAGGCGAGGATGGCCCCGAGGTAGAACGTCGGCAGCGACGTCAGCAGCCAGGCACCGAGGAGGCCGAGCCCGGCGGCAGCGCCGCCGGCCAGCAGCCGCGGCCAGGTCGACAGCGCCGCGAGGTCGACGAGCTCCCGAGAAGAGGCGACGGCGCCGGCATCCCGGAGGGGGTCCGGCGTCGGCCAGCCGTCCCGCAGCGTCAGCTGACCCAGCCACAGCGCCGTCACGGTCGGCTGCAGCAGGAAAAAGAGGTACTCCCCGAGCGGCGCCAGCCCGAATCGGACCAGCGTCTGACCGTCGCCGTACCCCCACACCCCTTCCGCGATGAGGTAGTTGTCCCACGGCGTCGTGTAGACGACCGCCAGCAGGGTGACGACGGCGACGCCGATCCAGTAGTCGTGGCCGCCGACCGACCAGACGGTCCGGCGGGTCGTCCGCGTCCGGGAGACGACCGCCGCCGCCGTTAGCATCGACAGCACCGGCACGATGAACGCGACGTGGAACTGGAGGTAGGAGGGGCCGGTCACCACGGGCCATCACGGGCCGTCTGGTCGACCCGGCGGTCGGCGCGTTCACGGGCGAGTAACGGTCGGCGGCTGGAGCGTGTCGTCGTCATGGTGGTGTCAGTCGGCGGGGTAGCTCGCGCCCGACGCCGCGTCGGCCGCCCGTCCGGCGGCGTCGAGGGCCTCGTCGCTCGACAGCAGGACGTATCCGAACGCAAGCTTGGCGATCAGGTCGAGCGTCATAAAGCCCGCGGTCTCGACGTAGGATCCGGTCAGGCCGGCGCCGTTCGTGCCGAGGAGCCACCAGACCGGGTAGCAGAGCCAGACGACCGCGACGAGGTTCCGCAGCGTCACGAACGTCGACCGCAGTTCGGCCGGCTTGGCGTCCGTCCGTGCCGTCAGCGGGCCGAACAGGAAGTACAGCAGCGACAGCAGCATCGCCGTCGACACCCCCCACCAGAGGAACGGCCCGCCGACGGGGACGTAGGCGCCGGTCCCCGTCGAGAGCGTCGCCAGTACGCCCGTGGCCACCATTAGCCCGTCGAGGCCGACCAGCAGCGCCAACTGGCGGCGGGTCGCCCCCGCAAGCAGCCCGAGCGCGATGAACAGCAGCGGCGTCGTGAAGATCCAGTCCGTGTACCGAGCCCAGTAGACGGTGGCTGGACGACCGCCGAACTCGAGTGTGGTGATGCCGAAGCCGAGCGCCATCGCCAGGTAGTTGACGGAAGCCGTGGCGGAAGCGAACAGTATCACGACATAGAACTCCCGGCGCCGCCGGTCCTCGACGCCCCAGCCGTCGACGAGGAAGTAGAGCGTGCCCGCGAGCATGCCGGCCGTCCCGAGCCACAGCCACATCTCTTCGGTACCGAGGACCGACGTCATTGTTCGGTTCTACTCGCGGACCACTCTTCAATCACCTCCCCAACTGGTTTGGATCCGGGCGCCGTCGCCGGGTTCGGAACGCTCTTGTGGCACCCCCCGGACGCGTCGGTATGGACGTCGGTGTCGGAAGCGAGAACCCGGTCAAGCGGCGGGCGGTGGTGGCGGCGCTCGAGCGGCCGGACGCGACGGTCGAGGCCGTCGCCGTCGACTCGGGCGTATCCGAACAGCCGACCGGCCGGGCCGAAACGGTCGCCGGCGCCGAGACCCGCGCCGAGCGGGCCCTCGCGGCCGGCGGCTACGACCTCGGCGTCGGCATCGAGGGCGGCGTCGCCGACGTCGACGCCGCACCCGGACTCTACCTGGTGATGTGGGCCACCGTCACCGACGGCGACCGCCTCGAGCGTGGGGCGGGGCCGGCGGTCCGACTGCCGGCGGCGGTCGCCGACCGCGTCCGGGACGGCGAGGAACTCGGGCCCGTGATGGACGACCGCCTCGGCGAGTCGGGCGTCGCGCGCGGCCGCGGCGCGGTCGGGGCCCTGACCGGCGGCCGGGTCGACCGCACGGAGGCGCTGTCGACGGCCGTCGCCGGCGCGCTCGGGCCGTTCGTGACCGACCTGTACTGATACGAGGGTAACTGTCTCGGGCGCGAGCGTCCGAGTTCCGAGGGTCCATGCCGTCCGTCGGCCGGCGTATCGGAGCGATTCTCTCGGAGATCACGCCGACAGAGGTGTGATGGAACGGTTCACGTACCCCGCCCGTCGTCACGGAGTGAATCGGTCGATACAGGTTGTGTATGTGTCGGGTCGTTGTGGCGACGAGTGACTTGAGGTAAGGACCTCGAAAGCCCTCGGCCGGCTCCGGTCGCGCGGCTCGCTGCGCGCCTCGGTCGCGTTGCTCCCTACGGTGCTTGCGTCGCCGTGCTTCCCGGAGCCGGCCTCGCCCTTTCAGTCCGCCAGGGCGCCGACTGGTCCACCGGCTGTCCCTGGTGGACTGAAAGGGCGAGCGGCGCTCGGCGGTGCCCCGGCGACGGTGAGCCGAACGAAGTGAGGCGAACGTCGGACGACGACCGAAGGGAGTCGTCCGGAACAAGCACTGAGGGAGCGGAGCGACCGAAGCGCACAGCGAGCCGCGGCGCCCCGAGCGCCGCGAGGGCTTTCGAGGTGTTGCGGTCCGTTGCAGAGCAGTTCAACACGAATCACCCATAACGCGAGGGTTTCTAACACTCGTTTACCGAATTTCGGGTGCAGACAGCAGCTGGTAAATCATTCCGTGACGCCCTCACCGACGTTTATGACTACCGACGGCGGTAGCGGTCGAGCCGCTCGGGTAGTTTCTCGGCGACGGTGCCGCCCAGCCGGTTTCGGAGCGTGCCGAGGATGCCCCGCGGCACGTAGAGAACGAAGAGGACGAACACCAGCCCGAGATAGAGGTCGGCCCGGCCGTCGACGAAGACGTTGATGAACTCGAGGACGGTGAACTCGCCGACGCCGGCCGAGAGGACGCCGCCGGGCAACTCGTCCCGGAGGACCCGTGCGAGGCCGTGGGACTCCGTCGAGAGGACGCCTGCGATTGTCTCGTGGAAGAGGTGGCCGAACAACGGGCCGGCCAGCGTCCCGAAGCCGCCGATGATGGCCGCCAGCAGTGCGTCGGCGGTGACGAAGAGGTCGAAGGTGTTCTCCGGGGCGACCGACCGCCGGTAGCCCGCGAACAGCCCGCCGGCAATGGCGGCGAAGAAGCCGCTGATTCCGAAGGCGCCGAGCTTGTACCGGAAGGTGTCGTAGCCGACGGCCTCGGCGCGCTCCTCGTTCTCGCGGATGGCGACCATCACCCGGCCGAACGGCGAGTGGATGATCCGCTGCATCGCGGTGTAACACAGCAGCGCGACGGCGCCGATGGCGTAGTAGGAGACGACCGCCGGCTCGAGGTCCAGCCCCGTCCCGAGGAGGTTCTCGACGCCGTCGCCGGCGAGGCGGCCGAGCCGGACCTCCCGGGGGTCGGTCAGGAAGCCGGGGAGTGCGTCCAGGAAGTCGGGCAGCCCCGGGTAGCCGACGGCGAAGCCCTCGCGGCCGACGACGCCGGCGCCGTCGCGGGGGTTCGAGCCGACGTAGTCCCAGTTGCGGACGAAGACGTGGGCCACCTCGGCGAAGCCGAGCGTCACCATCGCGAAGTAAACGCCCGTCAGCCGGAAGGAGACGGCGCCGACCGCCAGCGCGACGAGGGCGGCGAGCACCGCGCCGAGCACCAGTAGCAGCATGAAGTGCGTCTCCGCCGCCAGCCCGGGCACCTTCCCGGAGCCGGCCAGAACCACGAAGTACGCGCCGATACCGTAGAACATCGCGTGGCCGAACGAGAGGTAGCCGGTGTAGCCGCTGACGAAGTCGAAGCTCATCGCGAACAGCCCGACGTAGAGGACGACGATCATCGTCGTCACCCGCGGCAGAACCACGTCGAGCAACTGTCCGAGCGGGACGCCCGTCCCGGGGACGCCGACCGAGAGACTGACGAGGACCCGGTACAGCAGCGGGTAGGCGACCAGGACCCCGACGACGGCGATGTGTGCGGCGTGGGTCGCGAGGTAGCCGCGGCTCTCGTCGCTCGTCGGCCCGTCGTTGCCCGTCGGCCCGGAGCCGTCCGGCCCATCGTCGCTCGTCTGTCCGGGACTGTCCGGCCCGTCGTCGCTCGTCGGCTCGCGGTCGCCGCTCGCGCCGGTCGGCCAGTCGTCGCTCGTCGGCCCGTCCGCTAGTCCGTCGCCGTTCGCCGGCCCGTCCGCTGGCCCGTCGTTGCCCGTCGGGTCGCGGTCGTCGTTCGCGCCCGCCGGCCCGTCGTCGCTAATGGCCGCCCACCTCCGCGACGCCGAGCAGCCCCTTCGGGCGGACGACGAGCACCGTCACGAGGACGGTGAACAGCACCAGCTCCGGCAGACCGGGGAAGTCGACGACGTTGATGAACAGCCACGACATCAGCGCGTCGACGACGCCGACGAGGACGCCGGCGACGACGGTTCCCTTGAACGAGCCGAGGCCGCCGACGATGACGACGATGAACGCGACGAGCAGCGTCTCGACGCTCAGCGGGACGCTGGCGCCGAACCGGGGGTCCCACATCAGCAGGACGCCCGCCAGCCCGGCCAGGCCGGCGCCGACGCCGAAGACGACCGTGAACGCTCGCCGGATGTCGATTCCGAGCGCCTGGGCCATCTCGGCGTCCTCGCTGCCGGCGCGGATGTAGAGGCCGTACCGCGTCTCGCCGAGGAACAGCAGGATGGCGACGACGACGGTCAGTCCGACGAGCGCCTCGAAGGCGTAGAGCCCCCACCGGGTATCGACGCCGAGGATGTCGTAGCGGGCGCCGAGAAACGCCGGGGCGGTGCCGATGGCGTCCTGCCACTCCGTCTGCGGCTGCAGGCCGGCGAGTTCGACGACGATGCGGGCCGCCTCGTCCAGCACCAGCACCAGCCCGAAGGTCAGCAGGATCTGAAACAGCGGCTCCCGGTCGTAGATGGGCCGGATGAGCGCCACCTCGACGGCGGCGCCGACGCCGGTCAGCAGCCCGAAGACGGCCGCCGCCGCCAGGAAGAACAGGACGAACCGCGCGACTCCGCCGGTGCCGGCCGACACCGTCGCGACCATGACGGCGCCGCCGAGGTAGGCGCCGATCATCGTCAGCGAGCCGTGGGCGAAGTTCAACACGCCCATCAGCCCGAAGATGAGACTGAGCCCGCTGGCGATGACGACGTAGAGGGCGGCCTTCGAGACGGCCCTGATGCCGACGTCGGCGGGCGCGAACAGCGGCACGGTCTCGACCGCAGCGACGGCCGTCACGCCGACAGATACCTCCGTATCGTCTCGTCCTCGCGGGTGACGCCCTCGGTCGAGCCTGACGCGACGACCGTCCCCTGGTCGAGCAGGTAGAACCGGTCGGCGAGGTCCATCGCCAGCGGGAAGTTCTGCTCGACGAGCAGCACCGTCGCCTCGGCGGCAACCGCCGACAGCGCGTCGGCGACGGCCTCGACGATCTGCGGCGCCAGCCCCTCGCTCGGCTCGTCGACCAGCAGCGTCTCGTTTCCCCCGACCAGCCCGCGGGCGATGGCGACCATCTGCTGTTGGCCGCCCGAGAGATCGCCCGCCTCGCGGTCGCGGTGGTCTTCGAGCTCCGGAAAGGCGCCGTAGACCGTCTCGAAGGCCGCCCCGACGTCGCCGTCCGGCGGCGTCGCGATGCGGACGTTCTCGTCAACGGTCAGATGCGAGAACATCCGCCGGTTCTCCGGCACCCAGCCGATGCCCATCCGCGCGACCTCGTGGGTCGGCCGGCCGGTGACGTCCGTGCCGTCGTAGGTGACCGTCCCGCGGCGCGGCGGCGTCAGCTGGAGCACCGACCGCAGCGTCGTCGTCTTGCCGACGCCGTTGCGGCCGATGAGCGCGACCGTCTCCCCGCGGTCGACCGACAGCGAGACGCCCCGCAGGACGTGGCTCTCGCCGTAGTAGCTGTGGACGTCGTCGACTTCAAGCAGGCTCACGCGGGCTCACCTCCGCCGCTGTCGCTGTCGCTACCGTCGCTGCTGCCGCCGTCGCTGCCGCCGTCGCTGCTGCCGCTACCGCTGGAGACGCCGGCCTCGCGCTCGTAGCCGCCGAGGTAGGCGTCCTGGACGCGCTCGTTGTTGCGGACCGCCCGCGGGTCGTCGTCGGCGATGAGCGACCCCTGGCTGAGCACCGCGATGCGGTCCGACACCTCCATGACGACCTCCATGTTGTGCTCGACGAGCAGGACGGCGTGATCGTCGGCGATGTCGTTGACGAGCCCGGTCAGCTCGTCGATGCCGTCGCTGGAGACGCCGGCCGTCGGCTCGTCGAGCAGCAGCACGTCCGGGTCGCCGGCCAGCGCGACGGCGACCTCGAGGTTGCGCTTCTCGCCGTGGCTGAGCGTCTCGGCGACGGCGTCGGCCTCGTCGGCCAGCCCGACGCGGTCGAGGACGCGCCGGGCCTCCCGCTCGTACTCCGGGAAGGCGTCGACGTTGCGCCAGGCCCGCCAGGAGTCGTCGCCGTGGGCCTGGGCGGCGACCCGGACGTTCTCCAGCACCGTCGACGTCGCGAAGAGATTGGTGATCTGATAGGAGCGGTGGATGCCCGCCTGCGCCGTCCCGTGGGGCGCGCGGTCGGTGATGTCGACGTAGCCGTCGTCGCCGCGGTACTCGACGCTACCGGCCGACGGCGACAGCACGCCCGTCAGCAGGTCGAAGAACGTCGTCTTGCCGGCGCCGTTGGGGCCGATAAGTGAACAGCACTCCTCGCCGAGTTCGAAGTCGACGCCGTCGACCGCGCTGACGCCGCCGAAGCGCTTGGTGAGGCCGCGCGTGCGTAGCACCATCTTACAGCGAGCAGTCCGTCGCGTCGTCGGAGAGGGTCGTCCGGTCGGCGGGGATGCGCGCCAGCGGCTCGCCCGGCTTGATCGGCGCCTCCCAGTTCTCCTCGTCGTTGGGAACCGGGTAGGCGACCGTCATCTCCGAGCGGGCTTGGTTGTTGTACTCCTGGTAGGTGTAGGCGTCGGTGCCCTTCGGCGTCTCGGCGATCGTCATGCCGCGCATCTCGGCGGCGATGTCGGCGCCGTCCGTCGAGCCGCCGGCCTCGACGGCCTGGACGACCGAGGAGGCCGCCGCGAACGTCCCCGAGCTGAACAGGTCCGGTACCTTGCCGTACGCCGCGGTGTAGGCGTCGACGAAGGCGTCGTTGATCTCGTTGTCGTACTGGTTCCAGTGGTACCGCGTGGTGAACGGGCCGAGCTCGGCGTCGCGGATATCCTGGGCGGTGAAGTCCTCGCCGAGGACGTTCTGTGCGACGCCGCCGACCGCCGCCGTGGAGATCTCGGTCGCGAAGCCGCCGAACAGCCGGAGGCCGTAGTCGCCCGACAGCCCGGTCCGCAGGAACGCAGGCAGCGTCTGGACGGTGAACCCACCGACGACCGCGTCGGCGTCCGCCTCGACGGCGTTGCTGTACAACCCCTCGAACTCGCCGGCCTCCGTCCCCCGGGGGACGAACCGCTCGCCGACGATCTCGATGCCCTCGCTCTCGAGGACGGCCCGGTAGTTTTCCGCCACCGCGCGCCCGAAGGAGTAGTCGGCGGTCATGATGAACACCCGCTCGACGTCGGTCTCCCGGGCGACGTAGCGGCCGCCCGACCGGGCGTCCATCGCGGTGTTCTCGCTGGCCCGAAAGACGAGTTCGTTACAGAGGTCGGTGTCGGAGGTGATGCCCGCCGACGCCGCCGGCCCGGCGACGTACGGGACGTTCGCCTCGAGGACGACCGTCTCGATGACCCGCCTGGCGGCGTCCGAGGAGGCGACGCCGAACAGCATGTCGACCTCCTCGTCCAACACGAGGTCCTGAGCGACGGTCTGGGCCGCGTCGGCGCTGAACTCCGAGTTCTCGACGACCAGCTCGTAGGTGACGTCGCCGGCCTCGATCGTCTCGGTACCGGCCGTCGAGACGTCCAGCGGCTCCCGGTCGTACTTGTAGGCCAGCCCCGACAGGAAGCCCCACAGCGACTGCTGGCCGTAGTACTGTACGCCGCCCGTCAGCGGCTGCATGATGCCGATGGAAATCGTCCCCTCGGCGCCCGTGCCGCCGTCGCCGGTGTCGGTGCCGCCGTCGCCGTCATCGGTGCCGCCGTCGCCGTCGTCGCCACTGCCCGAGTCGTCGGTACAGCCGGACAGCCCCGCGATACCGACCGTCCCCGCCGCGGCGGCTTTGATCCACTGCCGTCGCGTCTGGTCCTCTGCCATGTGCTAACCTCTCCACAGGCCGACAAAAGGGAAACGGTTCACATGTCAACCGCGGCCGCCGATCCCGGCGACGCGGTCGGCGACGTACCCGAGGGCGGCCCGTCCCTCGTCGATGCGCTCGTAGAGGCTGCAGAAGCCGTGTATCTGGGCGTCGTAGTGGCGGTGCTCGACGGCGATGCCGTCGGCCCCGAGACGGTCGGCGTAGGCGGCGCCCTCGTCGGCCAGCGGGTCGAAGCCGGCCGTCAGGACCGTCGCCGGCGGCAGATCCGCGAGGCTACGGGCCCGCAGCGGGAAGGCGTAGGCATTGCCGAGCTCCGCCGGCCCCCGGAGGTACTGCTCGAGGTACCACTCGACGCCGTCCATCTCGAGGAAGTAGCCCGTCCCGTAGTCGTCGTAGGAGTCGAACCACCGGACGGACGGCGGGTTGACGACCGGGTAGACGAGTACCTGGCCGTCGAGGTCGGGGCCGTCGCGGTCGCGGGCGGCCAGCGCCACGGCCGCCGCGAGGTTGCCGCCGGCGCTGTCGCCGCCGACGGCCACCCGGTCGGGGTCGCCGCCGAGGTCGGCGGCATTGGCCGCCGCCCACTCCGTGGCCCGGTAGCAGTCCTCCAGCCCCGCCGGGAACGGGTGTTCCGGCGCCCGACGGTAGTCGACCGACACGACGACACAGTCGGCTTCGTTCGTCAGCAGCCGACACAGCCCGTCGTAAGCGTCCAGCGACCCCCGGATCCAGCCGCCGCCGTGGAAGAAGACGAACACCGGAACCGGACCCTCGCCCTCGGGGGCGTAAACCCGGACCGGTATCGGCCCGTTCGGCCCCTGGATCCCGAGGTCCGCGACCTCGCCGACGGGCTCCGGCGTCTCGACGGCGAAGAGATCGTCGATGAGCGCCCGGCCCGTCTCCACCGACAGCGTCGACGACGGCGGCGCGATGCCCGACTCGAACTCCGCGAGAAGCGTCGCGGCCTGCGGGTCCAGCCCGGAATCGCGCTCGGTCATGCTCGCCTCCCCGACGTACGGGACGAAGGGCGCCGGTGTCGCATGCAGCGGAGTTGGCGACGACCGCATCAAAAACGGGAGGTTCGAGTATCAACCGTCGGCCGGCGCCCGGGTCGTCCGGTCGGCGCACTCCGTCGGTCGCCCAACCGTTGCACTCTACCGGTCGCCCGGTCGGCGCCGCCCGTCTGCCGGCCGCGCGCGTCACTCGTCGATCCGTTCGAGCGCCTCGACGAGTCCGCGGAGCACCTTCTTCTCGCCGCGGCGCATGTTCTTCGAGACGGCGGTCGTCGAGACGTCGAACTCGTCGGCCAGCGTCGACAGCGTCGCCTCCCGCGGCGTGTCGAAGTAGCCCGCCTCGGCGGCGGTCCGGACGGTCTCCTCCTCGACGGCCGACAGCGACCGACAGGCGTCCAGCATCGTCGTCGCCGCGTCGGCGTTCGTCAGCACGTCGAACAGCTGGTCCAGCTCCAGGTCCGAGCGGGCGGTGACCTCGTAGTGGTTGTTCCCGTCCAGCTCGTACAGCGTCTCGTCGGCGGCTCCACCGTCGTCGAAGCCGACCTGCCACCGTTCGGAGCCGTCCTCGATGTGGAACGGCCCGGTGATGTAGCCGCCGCCCTCGTGGATAGTCTCCATCGCGTCGGTCTCCTCGATGACCGCCCGGATCATCGCGGTGTCGTCCCGCCTGGTGAACAGCCGGTAGTCGGTCATGTTCTCGTGGGCCCGCAGCGCCGACAGGCCGTCGTCGAGAGCCCCCCTGTCCGCGGCCTCGACGACCATCCGGGTCTCCAGCTCCTCGGCCGCGGCGTCGAGCTGCCAGTGCATCGTCGAAAACGCCACCTCGTGGTCGACGGTCGCGTCGATGAAGGGGCAGTCGAACTGCTCCATCTCCATGGTGACGTCTAGCATGAGCCGACCCTATCGGCCCCACGCACATAACCGTTCACCACGGCGCAGTTTCGGCCCTGCGGGCCGAAGCGCTCCCGGACGGCGGCGCGGTCGACCGCCGTCGCTCGCGCCGGGGCGGCGTTTCGACCATCACGAACGACGCGGGGACCGCGTACTCCGCGACCCGGGCGGGCATTGGCGCCGCCCGGCGGCCGCTGGAGTCGGCTCGTTCCCGCCGTCGCCCCCGTTTCGCGGTCCATATCTCTTGCCGGCCGGAGCGCGCATCGAACGACGGATTCACCTATCACCCGGCCGGTTCGGACGGGTTCGCCACAACGCGTTTGTACGCCGCCGGCGCAGGTTGGGGAGATGAGCGACCCAGTTCCCGGACTCGACCGACGACGGTTCCTGCGGGCGGCGGCCGCGAGCGGCGCGCTCGCGTCGACCGGAACCGCGGCGGCCAACCACGACGACGTCGAGGGCAACCCCTTCGCCGGCCTCGGCGGCACGCAATGCGACGTCGACCGCACCGACGACCGCTACCTGCCGTTCGACACGGGCGGCGCCTACGGCGGCTGGGGCGGCCACGAGTACCACGCCACTGAGCCGGGGCTGCCGGGCGGGGAGAACCCGGTCGTGTTCGTCCACGGCAACACCCGCGACGCCTGCGACTGGTCGGACCACGCCACCCGCTACCTGCGGCGCGGCTACGGCGGCGACCAGCTGTGGTCGATCACCTTCGCGAACGAAAGCGCCACCCACGACGAGATGGCCCGCCAGCTGGACGACTTCGTGACGAACGTCCTCGACTACGCCGGCGCCGACACCGTCGACGTGGTGAGCCACAGCCTCGGCGTCACCGGCGTCCGGTTCTGGATGGCCGACAGCGACGAATTCGCCGACGTCGACGAGCGGTTCGACGTCGGCGTCGGCCCCCGGTACGACGTCGTCGACACCTTCGTCGGCTGCGCCGGCGCCAACGAGGGCACCTCGACATGCGGCCCGGGCTGTTCGCAGGGCCCCGGCGCCAACCGGGTCTGTGGGTTCATCTCGCCGGACTGCACCGAGCCCGGCGGCCCCCTCTTCCGGCTCAACAACCCCGACGAGACGCCCGGCGACGTCGACTACTACACCATCCGCGGGAACCTGGATTACTTCTTCGCCGACAACCCCGACAGCCCCGAACTGGAGGGTGCCAACGCCAACGTCGTCCTCTCGGCGCGGGCGCACAACGCCGCCCGGGCCAGCGAGCCGGCCATCGAGTTCATCTACCAGTGGGTCACCGACTCCGACGCCGGCCGGCCGGACCGGGCGACCGAGGTCGATGCCGAAGGGTCCCGCGAGACCGACGGCAGCATCTACGTCGGCGGCGGCACCGCCCGGGTCGGGCTGTCGGTCGACGCCAGCGGGCCCGTCCTGCTCCGGGACCGGGTGCCCTACACCGCCGACGTCTACATGGAACGCGACGAGTCCATCACCGCGGTCGCGCCGCGACCCCACCTCGGCATCCGGGAGGTGTACTTCGAGGGCCCGGCCGACGACTACGACCTGGAGTACCTCATCGACGTGCCAGAGGAGTCCGGACGCTACGAGTTCGGCCCCGCCGAGGTCCGCAGCCCCGACGCCACCCGGTGGGCGGAGGTGTCCGACACGACGACGGGGTTCTACGTCGCCGGCGGCGAGTTCTGAGCGCCGGTCCGGTCGTGGTTCGCATATGAACCCGGGGAGCCATGCCGTTCTGTGCGCGAGGCCGTGACATGAGTTCGGGACCGGACGCCGACGGCGAACTGTCGCCGCCGCCGATAACCGAAGACCGGGTGCTCCAGTTGGACGACGAGCGGTTCCACCCCGACAACGTCGCGGTGGTGACCGGCGCGGCCTCCGGCATCGGCCGGGCGACGGCGGTCGCGCTGGCCGTCAATGGCCTGACGGTCGTCGGCCTCGACGTTGACGCCGAGGGGCTGGACGACACCGTCGAGACGGTCGAGTCACTGGACGCCGACGGCCGGGCGGTCGCCGCGCCGACCGACCTGACCGACGACGCGGCCTGCGAGACCGCAATCGAAGCCGCCGCCGAGAAGGGACAGATACGCTATCTCGCCAACATCGCCGGCATGCAGCACATCGCCTCCGTCCCGGAGTTCCCGATGGACGCCTACGACGACGTGCTCGGCGTGATGCTGCGGGCACCGTTCCTGCTGTCGAAGCTGGTGATGCCGCACGTCCGGGCGACCGACGACGGCGTCGGGGCGATCGGCAACATGTCGTCTGTCCACGGCCGCTACGCGACGCGGGACAAGCCGGCCTACATCACCGCCAAGCACGGTCTCAACGGGTTGACCCGGGCGGTCGCCGCCGAGGGCGGGGGGACGTTGCGGAGCTTCTCGATCAGCGCCGGCTACGTGCTGACGCCGCTGATGGCCGATCAGAGGCCCGCACGAAGGAGCTGATGATGCCCGTCGAGGTGGGGAACCTCTTCGTGTTCGGCTTCTCCTCGCACGCCCGCCACCTCAACGGCGGCGACCTGCTATTCGACGGCGGCTATACGAAGACCTACGAGTGACGCCGGCCGGCAGGTGCGGCGGCGTGCCGATTCAGATCGGGCTGCTGCCGCCGCGCTCCAGCTCCAGCATCACGGCGCCCTTGCCGATGTCGGCGCCCATCGTGAAGATCCGGTCGGGGTCTTCCTCGTAGTCGACGTCGACGGCCGTCCAGAAGGCCATCCCGTCGGGGGCGAAGGCGCCGATCTCGACCGGCGCCCGCGGCTGGCGGGCGTGGTTCTCGTAGTCGCCGCCGCTGTACAGCGTCGTCAGGTCGTACGCTCGGACGCCGCCCTGGTAGAACGACGAGACCAGCATCTCGTCAGTGACGTCGAAGTTGTGCGACGTCAGCGCCGCGTCGTCGGCGCCCTCCGGTGCATCGAGGTACGCCACCATGTTCGCGGACTTCCGGCCGTTACCCCGGTCCGGGCTGGGGTTCTGGTAGGGGTCCGGGCGGTCCTCCTCCGAAAGTCGGCTGTACCGGTCGCCGACGTCGCTCACGGTGTACCCCCGCTCCTTGATGGCGCGGCGGTCGACCTCCGGATAGACGGCCCGGCCGCCCTTCGCCAGCGGTTGCACGTCGCGGGTGTCGAACACGCGGAGACCGCCGTGGTCGCCGTTCGGCTGAACGGTGTCCTCGCCCGGCGGCGCCGCCGGCCCGGGGAAGGTCTCGGCGCCGACGAACGCGTAGTCCTGGTTCGGCGTCGGCTGACAGTAGTGAGCGTTGGTCTTCTCGCCGACGATGTAGTCGACGAGGTCGCCGGTGGCGTCCGACGTGCCGCCGAAGTGCCCGACCGCCACGGGATTGCGCTTGTCGGTCACGTCGACGACGACCATCCCGGAGTCCCAAAAGCAGTTGTACGCCAGCTGGTTGCCCTCGTCGTCTTCCGCCACGTACATGTCGTGGATGGGGCTGTTGCTGCCGTTGGCCATCTTCGGCTGGGCGTCCTGGAGCATCCAGGCGCCGCCGGTGCCGCGCTCGTCATCGGAGTCGCCCGAGCCGTCCGGGACGTCCTCGCTGCCGCTCGTGTACGACGGGTCCTTGCCTTCGAGCGTCTCGGGGTTGGCCGGGTCGGTCACGTCGACGATGACCATCCGGGCCTTCGCGAAGGAGTCGCTGATACAGAGATACGCGTAGATCCGACCGTCGTCGGGGTCCTCCTTCAGAAAGCAGTTGTGGACGGTGTCCTTGTCCTCGTAGAACGTCTCGAAGGTCGGATTCGTCGGGTCGGAGATGTCGAAGAGGCTGACGCCGGGGACGCCGTCATTGTGCGCCAGCGCGGCGACGTCGCCCGCCACGTCCACGTCCGGCGTGTCCGTGGCATCCTCGCCCTCCGCCCGGCCGGCGACGAACGGCGTCGTCGGGTCGTTGATGTTGATGGTGGTGATGGAGCCCTGCGAGGTCGCGTACGCCCAGTCGCCCCGGGCGACCACCTCGTTGATGCCCTGCACCGGCGCCTCGCCGACGAGCCGGTATCCTTCGAACTGGTCGTACTGTGCGCCCGCGGCACCCGACATGAGACTCGTGCCGAGCACCGCTCCGCTCGCCTTGAGGAAGCTGCGTCTGTCGTACATGTGTAGGAGTGACGGCGGTCGTGTCCGTCCGTCGTATGCTTCACTCCGGAACGCGTGTAAAAAGGGATTGTGACAGAGACGTCCAAACGACGCCCCCGGCGACCGTCGGAGCTAACTGCCGGGTGGACGATGCCCCGCGCATGGACCTGGAGCTGGAGCTGGAGGACTACTGGGGCGTCGGCCCGAAGACGACGGCGACGCTGGAGTCGACGGTCGGCCGGGCGGCCGCCGTCGAGGCCATCGAGACGAGCGATATCTGGACGCTCGTCGACGCCGGCATCGACCGCCACCGGGCGACTCGGGTTCTCCGGCGGGCCAATAGTAAGGACGGCATGGAGCTGCTGGCGACCCGCGACGCCAGATCGGTGTACAAGGAACTCATCGACGCGGCCGCCGTGTTCGCGGTCAACGACGACGCGGCGGGGCGGGTACGGACGCTGACGCCGCTGACCGACCGGGCGGCCATCGAGACCCGACTCGACGCCGTCGAGGCCGCCGTCGAGACGTGGGCCGGCCTCGACGACGCGACCCGCCGGGACGTGCTCGTGGCCTTCGAGGAGCACGACCCCGCCGACGGCGGCCGGCTGGCGGCCGTTCGGGCCGTCGTCGCCCTCGAGGAGGCCGGCGTCTCGGGGCCGGCCTTCGAGCCGATAGCCGACCTCGACGCCGACCAGTTGGCGGACGCCGCGACCGCGCTGGAGGCGCTGTCGGACGACCGGCTGGCCGGCGCCGACGAAGAGCTCGACCGCCTGCGGGCCGACCGCGAGGCCGTCGACGCGATGGTCGCCGACGCCGCCTCGGTCGTCGAGGAGCTCCGCTCGGAGGGCGTCCGCGAGGCCGCCGACGTCCGCGAGGGGCTCGTCGACCACGTGCGGGCGGAGACGACCGTCGATCCCGCCCGGGTCCGGGAAGCGGCGGCGACCGAGGCCGCCGACGCGACGGCGTTCGTTACCGAGTCACTGCGGGCGCTTCGGGCGGAGCTCGACGCGGCGGCCGACGAGCGCGAGACGGCCGTCCGCGAGGAGCTGGAAGCCGACCTCGAGGCCGCCGGCGGCGACGTCGACCGCGCCCGCCGGGCCGTCGCCGAGGTCGGCCGCGACCTCTCCATTGCCCGCTTCGCCGAGGCCTTCGACCTGACGCGTCCCGACTACGCCGACTGGGGGACCCTCGCCGTCGCGGACGCCCGGAACCTCTCGCTTGCGGCCGCCGACGGGTCCGTCCAGCCGGTGACCTACGCCCTCGGCGACCACGGGCTCTCGCCGCCGATCGACGACCGGGTGTCGGTGCTGACCGGCGCCAACAGCGGCGGCAAGACGACGCTGTTGGAGACGCTGTGTCAGGTGCAGCTGCTCGCGCACATGGGTCTGCCGGTGCCGGCCGAGCGGGCCGTCGTCTCGCCGTGCGACCGCGTCGTCTTCCACCGGCGTCACGCCAGCTTCAACGCGGGCGTCCTCGAGTCGACGCTGCGGTCGGTCGTCCCGCCGCTGGTTTCCGGCGACCGGACGCTCATGTTGGTCGATGAGTTCGAGGCCATCACCGAGCCCGGCCGGGCGGCGGACCTGCTATACGGGCTGGTCGATCTAACCGTCGAGGAGGGCGCCCTCGGGACGTTCGTGACGCACCTCGCGGACGATCTGGAGCCGCTGCCGGAGCCGGCCCGCGTCGACGGCATCTTCGCCGAAGGGCTCACCGACGACCTCGAACTGGAGGTCGACTACCAGCCCCGGTTCGGCGAGGTCGGCCGGTCGACGCCGGAGTTCATCGTTTCGCGGCTGGTCGCCGACGCCGACGACCGCGAGGAGGAAGCCGGCTTCCGGACGCTGGCGCGGTCGGTCGACACCGATGTCGTCCAGCGGACGCTCTCGGAGGCCGAGTGGAACGCCGACGCTGACGCCGCCGACGACTGATACTGATTATTGCGGTAATTTTCAGCATGGCAACGAAAAGAGGCCGTTTGGGCTCTAAGAACCCGATTTACCCCGATATCGGCGGTGAAGACCCGCAATAATAGTATGACCGCTACTCCGGCCGCTCCGGCCGCTTGGCCCGCTGGAGCGCCTCGTAGTAGGTGGCGGCGTCGGCCTCGCGGACGAAGACGGCCAGTTCGTCGTGGCCGAGGTCCATCGCGGCGAAGCGCGCGCCCATGTAGTTGTGCTCGTCGTCCAGGACCTCCGCCTCGAGGACGTCCCGGAGCTGGCGAACCACGTCGTCGGTGATGTCGATCCGTGTCATTTCGTATCACGTCACGATGCACGCCGTCTAGCGGTGTCGTAGGCCTCCTGCACCCGGCGGAACTCCTCCTCGTCGCCGCCGTGATCGGGGTGGACCTCCTTGACGCGCCGGCGGTAGGCCCGCCGGACGGCCGCCTCGTCGGCGCCGGGGGACAGCCCCAGCACGTCGAAGGCGGCCTCGGCGACGTCCGTCCGGCCTTCGAGGCGGTCGGCGCCGGCGGTTCCGGCGCCGCGGGGACCGCCTGGGCCAGCGCGCGTGTTCGTGTTTGCGCCCCGGCCCGCGTCGGCGCCGGGCGACGGCTCCGGCGTCTCGAACGGCAGCCGGTTGCCGAGCGCGACGCCCGGCATCTCGTGTTCGGCGAGGATGGCGTGCGTCGGGCCCCGTTCCAGTGCCAGAAACGTCCGCGCGTCGAAGGTGACGGCGACGTCCCGCTCGGGGAGGTGGAAGGCGACTCGCTCGCCGGCGACGTCGGCGTCCTCGGTGAACCGCTCGTCGATGTCGTCGAGGTAGGCTCTGATCTCCTCGCGGCGGATATCCTCGGTCGACCTGCCCGAGCGGTCCGACTGATCCGACCGGTTCGACCGCCCCGACCCTCCGCCGTCGGCGGCGGAGCCGTCCGGGAGGAGTCGCCCGGCGACGACGAAGGTGACGGCGACGCCGACGGTCGCGACGGCACCGGCGGCGACGCCGAGATAGACCCAGCGCGGCAGCGACGACAGCGGTTCGACCACGGCTGACGTTGGAGCGACCCGGTTAAGAGCGTGTTGGACCCGTTGACCTCCTCCCACGGCTTCGGCCGTGGGATTCCGGTCGCGGCGAGCATCCCGGCGATGCCACACCCGCCGGCAAATTTCCCCTTGCGGGTACTCCGGTTCGCGGGCACCGGGGTGGCCCCATGTGCGGGGTCTGGCGTGTTCGCCCTTGCGGGTCGTATCCACTACCGGCGGCCGTAGCCCCTCGGTTCACCCGAGGCCGCGGGCCGGGCCATCGACCCGACACGCCGCCACCGATGGCGGCGCGTCCCAAGCCGGCGCAGGGTTGCTTTTTGTGTGCCCTCGCGGGCCGCGGCGCCGCCCTCGCGGGGACGCTGTGGTAGGCTTCGGCCATCCGGGCTGACCCCAACCCAACAGCCACGTTTTCGCCGTCTTGCGTACCGCTTTGTATCGTTTCCTTCATATTAATCATTTGAGACGCTGGCGGTGGATTGAGTGGCTGTGCTGTCGCTCGCACCTAACCCCCGAAGGGGTGGGCTTCCGCTCGCTACGTGTCAGCCGATGTACCGGAGGTCCTCGTCGCCGGATGCCGGGCCGTCTTCCATCTGCTGGACACGCTCGACGACCTCCTGCATCTCCTCGGCGCGGTCCGCGAGGGCGTCGTAGCCGACGTCGAAGCCGACGGCCGCCTGCAGCGCCTCCAGCACCACGCGGGCGCTCCGTGGGTCGACCAGGTAGCCACTCGTCTCGCCCATCAGGCAGGCGGCCTCCAGCCCGCGGCGCTCGCCCAGCCCCAGCAACAACCCGGAGACGCCGACGATACCGCCGGCGGGTTCGTCCTCGCGGAACTCGACGCCGACGCCCTCGAGCTCGTCGACGAGCGCGTCCGTCGTCGCCGCGCCGACCACGTCCGGTTCGTCGACGAGCTCGCCGGTCGGGACGCCGCCCATCGCGAAGACGCGCTCGACGCCGAACCGCTCGGCGACGTCGAGGAAGCCCTCGGTCAGCCGGTAGTGGCCCGGGCCGTCGCCGGCCTGGTGGTCGCCGGTCAGCACCAGCAGGTCGCGGTCGGCGTCGCGGATCGCGTGTATTTCGGCGCCGGCCAGCGTCGTCCGGCCGTCCTCGACGGTCACCTGCGGTGGGAAGTGCTCGGAGTACACCCGCCGGACCAGCTCGGCGTCGAACTCCTCCAACAGGTGCTCGGCGGCCAGCTTGCCGACGTGGCCGACGCCGGGCAGGCCCTCGACGAGCACCGGCGCCTTGAGATCGGGGTCGGCCGGCGCCTCGATCTCGAATGCATCCATGCCTGGAACCGGCGCCCCACGAGGCTTAAGTTGTCCGGAATGGCCGACGGGGACGGCGACTCCGAGACGATTTGCAGGACGTGACGGCGATCCCTGACGGCCGTTGGTCGCCGCTTAAGCAGTCTCGTGGCTCTGATAAGAGGACTGCGAAGCGGCGGTCCGATTTCAGTGGTACATCCGCAGCGGTTCCGCCTTCGACCCGTCCGCGCTGTCATCTACCATCCAAGGTCCGGTCCAGCAGACGGGTCCGGGGATCTCGTTCGCTGTCGTACTGTATGCCGTCTCACGTTCGACTTCAGAAGCATTCTAAGATTTTTCCGTTTTCTTTCGGATCCGGCGGCTCCGGCGGTCGATCTGCTCGATCGGTCTCGGCCCGCCAGACTGCGTCGTCGGTCACCAGATAACTGGCGGCGTACGGCGCCAGGTCGAAGTAATACTCCTCGCCGTCGTCGGCTTCGTATTTCCCGTGGGCAGCGAGGGTATCGAACTCGCAGAACACCCCGTCTTCGCCGGACCAAACGGGGTCGGCCGTCCGGTCCAGGTAGAATTCCCGCAACACGCCCCGGCGGGTATTTCGGCGCCAGGCGTACGCGTACTCGTAGGTCTCGACGTACTTGACGACGTCGTCTTCGGTCAGTGAATTTACTGACGATGGAATCTCCGGGGCCTCTTGTTCCGTGGTTCCACCTTCGATGGCCGGGACCTGTGGTTCGTCCGGGCACTCGTTTGCATTCGGGGGGGACGTATCGGGGGAACTCAGGGTGGATACACAGCCTGCAACGCCAGCGACTGCTGACGCGCCGACCGATAACAGTATCTTCCGGCGAGTAGACATTATATTATAATTGATAGGTTGAGTATAAGTGAGTTATGGACCACCGTTACCTGATGATAGCGGATTACCACGCCGGCCGGTAGTTACCGAGCGAGAGCGTGTCGGCTCTCACTCGCGTTTGGCTTGTCGGCGGTACTCGCCGTAGGGGTCTTCGGGGTTGTACGGCGCGGGGGCACTGTTCTCCGCGTCGGCGCCGCACTCCGGACAGACCTCGCCGAGGGTGTAGACGGGCGCGTCGTGTTCGGTCGCCCACGCCGAACAGACCCGGATGTCGGCCCTCATTCCTCGTCGGTGCGGCGCTCGCGGTGGAAGTCGGCGCTCCCGCCGACGGCCTCGATGGCCTCGCCCGCGCGGTCGGCGCTTTCCTCCAGCTGGGACTCGGCGGTCTTGTAGTTGGGCGCCTGCACCCGGATGCGGTACTCCGGGGCGCCGACGTAGGTGACCTCAAGGTCGACCTCCCCGGCCACCCCGGCGGACGGACCGCCCTCCGAGCCCTCGCCCCCGTTCGCACTCGCGAGGGCCTCGCCGTTGCCCTCGGCGGCCGACAGCGCCTCGCGGACGTCTTCGACGCCGTCCGGCCCCGGCGCCTCCAGGTCGACGTAGCCCGTCACCGTCACGTACGGCACCGAGACGTTCTCCCGGGCGGTCTCGACGACGGCCTCGAGTTCGTCGTCCGCGAGGTCGGTCCCCTCGAGCGCCTCGGGGCCGTGGATGGCGGCCTCCTCGAAGCCGTCGTACAGCGTGCCGTACTCGTCGATAAGTTCGTTGGCCACCCGGCCGAACGTCTCGTCGTCGACGCCCTCGCCGAGGGCCAGTTCCATCCACTTATCGGCCTTCTGCTCGTTCTTCCACTCCTGGATCTTCTCGGAGCGCTGGTGGTCATTGACGTCCTTGATGGAGAGGTCGACCTGCTGGGCGTCCTCGTCGACCTCCAGCACCTTGCAGACGACCATCTGGTCGACGTTGACGTGGTCGCGGACGTTCTTGATCCAGCCGGAGGCCACCTCGCTGACGTGGACCAGCCCGCGCTTGTCTTCGTACTCCTCGAGGTCGACGAACACGCCGAAGTCCTCGATCTCGTCGACGCGTCCGACGACGAGTTCGCTCGGCGTGGGCCAGCCGCTGTACTGCATATGATATGGTAGCCGTGTGACGAGAATAAACCCTCCGACCTTTTTCTGCGTCGGGTTCGCTCGCTCCGCTCGCGAACCACTCCTTGAAAAACGTCGATGAAAAAGGCCGGCGGCTCCCTCCGGTCGCCGCCGGGGAACCGCTCGCTCCCGTCGGTCGCTCGCGGATGCTGGACTGGCTTGTTTTACGATGAGTTATAAATCTGCCAGCAACCGGGTTTCCACCTGCCGTTCGTCCGCCGGTCCGCCGTTATCTGGCCTCGGCGACCTCGAGAACCTCGCCGTGGAAGTCGGCCTCGCCGCCGGTCGGCGTCGCCAGCGTCGACCCACAGACCGCACAGTCGACGACGCTTGCGGCCTTGCCGAAGACGACCTGCTCGTTCTCGCAGTCGTCACACCGGAGGCTGAAGAAGTTCCCCGCCATGGTTACTCCTGGAAGGTGAGCCGCCCGGCCCGCCATCCCTCCCGGAGGTGGGCCTTGCCGCAGTCGCTGCAACGGTACTTCAGGTCGGTCTTCTTGGTCGGCTTGTCGCCGCCGGGCACCTTGGAGAACCGCCCGGCGTTGCCGATGACGGCCTTCCCGCGGCGGGTGCGGCGGGCGTCCCACTTCGTCCCCGAGGATTGGCCCGTTCGGACCTTCTCGACTTCGATCTCCTGGTGTGAGTTGCAGTGCGGACAGTGCGAGTTGAACCGGCGTGGCATCTCCATCGTTACCGGCCGGTAGCGCGTCGCAGGTTAAAACGGGTTTGGTTTGCCGACCGTTTCGGGCGGCACGGCGGTCCTCGTCGGCGGCCCCACCGGCCGACTCCTCCGAGCCGACGGTCGAGGTCGGCGACGGGACCGTCACCGTCGAGTTCGTCGATCGCGGGGCGGCCAGACAGCGGCTCGGCCTCCTCGTGGTGCCGTACCTCAACGGCGAGAAGCGCGTGACCGAGTACGTCATCAACGCCGACGAACTGGTCGTCGAGCCGCCGGAGGGTCAGCGGTTCGTCAACGATCCCTCCGTCGCGACCGTCGAGAACGGCCGGGCCGTCTGGACCGGCGTCGCGGCGACCGACGGCGACGGCGACGGCGACGGTACCCGGCAGGCCCCCGAACCGGGCGAGACGTACGTCATCATCGGGTCGGGCGCGACCGCCGGGGAGCGGAGTGCGGTCGTGACGACGCCGGAACCGCTCGACGCGGGGCTCTACGGCCGCTACGCCCTCGGACTGCTGGTCGTCGTCGGCGCGGCCTACGGCGGCTACCGGCTCGAAGGGACCCGCCTCCCCCGGCGGCCGGTCGCCGCCGGCGTCGCGCTGGCTACGGTCCCGTACGTTACCATGGTCGCGGCGAGACACCCGTAGTGGCCGAGCGGCGGCCTCGGGGTACTGTACTTCTGGCCGCTGCTCGCGGTCAGCATGCTCCTCGCGGCTGGCCTCGGCGGCGGCGGGCTCTACCTGCGGGCGGCGACGGTCGACGACGGGCCCGCGTGACCTGGCCCGGGCCGGGTCCCTTCGAAGCGCTTAACCACGACTCCGGCTAACGACGGCGTATGAAGCGGCTGATCATCCACGGCGACCCTGGCATCCGCAAGGACGCCGTCATCGAGTACGACGGCCAGGAGTACGTCTGCTTCGGGGTCTCCCGGCAGGGCGAGTGGCACGGTCCCGACCGGCCGCAACTGTGGTGCACCGTCGGTACCGAAGACGAACGCGAGGACTTCGAGAAGCGGAACTTCATCCCGATGCGGATGGACGTCGAGGACGTCGATGCCGGCGCGATCGACGTGGTGAAGGCCACCGGCGACCTGGCGGTGTAGCACGGACCGCCGCAGCGGCAGTCCCGGCGTGGCTCCGCCCTACCCCGGGTGGACGAACCAAAATCGCCCGAGCGTCGGCCCGTTACCACCGGGTGTGTACCCCGTATATTTTGGTCACATTTGGGAATAGATTTATTTTCCAAGCGTCGACCGATAGGCCCCGGCCGCTACGAGGTTCGCGGAGACCACGTCCACCTCGCCCGGGAGTGCCCGGACCACGGGGCCAGCAGCCGGCAGGTGTGGGGGTCGGTCGACCACTGGAAGTGGGCTCACGAAATGGCGGGCGACGTCTCCCCGGAGCCCGCCCCCGAAGAGGACCTCGTCGTAGACCACGACCACGCCTGTCTCGCGGTGGTGGAGGTGACCGAAAGCTGCAACCTCTCGTGTTCGTTCTGCTTTGCCAGCTCCAGCCCGAGCGGCGCCCACCGCCCGACCGAGGAGGTGATCGACCTGCTGGAAACGGTCAAACAGGACGGCGAGGCCCGGCCGATCCAGTTCTCCGGCGGCGAGCCGACCGTGCGCGACGACCTGCCCGAGCTGGTGGAGCTGGCCGGCGGTATGGGTTTTTCGCACATCGAGGTGAACACGAACGGGATCCGCCTCGGCACCGAAGACGGCTACGCCCGGCGACTGGCCGACGCCGGCGTCACGGCGATCTACCTCCAGTTCGACGGGCTCAGCGGCGAGGCGAGCGAGGATATCCGCGAGGTCGACATCGTCGCCGAGAAGCGAGCGGCGATCGAGGCCTGTCGCGAGGCCGGCCTCCCGGTCGTGCTGGTTCCGACGGTCGTTCCGGACGTCAACGACGACGAGATGGGCGAGATAGTGTCGTTCGCGATGGACAACCTCGACGTGATCGAGTCGGTCAACTTCCAGCCGGTGGCGCAGTTCGGTCGCTACGAGGAACACGGCGGCCGCTTCAGCCTGGACCAGGCCGCCGGCGCCCTGGCCGACCAGCTCGACGGGATCGGCCAGCGGGACTTCATGCCGATTCCCTGCTGTTCGGCCACCTGCCAGATGGCCTCTATTCTGGTCCGGGGCGACGACGGCAAGATCTCCTCGCTCGCACAGTACGTCTCCCCGGAGCTGTACCAGCAGATGTCCGCGATGATCGGCGAGGAACAGTGGCTGGAGATGATGGCGGGAACGGAACTCGGCGGCGACGCGGTCTGCTCGGCGGTCGGCTGCTGTGGCGACGACTCGACGCCCATCCCCGGCGTCCCCGACGAGGTGCTCGAGATGTTCGGCGACGTCCTCGCCGTCTCCTTCACCGGGTTCATGGA
>PXRZ01000061.1:25056-51054 GCA_003022945.1 Halobacteriales archaeon QS_8_69_73 | reverse complement strand
CCCGAACTCCTGCATCCGGCGGTCGAACTTGACCGCCAGCGGGAGCGGCGCCAACTCGTCGGCGACGGACGACCACATCTGCATCGGGACGGTCCGGAGGTTGTCGACGAGCGACTCGATGTCGTAGTAGGTGTCCCCGGTCGCCTCGTCGCCGACGGAGCCGACGATGGGGAGGCCACGGGCGAACAGGTCGGGAAACTGGGCGGCGAGCTTGTGGGTGCCGATGCCGCCGTTGGAGTAGCCGCCGAGCGTGGTTCGGTCGAGATCGACGCCGTAGCGGGCGCGGACGTCGGCCATCGCCTCGAAGACGTCGAGTTCGGCCTGGTCGCTGTACGGCACGACCGGGCCGCGACCGCTCGGCGTCATGACGATGTGGCCGCGTTCGTCGCCCAGTTCCCGGAGGAAGTTCGGCGTCCAGGAGGCGTACTGGTTGCAGGTCGCCGTCAGCGAGTGCAGGTGGACGTGAAACGGATACGTCTCGGCGGGGTCGTAGTCGTCGGGGACGTACAGCGCGTACGGGACGACCTCGTTTCGGAGAACGTCGGCGCCGCGGCTCTGGCCCTCGATGGGTCTGATGCCCGCTCCGAGGTCGTACCGGGAGACGTACAGCCGGTTGAAAAAGCCCGTCTCGGGCACCCGATACCGGGTTCGGTTCTCCCGGAGCATCCCGAAATCGATGTCGGCGTAGAACTGCGAGACGTCCCCGTCGGCGAGCGCCATCGCCTGTGCGTGGTCCCGCCAGTGGCCGTAGCCGACGGCTCGGGACCCGGTCGTCTCCTCGACGGCGTCGTCGACCTCCCGCTCCGCGCTCTCGGGCTTGACGTTCGGCGTCCCGAGCGGTTCCTGGTCGTTGAACCGGAATCCGACGTTGAACACCGGCGGAGGGTCCTGGCCGCGGGCGCCGCCCGGGCTATCCTCGTCGGGCTGGTCTTGAATCTGCTTGAACGCGTGGGCCTCGTCATCCCAGAGGCCGACGAGGAGGTAGTGCCGCCACGTCTCCTCGCCGGGGTCGAGGTCGACGTCGACCTCGATCTGGTTCCGGTCGAGGTCGACGGCCGCGCTCGCGCGGTCGGCGTTGCCGTCCAACTCGGCGGTCGACCCCGCTACCAGGACGACGTGGTCCAGACGGACGTCGCCCAGCGAGCCGACGCCGTAGCCCCACTCGTGTCGGTCGGCCGCGGGTCCGGCGGGTCGATCGTCACGCTGGTGTTCGTTCCGTTGTCGTCGTAGACGAACGGCTGGAAGACGTACTCGCCGTCGACGTGGGCGTCGGCGCCACAGACCATGAGCGGGTCGGCCTGCCACCGGCCGGCCGGGTCGAGTTTCGGGGACGTCACCGGGTCCTCGTACAGCACCCCTGGCCCCGGTCGTGGCGGGCCGGCGTCGCCGGTCCCGGCGCACCCGGTGTTCCGTGGACCGCGGGCCGCGTAGGTGTCCGTCGTCGACAGCGAGAGGCCGAGCGAGCCGCCGCCGAGCAGGCCGAGCGCGGCGAGCATCGACCGACGCGTCGCGGTCGGTCGGTCGCCGTCGGACGGGGTCACGATCCCACCCCGTCGGGGCGGTGTGCGTCGTGGCTCGTCGGCGGTCGGCCGCCGGCGCCGCCGACGAGACGGATCGGGTGTCGGTATGGCATGACACGCCGGTCTGCGGCCCACCTGCACGTATAACCCGACGTGAACATGTGAACCCGGATCCGAACCGTAGCGATCTTTTTCGATTCAAATTACCGGCAATACGCCGCGGTTCAAATAGGGTGTACGGTCGGCGTCGTTCATACCGATCGTCGCGTAGTTCTCGACGCAGTAGCGAAGGCGCGGCCGTACCCACCTACGGCATCGATCTGTTCGACACACGGCGGTAAATCGTGCCCGTGATGAGAACGATGACGCCGGGAACCGTGAACTCGAAGAAGTCGAAGGCGTGAATCTCGTGGTATTCGTTTGAAACGCGGGCTGTCGCGTCGCTGATAAGGATGTTCGTCGAGGTGTCGACGAGTGTGAGCGTTTTTCTTCCGAGCATCGACGCGAACGATGGGAGATAAGCAGGTTCGGTGGGGAATACTTTCCACTTGTGACGACATCGGGGATGACCGGTACGAGGATTGTAACGACCGGCGTGTCGTTGATAAGCCATGACGCGGGACCCGCAACACCGATCGCGACGAGAAGCTGTTCGTCAGGGCTGTCACCCGCGAACGCGGGGATTTTGAGAGATGATGAACCCTCGAACTGACCTGCCGTCAGGCTCGCTCGACGAAAATCCGATGTTCGATCGCCGTATCGGTAGGTCGGTCACGTTATCGGGAGGACGACGAACGAGAGATACGACAGGCCAGTCGCGACCGACGGGCCGATGATCCAAAAAGAGACAAACCGCACCACTGCTGACGGATCGAACAAATCGCTGGCGTTCTGGAGATCTTCTGCACGCTCTTCACCGATACTCGGCACCTCTTCGTCCGTTTCCACCGTCGCAGCGTCAACCGAGGCGTTACTTTCGATCTCGCCACGCGCGAGGTCGGACACGGTCGCGGTGCGTGTCGCTCGCCCCCATCCGAGGCCGACGATAGTCATGATGGTCGAAAGGGCCAAGCTGATCGGAATACCGAGCCACGAGGCGACCGTCGTGATGGTCGCAGCGACGACCATCACGATCGTGGCAGCCATCAACGGAAGATCAGTGAGCCCGTTTCCGACGGATTCCATCGTCCGCCGGGCGATCGTGAAGGCCCCGATACCGATAGCGATAGTTCCGAGACCGACCGCCCAGTCCACACCGAGAAGGCTACCACCAACCAGCGGCGCGACGGCGTTGGCGATGTTGCTCGCGCCTGCGCTGAACGACATATAACAAGCGATGAGGAGAACGATCCCCGTACTGGTGAGTTCGCGCGCTGTCGTCCCGGGGCCGAGCGTGGGCCGCGGGACCGTTCCTGTGGAACCGTACGTGATAAGCGGCCCATCGGACTGCTGAATGGCAAAGATCCGATCTAAGTGCGGGTAGAGGTACCGACCGATTACAGCACCACACCAGAAGCCGATGATCGGAGCGATGATCCACCAACCGACGATTTCCCACACTACGGCCCGGTTCAAAGAGTTCGTCGCGAGACCAAGCCCGGCGATCGCGCCGACCGCCGTCATCGAGGTCGAGACAGGGACGCCGTAGATATTAGCGAACAACATTCCTAAGCCGACGAACGAGAGGACCACGATACTCGCCTCGATCGAGAACGCGGTTTGCGGAACGATCTCACCGCCGAGCGTGTCGATCACGTTCCGACCGACGGTCCATCCACCGAGAAAGACGGAAACGGTCATCAGGGCCGCCGCGGCGGTCTTATTGATGACCTTTGCACCGACCGACGGCCCCCACGCGACACCCGTCGACGAGCCACCGATGTTGAAGCCGACAAACACCGCTGCCAACAGGCCGATGAGAAAAAGGATGGAGACCATATCGAAATGCACTCACCAAATACACCTATACGTTCCGGACTTTAGGTTAAATATCGGCATAAGTTATCCGCTGTGTTTACGTCGAGCCAGCGGGAGAATCCCGCCGTCGACGGCGCTTCGCGCCGTCTGCCCGTGGCGTCCCCGACGCCACGATGTCGTCGGGCACTGTCCGACTGCCTGGAGGATCTTCGATCCCTCTCTGTCACCGGGCGACGCCCGGCTGCCCGAGGGAGCTTCGCTCCCACTCCGTTCGCTGCGTTGAGACCGTTTCATCGTGTACGATTTCGCGTGTTCTGGTTCCGGTGGACGATTCTGAGATGCCCGGGCGAGCTGTTCGATATGCTCCTGAAGCATATTCAGATGCCGAGATTGCGGCCCTCTACGCCGTCCGGGAACCGTCTCCGGTGACGGGAAAGCGGTGAGCTTCGCGTTGGGAGACGATATCGAGCAGGCTGTCGAGGAGTATGTATCAGCAATTCTTCAGCGTGCACCTGACGTTACAGACCAGTTTGATCGGAGATCGCGACGAACGTCGCGTAGGGAACTCCGGCCGAAGCGATCATCGATCGAACCGAGGAGTTCGATACGGTGACGACTCGCGATAATCAGTATCAGGCCTCGCCCGTGCCGACGGAGAGGTACTCCTCGAGGAGGTCCTCGCGGTCGCGGAGCTCCTCGACGGAGCCGTTCCAGACGTTCGACCCCGTGTCGATGATGTAGGCCCGCTCGCCCAGGTCGAGGGCGAACTCCACGTTCTGTTCGGTCATCAGGACGGTGACGTCCCGCTCGACGACGTCGCCGAGCACCTCCCGGAGGTCGTCGACGATGACCGGCGCCAGGCCCTCGGTCGGTTCGTCGAGCAACAGCAGGTCGGGGTTCTGGACGAGCGCCCGCGCCACCGACAGCATCTGTTGTTCGCCGCCGGAGAGGTTCCGTCCGAGATTCCCCCGGAGGTCGTCCAACACCGGGAACAGCTCGAAGGTCTCCTCGACGTCTCGGGGGTCGGCGGCGAGTTCGTGGGCCAGCTGTACGTTCTCCAGTACGGTCAGCGTCGGGAACACCCGCCGCTCCTCGGGGACGAGCTTGATGCCGCGTCTGCTGATTCTCTCGACGGCCGTGTCGGTTATCTCCTCGCCGCGGTAGGCGATGTGGCCCTCCCGGCGCGGCACCGTCCCGGTGATCGCCCGCAGCGTCGTCGTCTTGCCGGCGCCGTTGCGGCCCAGAAGGGTGACGACGTCGTTCTCCTCGACGTCCATCGCCAGGTCGAACAGGATGTGGCTGTTGCCGTAGTAGGCGTTCACGTCCCGCAATTCGAGAGCCGTCACGCCTCGCCACCTCCGGCCGTCCGGTCTTCCGTCGTTGCGCCGTCGCCGACCTCCCCGCCGAGGTAGGCCTCCTGGACGCGCTCGTCGGCCATCACGTCGTCGGGAGGCCCGCGGGCGATGAGCCTTCCACCGTCGAGGACGAGGATCCGGTCGGAGATGCCGAGGACGACCTCCATGTCGTGTTCGGTCAGCACGAAAGTGGTGTCGGTGCTCGAGTCCAGGTCCCTGACGAGGTCGACCATCCGGTCGGTCTCGGTGGGATTCATGCCGGCGGTCGGCTCGTCCAGCAGGACGACCGACGGGTCGGTGCCGAGCGCGACGGCGATCTCGACCTTCCGGACATCGCCGTGGGAGAGATTGGCGCACTCCTCGTCGGCGACGTCCTGCAGATCGGTCAACTCGAGTATCTCGCGGGCGCTCTCGGTGAGCTCCCGGTCGGCTCTGGCGAGCGAGCGGACGTCGAGGGTCCGCCCATCCCGGCTGATACGGGCGATACGGACGTTGTCGATAACCGACAGTCCCTCGAAGACGTTGCTGATCTGGAAGGCCCGCGAGAGCCCGAGCCGGTTGATCTCGTGTGGCGGCATCCCCGTCGCCGTCACGAGTTCGTCGCCGTTGCGAGGCTTGATGTGGACGTCTCCGTCCGTCGGTTCGAGCTGACCGGCAAGGAGGTTGTAGAACGTCGTCTTGCCGGCGCCATTGGGGCCGATGATGCTCGTTATCTCCCCGGAGTCGACGGCGACGCTCACGCCGTCGACGGCCACCAGTCGGCCGAACTCCTTGGTGAGGCCCTCGGTTTCGAGGACGGTCGTCACACCTCGGCCCCCCCGAAGAGACCGGTCGGTCGCAGCACGAGCACGACGATCATCGCCACGAACGGGAAGAACTCGCCCGCGCCGGCGATAACCTCGCTGCCGACGGCGGTGAGGATTCCGATGATGATCGCGCCGACGAACGCGCCGACGAAGGAGCCGAGACCGCCGATGACGACGACGACGAACGCGTCGATGATGACCGAATTACCGAGGCCCGACGAGATGGACTCCGCCGGCGCCGCCAGGGCGCCGCCGAGGCCCGCCAGCGCCGCCCCCACGACGAAGACGCCCGTGTACAACCGGGGCACGTTGACGCCGAGTAACCGCGCCATCTCCCGATCGCTGGAGGTCGACCGGACGATCCGACCGACGTTCGTGTACCGGAGTACCGCCAGCAACCCCGCCAGCACGAGCACCGCCATCACGACGACGAACCCCCGGTAGGTCGGAACCGACAGCCCCGCTCCGAGCGGGACGGTGCCGGTGAGTACCTCGGGAGGGGTGAGGCTCTTTCCACCGGACCCGAAGACGAACCGAACGCTGTCTTCGATTATCAGCACGAACGCGAACGTCAGCAACAACTGATCGAGTATCTCCTCGTCGCGGCCGTACAGTCGTCGGATGAAGACGCTCTCGAGCACCCCGCCGACGACGGCGACGGCGACGACCGCGGCGACGACCCCGAGCGCGAAGCTTCCCGCTACGCTCTCGACGACCACGATGGCCACGTAGGCACCGATCATGTAGAGGACACCGTGCGCGAAATTGAGGACGTCCAGCACGCCGAAGATGAGACTGAGGCCGACGGCAACCAGGAACAGCCGACTCCCGATGCCGATGCCCGTGATGATCTGACTGAACACCAGCGAATGGGTCGACATAACGTGCATCACTGTCATATATCAATTAAGCTTTTCGCAGAAGCGCCTCGAAGCGACGATCGGTCCTTTTTACGCCCGCGGACGATATAGGATTTATGACATGTTCGATAGCAAACCTGCACAATTATAACCCTCATTCGATTATCTACCGAAAACCTATGGCAGGTGACCACACGGATGGGTCAGACACGAGGTCGAGCATGGGGGCGAGCGGACGGCCGACGGTCGATCGCCGACGGTTCCTGGCGGCCGCGGGGGCCGGCGCGACGGCCGGACTCGCCGGCTGTCTGGGGGGCGGTGACGACGAGACGATCACCCTCGGGGCCGTCTACCTGCTATCGAGCGTCGGCGAACAGCTCGGTGCCTCGTCGCGCGCGGCCGTCGAGGTCGCCGTCGAGGAGATCAACGAGAACGGCGGCATCATGGGCAGGGAGGTCGAGACCTTCTTCCGGGACCACGGCAGCAACCCACAGGGCCAGATCCGGAGTCTCGTTCAGGAGGAAGGCGCCGACGTGATGGTGGGACTGACCTCCTCCGGCGTGACGCTCAACTCCGGTGAGGTCATCAGACAGCTCGGGGTGCCGTTCACGCTGACCGACATCGGAACCCCGTTCATCACCGAGCCGGACACCGACACGTACGGCGACTACTACCAGGGGAACGGAAGGGCGGCGGCCGTGCCGAACCTCTTCCGGACGAACGCTAACACGTCGATCAACTGCTATGCGATCGCGAAGTGGGTCGACGACAACTACGGGTCGGCCAAGGTTGCCAACATGGGACCGGACTACGCCTACGGCCAGCAGTGCTGGGACTACTTCAAGGCGTACTCCGACGGCCTCGGCGTCGACCACGAGTACGTCGCGTCGGCGTTCCCCGAACTGGGGGCGAGCGACATGACGCCGCAGATAAACCAGGTGCTCGACGCCGATCCGGACCTCCTCTTTACGAGCTTCTGGGGCAACGACGTGGTCACCTTCGTCGGGCAGGCGAACGGGCAGAACCTCTTCGAGCAGGTCGACGACGTCTTCGACACCATCGGTTCCGACCCCAGCAGCTTCGAGGCGCTCGGCGACAGCATGCCCGAGGGGCTCCACTACTCCGGGTGGTACTGGGGGTCGGCCTTCGACAACGAGGAAAACGAGGCGTTTCTCGACTCCTACGAGAGCACCCACGAGGGAACCGAGGTCAACCCGTACCCCTCGTTCACCGGCGGCAGCTCCTACGCCGCCCCCTACGTCTACAAACAGGCTATCGAGGCCGCGGGCACGAGGCACGTGGACGCTCGACCCCGACAGCCACCAGGCGACCGCGCCGACGGTCATCGGGGAGACCTCCCTCGACGCCGACGTCCCGTACGACGGCGTCGGTCTGGTGAACGCCGAAACGTACTCGCTCGACCGTAGTACGGCCGAGGACCTGCTCTCGGGCAGCGACCTTCCGCCGGGCGTCTGAAGACCCATGAGTCTCAGGAACCGAACCCGGCTGTTGACCGAGGAGCTCCGGACCGCCGTTCGACTGCTGCTCGAAGGGGCGCCGATCGTAGTATTGCCGGTAGTGACGGTACTGCTGTTGGCCATGCCGGTCGCGCTACCGGGATTCCACGTGTCACTGCTGACCGAGACGCTGCTGTTCGCCATCTTCGCCGCCGCGTTCAACCTGCTGTACGGCTACACGGGGCTGCTGTCGTTCGGCCACGCGATGTTCGTCGCGGCCGCAGGGTACTCGGTGGCGAAAGTGTTCAACGTCGTCGGACCGATGCTGCCGTTCGGTGGTGTCACGCCGCTCGTGACGCTGCTGCTCGCCATCGTCGTCGGCGTCGCCGTGGCGGGGATGTTCGCCGTCCTCATCGGCTACCTTGCCGTCCAGCTCGAGGAGATCTACTTCGCGCTGATTACGCTCTCGTTCAGCATGGCCATTTACACCCTGGCGAACCAGGACATCCCCGGGCAGGTCCTGGCGATGTCCGGCATCGGCGACGAGGGGTTCACTAATGGGTCGGACGGATTGGCCTTCGTTCCCGGCAGGATGAACCTGTTCGGGTTCGAGTTCCTACTCGTCGACCTCAGCGACCCGGTGGCGTTCTACGTGCTGACCGTGTTCGTGTTCGTTCTCGCCATCTACGGGCTGTGGCGCATCGTCAACTCGCCGTTCGGGATGGTCTGCAAGGCCATCCGCGAGAACCCGGAGCGCGCGAAGGCGATCGGCGTCGACGTGACCTACCACCGGTGGGTGACGTTCGTCATCTCGGGGCTGTTCTCCGGGCTCGCCGGCGCGATGCTCGTAGCCCTGGGCGGACAGGTCAACCCACAGCAACACGCCTACTGGACGGCGTCGGCCGAACCGGTCGTCATGAGCGTCATCGGGGGGCCGCTGTCGTTCGTCGGCCCCATCGTCGGCGCGTTCACCTACGAGTACGTCCGCTGGGGTATCAGCCGGTATCCGCTGCTTGAGGAGTACTGGCAGTTCTCCTTCGGCGTGCTCATCCTGGTCGTCGTGCTGTTCTTCGAAAACGGCGTAGCGGGTGGGCTCGAGGCCGCCTACGCCCGCCTGCGCGCCTGGCTGCCGGTCGCCGCCAAGCGGTATCGCACGGACGGCTGGCGGGGCGTCCTGGCGTTCGTCGGCGAGACGGTCGCCGGCTGGCTCGCGGCGGCCCGCGAAACGGTTCGGGCGTACGCCGCTCGCGTCCGCGGCGGCGTCCGCGGCTATCTCATCCGTGCCCGCGAACTCGTCGGCGGCTGACCGCCGGACTCTCGCTTCTCGGCCGCGGAGGCGAACGGTTTAGCGACGTGCGGCCGTCCCGTCCGTGTGGCCAGCGCTCGGCTCGGCACGCTACTGCTCGTGGCGCTCGTGACGGCGGCGGGCTGTAGCGGCCCGCTCGCGGGACCCGACCGGGGGGATACCGGAACGCTGACCCCCGCCCCGGTCCCAGAGGACCCTGACCCGGATCCGACCCCCGGAACCGGGGAGCTCGCGCCCGGGCTCGACGGCGACGGCATCGCCGATGCCACACGCCTCGTCGAAGCTCACACGGCGGTACTGGCCGACACCTCCTACACCGCCCGGCTCTCGACGACGCGTGCCGCCCCGAACGGGACCGAACGCGAGCGGTACGACCGGGTCGTTCGGGTCGAGTCCCGGGACCGGTTCCGGTACGTACTCACCTCCGAGACCGCCGACTTCGAGCAGCGGACCGACCGGTGGCGGGGCGGCGACCGGGCGTACGAGGCGGTGACCGAAAACGGCACGACGACGTACCGGTCGCTGGACTCGCCGTCGGCTCCGACGCTGCTGAGCGGGAGTGGCGTCGTCCGGCCGTTCCGAGTGCTGTCGTCGCGGGTCACGGAGACGCGAACCACGAACGGGACGACCGTGCACCGGGTGGTCGGCGGTCCCCACGACCTGCCGCCGCTGGTCGACGTCAGTTTCGTCGCGGTCGTCACCGAACGCGGACTCATACGATCGTACCGCGTCTCCTACGGCGTCGACCGGCGGGACCGGCGGCGGACGGTGACCGTCGAGGCGAGTTTCACGGCGGTCGGAGAGACGACCGTCGAGCGGCCGCCGTGGTACGATGCGGCCGCGTGACTCCGGTGGCGGGTTCACGGACGGATTCAAATGCGTCGGCCCCGTCGTTCGCGTATGGACGCATCCGAGGCGTCGGCGGTCTGCGAGACGGTGCTCGACGCCATCGGGGAAGCGGTCGTCGCCGACCGGCGCGTCCTCGAGACCGTGCTGACGGGCGTGCTCGCGCGGGGCCACGTCCTGCTGGAGGACGTCCCCGGGACCGGCAAGACCCTGACGGCTCGCAGCTTCGCGACGGCACTCGGGCTGTCGTTCGCCCGGGTGCAGTTCACGCCCCTGGCCGACGAGATCAACCGCGCGCCGCCGAAGACCCAGGCGGCGTTGCTGGAGGCGATGTCGGAAAAGCAGGTGTCGGCCGACGGGACGACCTACCGGCTCCCGGAGCCGTTCTTCGTCATCGCGACACAGAACCCCATCGAGGAGGAAGGCACCTTCGCGCTGCCGGAGGCCCAGCGGGACCGGTTCGTGCTGAAGACGAGCCTCGGCTACCCCGACCGAGCGGGCGCCCGCCGGCTCGTCGACCGCCGGGCCGACCGGGCGACCCGGGCGCCGGAGCCGCGGTCGGTGCTCGACGGCGACCGGGTGGCGGCGCTGCAGACGGCCGTCGAGTCGGTCGCCGTCGACGACGCCGTCCGGGACTACGTCGTCGACCTGGGCCGGCACACCCGCGAGGACGACCGCGTCGAGGTGGGCGTCTCCCCGCGGGGCATCCAGCGGCTCTTCGAGACCGTCCGCGCCCGGGCGCTCGTCGAGGGACGGGCGTACGTCGTCCCGGACGACGTGAAGGCCGTCGCCCGAGAGACGCTCGCTCACCGGCTCGTGCTGACCGCCGAGGCGACGGTCCGGGACGTCTCCCCGACGGCGGTCGTCGAGGCGACGCTGGACCGCGTCGACGTGCCGGCCGTCGCGGCCGCCGACGACTGACGATCGAGACCGGCAACCGGCCCGTCATCGGAGTGCCGCCAGCAGCAGCAGCGTCCCGACGGCTGCGGCAGCGGCGGCGACGACGGTCGCCGGCGTCCCAGACGCCGAAAGCGTTCGGACCAGCCCCGCGGCCGCGACCGCCGCGACGACCGCGACGGCGGCGAGCGCGACCGCGCCGCCGACGTGGACGAACTCGCCGCGCCGGGAGGCCCCGCCCCGGCCGACCTCCCGGCCGAGCGTCGCGGCGAACTCCCCGAGGTCCCACGCGAGCAGGGCGGCGGCGACGCCGACCAGCACGACGACCCCGGTACCGGTGATTCCGCTGGCGACGGCTGCGAGGAACGTGCCGGCGGCGACGAGCTGGAGCCCCGCGGCCCGCCCGAGGAGACCCGTGTCGGCCGCCAGTCGGACCGCCAGCAGGAACCCCGCCGCCAGCGCCGACACCGCGACGACGACGCCGGCGACGGCACCAAGTGGGCCCGTGACGGTGAGTGTGTCGACCAGCGCCTGCCGCCGGGTTTCGTCCGCGGCGGCCTCGACGGCGACGGTCGCGAGCCGGTCGTCGACGACCGCCAGCGGGACGACGAGGCCGGCCCCGACGACGAAGGCCGGACCGTCGAGCGCCGGCCGGTCGGCGGCGACCAGCCCGGCGGCGACGACGGCCACCAGCACGGCCGCCGGCGGCCCACCCGCGGCGATCACCCCGGCGGCGGCCGGAGCGGCCGCAACGGTCGTCCCGGCGACGGCCGCCCGCCCGGCGGCCGCCGGCCGGAGGTGCCAGGCCGTGGCGGCGGCACCGAACCCGACGAGACCGCCGGCCAGGAGCAGCAAAAACGGCGCGGCCGGTAGGAACGGTATCGGCAGGACCGGCGGCCACGGGACGCGGGCGAGCGTGACGGCCGCGATGCCGGCAACGCCGAGCCCGCCGCCGAGGGTCGCCAGCACCCCCGAGATGGCGGTCTCGGCGTCCGTGGCGGCCCGCGTCGCGCCGGCCAGTGCGAGGCCGGCAGCCAGCCCGACGGCGGTGACGGCGGTCTCGCCGGTCGCGGCCCCGAGCCCCAGTGTCGCGACGACCCCGACGGCGACGCTGCCGGCGGCCGTCGTCCGGGCGGGTCGGTCGGCCGCCGCCGCGGTGCTCACGCCGACCCCTCCACGGCGACCGACAGCGGCTCGGCGACGTCCCAGTCGACGACCTCGACGCCGCGGGCCCGGAGCCGCTCGAGCCGGAGCCGGCGCTCGACGCCGGCGACCCGACCGCCGGGGCGGTCGCCGCCGGTCACGTCCGGGCTGACCGCCAGCACCGGGTGGTCCGCGCCGGCCAGCGTTTCGACGAGCGCCGTCGCCTCCTCGTCGAGCAGCGGCGTGGCGACGACCACCGCCGCCGACCCGGGTAGTCGCGCCCGCAGCGCGCCGGGCCGCGCCGGCGCCCGTCGTCCGGCGTCCCCGACGGTCGGCGGGGGGCGGGACGGCCGCTCGGCGGCGATGTCGGCGGCCGCCTCCAGCACCGCCGTCGTCCGGGTCCGCGTCGTCTCGCCGTCGCCGGGCGGCACCCACGGGCGGTCCGCGCGGTCGCCCGCCACCGGGACGTCGACGTCGGCCGCCGCGACGCCGAGCGCCGACAGCCCGACCCGGTCGCCGGCCGCCGACAGCCGCTCGAACAGCCGGCCAGCGGCGTCGACCGACAGCGTCGCCGCCGTCGGCCGTCCGGGTGCGCGGCCGACCCGGCCCGGTCGGCGGACGTCGACGACGACGACGGTCCCGGCAGCGTGCGGCTCCCGGAAGTCGACCGTCGAGAGGTCGCCCGTCTTCGCGTACCGGCGCCAGTCAACCCGGGAGACGTCGTCGCCGCGGCGGTACTCGCGGACGGAGTGGAACTCGACGCCGCGGCCGGGGCTGTCGCCCGCCCGCGCTCCGGCCCGCCGCCGGGCGGCCGACCGGACCGCCGGTGTCTCGGCGGCCTGCCGGCAGGACAGCGTCGCGTCGCCGTCGACGGACGGCCGCGCCGTCCGCCGGCCGGCCGCCGACAGCGACCGGAGCCGGGCGACGGGGTCGTCGAACTCGTGGTCGCCGTGGTCGGCGACGACCGCGTAGCTGACCGAGGCCGTCTCACCCGGCCGGACCGACACGCAGCCGCGAGCGGTCCCCTCGACGACGGTCGCGCCCTCCGGCGGCCGGTCGACGAGCCGGCAGTCCGGTATCGGCCGGTCGCCCTCGTTGGCGACCGTGAGCGTGACCGTCGTCGGCCGGCCCGGCGGCACCGCCGTCGACTCGATGGACCGCTCGACGCGCACCGCCCCCGGCGACGGCGGCGAGGCCGCCGCCTCCGCGACCAGGTACACCCCCGGGACGACCGCGGCGACGAACAGCAGGCCGTTCCCGAGGACGGCCCCGACGGTCAGCAGCGCCACGGCCGTGAACGCCGCGGCGTCAAAACGGCCGCCCGGATCGGAGCCGGTGCCGGTACCGGTGCCGATGTCGGCGTCGGCGGCGGTCATCGGCCCCGCTCTCGTTCCTGCTCGTCGAGCAGCGCTTCGACGGCGGCGACCGTCCGGTCGACGCGCCGTCGGATGGTTCTCCGGGGTCGGAGCCGGGCGGCGAGGCGCCGCCGGAGCGACCCCGTCGACCCGTCGGCGAGGTAGGCGGCGGCGACGGGATCGTCGGTCCACTCGCCGGCCTCGACGCGCCGTCTGGCCGTCGTCCGGTCGCAGTCGTCGACGTGGACGAGGGCGTCGGCCGCCAGCGACCGCAGTTCGGGCCGGACCTCATCGTGGCCGGCGCCCGCCGCGGCTGCCTCGACGGTCGCCTCGACGTCGCCGTCGAGGTCGCCCCCGACGACCGGCTCGTCGGCCTCCGGCGCGGAAAGCGGCGGCAGCGTCGGTCCCGGGTCCTCGTCGCCCGACGCCCGGGCGATCCAGAGGAGACAGCCGACGCCGACGCAGCCGAGCGCCAGCACCCGGCCGGCGGCCGCCGACAGCGCCGTCGACCGGGCGACCGCCGAGACCGGTAGGACCGACCCGACCGCTCCCGGCGCGAAGAACAGCCCCGCCGCCAGGACGACGGCGGCGGCACCGACCGCGCCGCCGAGCCGGCGCCGCCGGTCAATCATCGGCCACCTCCCGGCCCTCGCCGTCGTCGCCCGGGTCGGCGGCCGCCCGCACCTCGGCGATGGCCGCCCGGACCTCCGCCGTCCGCTCGTCGTCCGTCTCGGCGCCGTACTCGACGGCCCGGAAGGCATCCCTGAGCGTCGCGACCGCCCCGCCCGGGAGCCCGTCGCGGTCGACCGCCCACCGCGCGATCTCGCCCGGCGTCGACGTCCGCCACGACGGGACGGTGACGTAGCCACGGAGTTCGGCCCACGCCTCCCGGACGGTCGGCGGTGCCTCGTCGTCGGCCGACGACGAGTCGCCGTCGGTCGTCTTGCCCCCAGCCGAGAGCCGCCGCAGTCGGCCCGCCACGGCGATCGCCGCGGCGGCGACGACCGAGCCGACGGCCCGCAGAAGGGCGACGACGCCGTCGCTGGCCAGCAGATCGGCGCCCCGGCGGCCCCGCCGGACGATGGCGGTCGCGGCGGCGTCGACGGCCGTCGCGAGGCCGACGAGCGCGGCGACGGCCCGCCGGAGCGTCCGGACGGCCTCGAGCCGCGCCGCCAGGACGGATCCTCGGAGACTGCCGTGTCTGCGGCGAGCGAGCCCGCTCAGCGTGGCGACGACGACCACCAGCCCGGCGACGGCGCCGCCGGCGTTCCGCCGGACGTCGCTGACGGCGGCGGTACCGGTCAGCGTCGCGGTCTCGATGCCGGCGCCGCGGCCGGCGAAGGGGTTCGTCGCCCCGCCGTCGACGCTGGTGACCGGCACCGTCGCGGTGACCGTCACCGGCTCCGACAGCGGGAGCCCGACGTCGAGGCGACCGTCCGCCCCCGTCGTACCCGCCGTCTCGCCGTCGACGACGACCGTCGCGTCGGCGACCGGCTCCTCTCGATAGGTGACGGTCACCTCCGCCGGCGCCGCCGGCAACGCGAGGTACCGCGGCGCGACGGAGACGTCCAGTTCGCCGTCGTCGCCACCCCCGTCGCCGCCATTGGTCGACCGGAGCCGGACCGTCCGGCTGCCGGCGGCGGCGCCGCGCTCGACGGTGATTTCGGTCCGGTTGGCCTCCGGCAGCGTCACTGTCGCCGACCCCTGCTCGTCGGTGGTGGCGACCGGCCGCCCATCGACGAGAACCTCGGCGCCGGCCACCGGCTCACCCGCCAGGCCGGCGACCATCTTGACGCTGCCGCCGGGCGCCGGGTCACCCAGCAGCTCGATTCCGATGTCCGTCGGCAGCGGGAAGCTGACCGTGGCGTTTCCGGTCGCGGTCGTCTCCCCGTCGGCGCCGGGCGCCACGACCCCGAACCCGGAGCTGCTACCGACGCTGACGTCGACGACCAGCGACTCCGCGTACGGTACCGTTCCGGTGACGACCCCGGAGCGATTCGTCCGGCCGACGTCGCGGCCGGTGAACCGAACCGGCGCGTTCCGCACCGGCTGTCCGTCCCGTGTCACGACGCCCGTCGCCTCGCGACCGGGCGTCGGCTCGGCCGTCAGCGAGACGATCGTCGAGCCGCTCCCGGAGTCGTCGGTCGCCGTCGGCACGCCGGACCCGTCGTCGCCCGGGCGCCAGCCGTCGCCGAGGGCCTCCAGCGACCGCACGTCCCGGCCGGCGGTCGCCCGGGGGCCGCCCGGCGTCGGGTCGAACGTCACCCAGCCGACGTCGGCGACGTACACCTCGACCCAGGCGTGAGCGTTCCGGCCCCGGACGACGTACTCGTCGTCGCCGACCGGCTCGCCGGGCCCGTAGCCGGTGACGTACCGGGCGGGGACGTCCTGGGTCCGGAGCATCGCGACCATCGCGGTGGCGAAGTACTGGCAGTAGCCGGCGGCCATCTCGAAGACGAACTCGTCGGCGACGTCGCCGTCGCGGTCGTGGGTGGCGTCCAGCGAGTACGCCTTGTCGGCCTCGAGCCACCGCTCGACGGCGACGGCGCGCGCGTAGGACGTCTCTGCGCCGGCGGTAATCTCGGCGGTCCGGTCGCCGAGACGGGCCGGCGTGCTCTCCGGCAGCTGCGTGTACCGGCGCTCGACGGCCGGCGGGACGTCGCCGTCGCCGCCCGCGGCGGCCGCTTCCCGCGGCACCCGGCCGTACGTCAGCACCGTGTACCGGTCGCCGGCCTCGACCCGGCCGTCGACGGTTAGTGCCCGTCCGTCGCCGATGAGCACCCGGCGGTCGCCGGCGGTCGCGAACGCGGGCCGCCACGGTGAGACGAGCCCGTCGAACGGCCGGCGGGCGGTGACCCGGACCTCGTAGCGCGGCCGCGACCGGCCGGACAGCGTCGTCGACAGCGGTTCGGTCAGCGGCTCCGGCGCCGTCCCGTTCCGCTCCCAGCCGTCGCCGGTGTAGCTCGCGTAGGCGCCGAGCCGCCACCGCCGGGGGCGCGGGCTCTCGACGCGGAACGCCTCGTGGTCGGACAGCGACAGCGCCCCGCCGACGGTCGCCCGTCTCGGGTAGCCGCCGGCCGCGATGCCGCCGTAGCTGTCGACGCCGAGGTCGTTCGACCCGTTCCCGTCGACCTCGCCGCTGCCGACGCCACCGTCGCCGTCGCCGTCGTCGAAGGTGCCGTCGCCGCCGTCGTCGCTGCCGGCGCCGCCGGCGCCGAGGTCGGGTACCGGCGTCCCGACGCCGATCGCGGGCGCCAGGGTCCCGCCGAGAACCAGCCCGACGAGACAGCAGGCCGCGAGCAGGGTCCGGATCATCGAAGCGCCCGCGTCGCCTCCATTCCTGCTTTCAGTTGCGCGTCGCGACACATGAGTGTGGTGTCCGGCGGCGGGGGGTGGGGGTGTTCGCTCTGGCAGGGGCCCCCGGCCACCGACGACATCGGGCGGGGACCCGAACGGGGCCGACCGCTCGCGGGGCGAGTTTTTGGACTCGTCGTCGTCAGCGCCCGAGCGCGCCGCGTCCCCCCGATCGGCCGCCGCCGGTGGCGGTTCCGCCACCTTAAATACTCTCGCAGACGACGCGACGAGCATGACACGTTCCGTCTGGCTGAAGGCCGACGACGCGGTCGGCGACTGGGAGGCGCGGAAGCGCCGCATCACCGCCGGCCTGGAGGCCGGCGTCGACTGGGTGCTCGTCGACGAGCGCGACGTCGCCCGGGTCCGGGAGCTCGGGGCGGTGAACGTCGCGGCCTTCGCCGGCGACGACGTCCACGTCATGGACGCCGAGGAGTCCGACTCCGCGGACCCCGACGCGGTCGTCGTCGGCAAGGACGGCGAGGGCGACGGGACGGTCGACCTGCCGACGGACCACGCCGGCTCGGCGGACCTGACGACGCTGCGGCGGACGGACGGCACTGGCGGCGCCTTCGTCCGGATCCTCGGGGAGCCGTACGAGGGGTTCGCGGAGGCGGCCGCCGTCGACGCCGACTACACCCTCGTGGTCGGCGAGGACTGGCAGATCATCCCGCTCGAGAACCTCATCGCCCGCATCGGCGACGAGACCGACATCGTCGCCGGCGTCCGGTCGGCCGCCGAGGCCGAGACCGCCTTCGAGACGCTGGAGACGGGCGCCGACGCCGTTCTCCTGGACGCCGACGACCCCGAGGAGATCCGCGCGACCGTCGAGGTCCGGGACGCCGCCGACCGCGAGACGCTCGACCTCCGGCGGGCGACCGTCACCGACGTCGAGCGGACCGGCAGCGCCGACCGCGTCTGCGTCGACACCGCCTCGATGCTCGACGGCGACGAAGGGATGCTCGTCGGCTCGATGTCCCGTGGGCTGTTCTTCGTCCACGGCGAAACCGCCGACTCGCCGTACGTCGCTTCCCGGCCGTTCCGGGTCAACGCCGGCGCCGTCCACGCCTACGTCCGGGCGCCGGGCGGCGACACGAGGTACCTCTCGGAGCTGTCCTCCGGCGACGAGGTGCTGGTCGTCGACACCGACGGCAACACCCGAACGGCCGTCGTCGGCCGCGTGAAGATCGAGCGACGACCGATGTTCAGCGTCGAGGCCGAGACCGACGACGGCGACCGCGTCGAGACGCTGCTACAGAACGCCGAGACAATCAAGATTGCGACCGCCGACGGCCGCCGGGCCGTCACCGACCTCGAGGCCGGCGACGAGCTGCTGCTGTACTACGAGGACGTCGCCCGCCACTTCGGCGAGGAGGTCGAGGAGTCGATCATCGAGAAGTAAACTACCCCGCCCTACTCGCCGCCTTCGGCGGCTCCTCGAGGGCGAGGCGTTCCCACAGTGGTTTCGGCCCCGCCCCCGCGCATGGACGAGGCGCGACCTTCGTTGCAGTCGCGTCATCCCGGCCGAACAGCGCACGTAGAGTTACTACGCCGCTTTGGACTGATTCGGCCGGTCTGCGACACTCCGGCTTCAATCGTCGGTGTCCGCTGCGTGGCCCCGACATCAGAGGACGGTTTATTCACGCCCACCTCGGCGAGACATGTGCTCGCCGAGGCTCGCACGGATGGCTATGGGTGGTATCAGTAAAAGGTATGGCTGCAAACCGTCGCTAGCACCACGCACACCGAGAACTGCCATTCGTGTCGGGTTCTTCCCCACCCGACTCACTCGGTCCGCTCGTTCCTTGAGGGCGGGGGGTTCCCACAGAGGTTTCGGCCCTGCCCCCGTGCATGGACGAGGCGCGACCTTCGTTACAGCCGCGTCATCCCGGCCGAACAGCGCACGTAGGGGTGCGACGCCGCCTTGGACTGATTCGGCCGGTCTGCGACACTCCCGCGTTAATCGTCGGTGTCCACGATATGGCCCCGGCATCAGGGGACGGTTTACGTGCCCCCACCTCGGCGAGACATGCGCCCGCCGAGACTTGCACGGGCGGATACGAGTGGTTTCGTCAAAAAGGTATGGCCTCGAACCCGTTGCCAGCACCACGCACACCGAGAACTTCCATCCGTGTCGGGCTCCTCCCCACCCGACTCACTCGCTCCGCTCGTCTCTTGAGGGTGGGGCATCCACCTTGGTTTTCTGGTGAGCCGGCGGCCGCTTAATCGTCGAGGTCGAACCGGTCGAGCCGCATCACCTTGCTCCAGGCGTCGACGAAGTCCGAGACGAACCGCTCCTCGGCGTCGTCGGTCGCGTACACCTCGGCGATCGCCCGGAGCCGGGAGTTCGACCCGAAGACGAGGTCGAACCGCGTGGCTCGCCACTCGACGGCGCCCGTCTCGCGGTCCCGACCCTTGTAGACGCCGTTCTGTTCCGCCGGCGCCCAGTCGGTACCCATGTCCAGCAGGGTGACGAAGAAGTCGTTACTCAGCGTTCCCGGCCGGTCGGTGAGGACGCCGAGGTCGCTGTCCTGGTAGGTCGCGCCGAGCGCCCGCATGCCGCCGACGAGCACCGTCATCTCCTCGGGCGTCAGCGTCAGCAGCTGCGAGTGATCGACCAGCAGCTCCTCGGCCGGTCGGTCGGTCTCGCCGCTGCGGTAGTTGCGGAAGCCGTCGGCCGCCGGCTTCAGCGCCTCGAAGGAGTCGACGTCGGTCCGTTCCGGCGTGGCGTCGGCCCGTCCGGGCTCGAACGGCACCTCGACGTCGTGACCGGCCCGCTCGGCCGCCCGCTCGACGGCTGCGTGGCCGCCCAGGACGATGAGGTCGGCCAGCGACACCCGCACGTCGTTGTCGTCGTCGCGGCCGTCGTTGAACGCCGTCTGGATACCTTCGAGGGTGTCCAGGACGGTCGTCAGCTCCTCGGGCTCGTTGACCTCCCAGCTCCGCTGTGGCTCCAGCCGGACCCGAGCGCCGTTGGCGCCGCCGCGCTTGTCGCTGTCGCGGTAGGTGGACGCCGACGCCCAGGCGGTCCTGATCAGCTGCGGGACGGTCAGCTCCGTGTCGAGGATGTGCCGCTTCAGCTCGGCGGCCGGCCCCAGGTCGCGGTGGGTCAGCTTGTACCAGGCCTTCGCGAAGGCCATCCCGAACGCCGCGGGGTTCTCCTGGAACTCCTCCATTATCTCGCGGTAGTCGGGGTCCCGCTTCAGCGCGATGTCCGTCGTCAGCATCATCGGCGTCACCGACTCGTCGGGGTCCTGCGCGTCGGGAGCGACGCCCTCGAGGGCGTCGTCGGTCGGGGTCCACTGCCAGGCGCCGCCCGGCCCCCGCTCGGGCTCCCACTCGTAGTCGAGCAGGTTGTCGACGTAGCCCATGTCCCACTCCGTCGGCGAGGCCGTCCACGGGCCCTCGATGCCGCTGGTGGTCGTGCCCTCCGCCTCGGCCTCGGCGCCGGACTGCCAGCCGAGGCCCATGTTCTCGATGGGGGCGGCCTCCGGCTCGGGGCCGTGGGCTGTCTCGGGGTCGTCGGCACCATGGACCTTCCCGAAGGTGTGGCCGCCGGCGATGAGGGCGGCCGTCTGCCGGTCGTCCATCGCCATCCGGGAGAAGGTCTGGCGGATGTTCTTCGCCGACGCCATCGGGTCCGGCTGGCCGTCCGGGCCCTCCGGGTTGACGTAGATGAGCCCCATCACGGAGGCGCCGAGACCGTCCTGTATCTCGCCGGCCTTCTCGAACCGCTCGTTCGTCTCGAGCTCCGTCTCCGGGCCCCAGTCGACGGATTCGTCGGCCTCGAAGTCGTCCTCGCGGCCGCCGGCGAAGCCGAACGTGTAGAACCCCATCGACTCGATGGCGACGTTGCCGGCGAGGATCATCAGGTCGGACCAGGAGATGCTGCGGCCGTACTTTTGCTTGACCGGCCACAGCAGTCGCCGCGCCTTGTCGAGATTGGCGTTGTCCGGCCAGCTGTTGAGCGGCGCGAACCGCTGCTGGCCGCCGCCGGCGCCGCCGCGGCCGTCGCTCGCGCGGTACGTGCCGGCGCTGTGCCACGCCATCCGGATGAAGAACGGCCCGTAGTGGTCGTAGTCGGCCGGCCACCACTCCTGCGGCGTCGTCATCACCTCCTCGATGTCGGCCTTCACCGCCTCCAGGTCGAGCTCCCGGAACGCCGCCGCGTAGTCGAAGTCGTCCATCGGGTCGGCGTCCCGAGCGTTCCGCTCGAGGTCGCTCAGATTCAGCTTCTCCGGCCACCAGTCCTGGTTGGATTTACTCACAATGAAAAGTTGTTCGCTCGAACTGTTAATGGTGTCGGAGTCCCCGAAATCGTCTCGGGGAGACGACGATGCGGGACCGCCCGGCGCGGCCGGTCCCGGCGGCCTACCGGCGCCCCTCGCCCAGCAGTCCGTCGACGAGCGATCGCAGCGTCGCGAGGTCGTACTGGCCGGGAGCGGTCGCCCTCGCGGGGTCGACCGGCGCGTAGCCGAGCCGGGAGCCGTACACCGGTGCGACGGCGCGGGTGTGGCGGCCGGGCTCGCCCATCGCCATCGTGGCGACGGTCGCGCCCTCGGCGGCGTGGGCCCGCGTCGCCGCCAGCAGGTCGAGCGCGTCGTCGTGGTCCGTAGCGGTGACGGCGAGCTTGGCGACGTCGCCGACCTCGCCGGCCCGGGTGAGCAGCCGGCCGAGTTCGGGCCGCGGCGGCGTCCCCTCGAAGTCGTGCGTCGAGACGACGACCGCGACGCCGAGCTCGGCGGCCCGCTCGACGAGGTCGTGGCCGTCGCCGTTCGACAGCGCCGCCAGCTCGACGTCGACGGCCGCGACGGCGTCGTGTTCGATCGCGGTCTCGAGGGCGTCGAGCCGGCCCTCGGGGTCGGCCTCGCCGCCCTCCCAGGTCGGCCGGTTGGTCGCCAGCAGCGGCAGCTCGCCGTCGTAGCCGTCGAGGGCCGCGAGCGGCGCCGCCGCCAGGTCCATCCGGAACTCCACGCAGTCGGCGTGCGGGCGGGCGTCGGGCTCCTCGTCGAGGTCGGCCGTCGCCGCCGCCAGCGCGAACGTCTCGAAATCCAGCCCCATGGTTGGCGTTGGACCGCCTATCGGAAGGGCTCGTGGGTGGCGACGACCCGCAGCGGCGTCTCGCCGACGCGCTCGACGGCCGCGACGGTCGACAGCCGGATGCCCCGCTCGGCCGTCGTGACGACGCGGGTGTCGTAGTGGTCGGCCTCGTAGTCGGCCTTCCCCTCCCCCTCGTCGTCGTCGACGAACTCGCGGTGTCGGCGGAGGCGGCGCTCGGCGATTTCCTCGGAGCGGGTCGGCGCCTCGGCCGCTCGCTCTTCGAAGGCCGCGACCAGCTCGGGGTCCCGCTCGACGCCGACCGACGAGCGGGCCTCCAGCAGTGCCGCCGTCGCGGTGGTGCCGGTGCCGGCGAAGGGGTCGAGGACGGTGTCGCCCCGGACGGAGTACATTCGGACCAGCCGCAGCGGGATCTCCAGCGGGAACGCCCCGGAGCGCTCCCGGCGGCCGTCGTCGAGGGTCTGTCCGGTGCCGCGGACCTCCCAGCAGTCCGAGAACCACTCGTTGCGCTCCTCCCAGAAGAACGCCGACGCGTAGCGATCCTCGTCGTTCGGCGGAAACGAGCGGGTGTCGCCGTTCCGAAACAGCAGGACGTGTTCGTGCTCCAGCGTCGCGTAGGCGTTGGTCGGCAGCGTTCCCGACCCCATGAACTTCGCGGAACTGTTGGTCGGCTTCCGCCAGACGATGCCCGGCAGCTGCCGGAGGCCGGCCGCCGACAGCCCCTCGACGACCCGGGCGTGGTTGGGATAGAGCCGGAACGACCCGTCGAGCCGGCGGGTGGCGTCGCCGACGACGACCGCGGCGACGCCGCCCGGCCGCAGCGCGTCGGCGACCCGCTCCCAGACGTCGTCCAACAGCGCGTGCATCGCCTCGAAGGCGGCGTCGCCGTCGCCGGCCTCGAGCGCCGCCGCGGCGGCGGCGTTCTGGGCGGCGAACCCGTCGTCCCACATCTCGACCATCGGATACGGTGGGGACGTCACCACGAGGTCGACGCTGTCGGCCTCGACTTCGAGGTCGCGGGCGTCGCCGACCCGCATCTCGTGTGTCGTCTCCACGACCGGGGATGTCCCGGGTGGGTTACGGCTCTTGCGGTCGCGGCGGTCGCGAGGAAAGGTGGTATTTGATTGAGAGGGAGCAGCGTCCTTCGGGGGTGATGACGGCGTGTCCGAACGCCCCCTCCCGCTCGCGGGCTGCGCCTCGCTGCGCGCGGCCTCCGGCCGTACTTGCGTCGGCTCGCACCACGAGCGGTCGGCCCCGTTCGAGGTCCCGCCCGACATCGGCTGACCGACCGGCTCTCTCGTAATTGAACACTACCCGGACAAAAGACAGAACCTCTTTAGGCGGCGCTCGCAGACACACGGCCAATGGCTGACCGGGAGGTGAGCGTCGTCCTGCCCGCCTACAACGAGGCGGACAGCATCGAGCACACCGTCTCGGTCGCCCTCAAGACGCTGGCGGCGTTCCTCCCGGCAGAGAGCTTCGAGGTCGTCGTCGCCGAGGACGGCTGCGACGACCGGACGCCGGCCATCGCCGACCGGCTGGCCGCCGCCGACGATCGCGTCCGACACGTCCACAGCGACGGGCGGCTCGGCCGTGGCGGCGCCCTCGAGCGGGCGTTCCGCGGGAGCGACGGCGATGTCCTCGTCTACTTCGACACCGACCTGGCGACGGACATGCGACACCTCGAGGAGCTGGTCGACTCCGTCCGGGTCGACGGCTACGACGTCGCCACCGGCTCCCGGCGGATGCCAGGCGACGAACAGCGGCGAGAACCCGAGCGGGGCGTCGCCTCGACGGGGTTCAACGCGCTCGTCCGGCTGTTCCTCCGGTCGCCGCTGTACGACCACCAGTGCGGATTCAAGGCCTTCGACCGCGAGGCGCTGTTCGCGCTGCTGGACGACGTCGAGGACGACCACTGGTTCTGGGACACGGAGGTGCTGGTCCGGGCCCAGCGGGCCGGCTACGACGTCCGGGAGTTCCCCGTCGAGTGGGAGCCGACGGGCGACACGACCGTCGACCTCGTCCGGGACATTCTCGGGATGGGCAGTCAGATCCTCCGGCTGTGGTGGCAGCTGACCGTCCGACCGCGGGTCGACCGCCGGGTCACCGTCGCTGCGGGGACGCTGCTCGTCGTTGCGGCCCTCGCGCTGATGACCGTCTATCTCGACCCCCGGGAGGTGCTGGCGGCGATGGCCGGCGCCGACCCGGCGCTGGTCGCCGTCGCCGCCGTCGTCTACCTGCTGTCGTGGCCGCTCCGGGGGCTGCGGTACCGCGACATCCTCGCGGAGCTCGGCTACCGCGAGCGGGTCGGCTTCCTCACGGGCGCGGTGTTCATCAGCCAGACGGGCAACCTCGTCTTCCCGGCCCGACTCGGCGACGGAGTCCGGGCCTACGTGGTGAAGGCCCGCCGCGACATCCCGTACCCGTCGGGGTTCGCGTCGCTGGCTATCGAGCGGGTGTTCGACCTGCTGACCATCGCTGCGCTGGCCGGCGGGACGTTCCTGGCGCTCGCGGCCGCCGGCGTCGACGTGACCGCCATCGGCGCGGCTGGAGACTCCGGGAGTGCCGAGCGGAGCGGTCGAACGGCGGTGTACGTCGCCGGCGCCGTCGGGGTCGCCGCCGTCGCCGCCGTCGCCGCCATCGTCGCCACTGCCCGCTCGGACCGGAACCTCGTGCGGGGCGCGCTCGGCCGGGTCAGCGACGACTCCTACGTCGAGTACGTCGCGAGCGTCGTCGAGCGGTTCGCCGGCGATGTCCAGACCGTCGCCGACGACCGGCGGGCCTTCGCCGTCGTCGGCGCCTCCAGTCTCGCCGTCTGGGCGCTCGACGTCGTGACGGCGCTGGTCGTCTTCCTGGCGTTCGGCGTTGAACTGGCGGTCTGGGAACTCGTCGCGGTCGGCTTCTTCGCCGTCAGCGTCGGCAACCTGGCGAAGGTGCTGCCGCTGTCGCCGGGCGGGATAGGCCTCTACGAGGGCGCCTTCACGCTCATCGTGGTGGCGCTGACGTCGGTTCCCTTCGAGGTCGCCCTGGCGGCCGCCGTCGTCGACCACGCCGTCAAGAACGTCGTCACCGTCGTCGGCGGCGTCGCCTCAACGCTACTGTTCAACGTCTCGCTGACGGAGGCCGTCGAAGAGTCCCGCGAGGTCGGTGAGGCGCCAGCCCGGGAGTGACCGCGGTGCGGCCAGCCCGCTGACGGCCGCTCCGGCGCTGCCAACTCTCTCGACGGATTGTCGCTCGTAGATAACATAAAGCGACGACCAGACGCCCGCCGCTCGGCGCCGTCGGCCTGCTGGGAACCGGCACGCTGGCCGGCTGTCCCGGCGCGTCCGGTGACGGCCCCAGGGTACAGCGGAGCTGCCGGCCCGACTCTGGCTCGGGGGGGGGGTCCAGGCACTCGACTGCGGGAACGCCGGCCCCATTGTCTCCGCCGACCGTCCGACCGCAGGGCGGAACGTCGTTGAGACGGCGCTCGGGATGGACGAGTACACGGTACCTGCCGACGAGGCGCCGGCGTTCGAGCGCCTCCGCGAGCGGGTCGAGGCCCGGGGGGCACCTGCGGCGAACTGACTGTCTCCCTCAAGCGCAACGAAACGTACTACCGGGTCGCGCTGGTGGACGGTGACATCCATTGTACTCGCCAGCCCGACCCTCGACGGTGGATGAGACGAATTGGCATCATCGGCCGCGTCCGGCCTCGAGGCCACGCTCGGCGACCTCCAGGAGCGTCTGCCAGGTATCGAGGCCGGCTCGCAGCGCCACGAGGTCGTCGGCCTCGACGTCGACGCGGACCGCGACGCCGTCCCGGCGGACGGTCGCGGCCGAGCGGTCGCCGTCGATCTCGCCGACCTCTTGGGAGACGGCGGCGGCGACAACGGCGGCGGCGTCGCCGTCGGAATAACGGGCGGTCACCGCGGCGCTGTGCGGTCTGTCGGTCACGAAACGGAAGAGACGGTCGCCGTTACTGGACGCCGACTTCCTTGATATCGCGGCTCCGCTCCTTCAGCAGGACGCGATGCCCGCAGTACGGACAGCGGACGCCGCCGTACTCGTCGAGCTCGACGTCGCGCTTGCAGCGGGAGCACTTGTAGCTCATCGTCAGGCGTCGTCCTCGCCGAGGGCGGCGCGGA
>PXRZ01000061.1:0-24897 GCA_003022945.1 Halobacteriales archaeon QS_8_69_73 | reverse complement strand
TCGCCGAGCTTGCGGTCGCCGGCGGTCGTGACGACCCGGTTCTCCTGGACGCTGGAGCCGTCCCGGACGAGCAGCCGGACGTTGCCGGTGCCGTCGGCCCGGGTGGCCTTCGCCCGGATGCCCGTCTGGGAGCCGGAGCCGCCGGCGTCGATCGGGCCGGGGACGATCTTCTTCACGTGGGGGTGATCGGCGACCGCCTCCAGGGCCGCCTGGCCGTCGCGGCCGCCGATGAGCGTCGAGTGGCTGCCGCCGAGCTTCTCGGCGACGGAGGCCTCGACGACCTCCAGGGCCGGCTCGCCGCGCCGCTCCCGGACCGCCTCGATGGGGTTGTCGTCGCGGACCCGGTAGAACGGGTAGTGCAGCTCCGCCCGGATCGACGACAGCACCTCGCGGTCGCCGGCGGCGTACACCTCTTCGGGGCGCTTGCGCCGGACCTCGTCGGCGACTCGACCGGCGTAGTTGCGGAGCTCCGTCGTCGCCCACCGGCCCTTTTCTTCGGGTTCGGTGGTGATGGTCCGCTCGGCGACGACCGCCTCCTCGAGCAGGCAACTGACGGTCGCCCGCTCGCGGCCGCAGTCGAGAACCGCGGTGTCGGCGTTGGCGCTGCGGCAGACCAGACAGTAGTCGCCCGGCCGCTCCAGCGCGCTCGCACACTGCCGACACTCCATGTCCGATTCGAGACGCCTGTGCCGGATAAGTCGGCCGGTTGCGGCGCCGGCGGCTCACTCTCCCTCTCGTCGACCGGCCGTCCGGACGAGCCTGAGCGACCGCTCGATGACCGCCCGCTGGTCGTCCGTCGGCCAAGCGTTCCGCGGGAAGTACTCCTCCAGGAACTCCGCGCGCTCGGCCGGCGTCGCCGTCTCGACCCGCTTACAGTAGTGATTGCCCATGAAGTCGGCGAAGGCGTGGGCGTTGGCGCCGTGAGCGTCGCCGTGCTCCTCGGCGACCCGCTCGGCGACGGCCCGGTTGTGCGTCTCGACGGCCGCCCAGTCGTCGTCGCCGACCCCCGACAGCGACCGCTCGACGCCGCGGTCGACGTCGCCGATCCGGTCGACCTGCACGACGTCGTCTTCGACCCACTCCTCGGGGTAGAGCACGAGCGTCTCGCCGGCCTCGTCCTCGCGGACCCGCGGGACGTAGCCGTGATCGGCGAGCAGGTCGTCCCGCTCCTCGCGGTAGGCCGCCCGCTCGTCGTCGTCGACCGCCTCGCGCATCCGTCGAGTGAGCGTCAGCGCGCGCGTCACGACCGCCTCGGGGAGTGACTCGTCGTCAGCCATCGAGTGCGTCGTTCACCAATTCGTCCGCGTGGTCGTTTATCTCCCGCGGTACGTGGTCGATCGACCACTCCTCGACCCGGGCCAGCAGCTCCCGGGCCCGGAGCCGCCGCTCGCGGAGCTGCGGGTCGTTGGTGTCCCACTCGCCGCGGACCTGCCGGACGACCAGCTCGGAGTCGCCCCGCACCGCCAACTCGTCGAAGCCGACGTCGACGGCGGCCTCCAGCCCCCGGACCAGCGCCTCGTATTCGGCCTGGTTGTTCGTCGCCCGGCCGATGCGCTCGCCGTCCTCGGCGGCGATGCCGTCGCCGGTGACGAGGACCCATCCGACCGCCGCGGGGCCGGGGTTGCCGCGGGAGCCGCCGTCGAAGTAGAGGTGCGCCCGGCCGCCGCCGCCCCCGAGAAGGCCGACGAGCCGGGCCGGCGACCCGCCCTGGACGACCACCTTGTCGTCGTAGGCGACCGCCGTCGCGTCGGCGTGTCGCGCCCGCCACCGCTCGTGGTCGGTGTTGCCGTCGTCGACGTCGACGCCAGCCGCCTCGAGCCGTTCGCGGGCCGCCTCCGGGTCGCAGTCGATAACGGGCACGTCTCGGCGTTTGGCTTCCAGGTGTTATTCCTTCCGGTCTCGGGCCGACAGCGCCGTCACGGCGGTCGCGACGTCGCCGCCGGCAGCCGGTTCGTCTCACCTGCCGTCGAACGGTGACGGGGGTTTAAGTCGGTCGGTCGGGTTACCTACAGCTACGATGACACGGCCCACCCGCCAGCGGGAGCGCGAGCGCGAGGAGTCCGACGCCGAGCAGGACGAGCGGAGCGACACGGCGGCCTGTCCGGAGTGTTCCTCCGAGGAGATAATCAAGGACGGCGACCAGGGGGAGCTGATCTGTAACGACTGTGGGCTCGTCGTCGAGGAGGACCAGATCGACCGTGGGCCGGAGTGGCGGGCGTTCAACCACTCCGAGCGACAATCGAAGTCCCGGGTGGGAGCGCCGACGACCCAGACGATGCACGACAAGGGGTTGACCACCCAAATCGACTGGAAGGATAAAGACGCCTACGGTCGGTCCATCTCCTCGAAGAAGCGCTCGCAGATGCACCGCCTGCGGAAGTGGCAGGAGCGCATCCGCACCAAGGATGCCGGCGAGCGCAACCTCCAGTTCGCGCTGTCGGAGATCGACCGGATGTCGTCGGCGCTGGGCGTCCCTCGCTCCGTCCGGGAGGTCGCCTCGGTCATCTACCGACGGGCGCTGGACGACGACCTCATCCGGGGCCGCTCCATCGAAGGCGTCGCCACCGCCGCCCTCTATGGGTCTCCCGCGTCGAGCGCAAGGAGATCGGCCGCACGTACCGCTATATCTCCCAGGAACTCGGCCTCGAGATGGAGCCGGTCGACCCCAAGAAGTACGTCCCCCGGTTCTGCTCGGAGCTGGAACTGCCCGAGGAGGTCCAGACGAAGGCCCACGAGATAATCGAGGTAACCGCCGAGAAGGGGATGCTGTCCGGGAAGTCGCCGACCGGCTACGCGGCGGCGGCCATATACGCCGCGTCGCTGCTGTGCAACGAGAAGAAAACCCAGCGGGAGGTCGCCGACGTCGCGCAGGTGACGGAGGTGACCATCCGCAACCGGTACCAGGAGCAGATCGAGGCGCTCGGCATTCACTCCTGAGTCCGGAGCCGGGGCTCGACGAACTGACCGGGGGTGGCGTCGAGGCCTGACCGCCGACCGCCGATTGGACGGATTTGTCAGAACCGACTTATTGTCGGGTGTATTCCGTCGAAACGAGATGTCGAACGACTCCGAGAGAACCGGGTTCTCGCGACGGACGTTCATGCGGACGACCGGGCTAGCGCTCGGCGCGGCGGGCGCGTCGCTGTCGGCCGGGTCGGCGGCGGCCCGCGAGGGCTTTCAGGCGGAGTTCGCCAACCCGCGGGTCCGGGAGGCGAGCAAAGCCTGGGAGCGCGGCTACCGCGGTCGGCCGGACCGGTCGGTCGCGGTCGGCGACTCCGGCGCCGACGGCCGCCACCCCGACCTGAGCTGGAACGACGTTCGCATCGTCGAGAACGGCGACGATATCGGTCTCGAGAAGGCCAGCGTCGAGGGCTCCGGCGAGAGCGCGGTCGGCGAGCTCAACGACGGCGAGGGCTACTCCGGGACGCTCGGTCCCGGCGCGGCCGACGCCGGCGTCGTCGACCGCGGCGTCCACGAACTCACGGTCCCGGACGACGCCGACGAGGTCGATATCACGCTCACCTGGACGCCCCAGCGGCAGGACAACGAGCTGCCCGTCGAGGACGGCGACCGGGTCGTCGCCGAGACGTACGCCAACGCCGCCTCGGACTACGAGATCACCGGCGAGTTCCTCGAGACGAGTATCTCCCTGGAGGCGTTCGACGGCGACCCGCTGCCGAGCGGCGACGTCGACGAGGGCACGCCGAAGCTGGTCGGCTGGAAGGGCGGAACGCTCGCCCGCGACGGCGACGGCCACGGTTCGCACGTCTCCTCGATCACCGCCGGCTCCGGCGAGGCCAGCGCGATCGACGAGTCGAACGTCGTCGAGGAGGAGCCGCGGACCGTCCTGCTGCCGACCGACGTCCTCGAATACGAGGTCACGCCCGAGGCGGGCGGCGGCGACCACCGCGAGAACGGCGGCGTCTTCGCGTCGGTCTACGGCGAGAACGTCGAGATTGCCATCGAGGCGCCGGACGGTCGGACGCTCGAGTCGACGTCGGTGACGAGTGACTCCAGCGAGAGCGGCGACGTGACGGTCGCTGAGGCGTACGCCGACCAGCCGGGCGACTACTCGGTGTACGTCCGGCCGACCGACGCCGTCCCGAGCACGGCCCGCGTCGAGCGGATCAGCGTCGGCGCGCTGCTGCCGCCGGCGGCGACGACCGGCAGCCGGACCGGCGAGCCGACGCTGCACGCCGGTACCGCGCCGAACGCGTCGCTGGTCACCATCCAGGGGCTCGGCAACGCGCTGTCGTCGCTGTCGGAGTTCGCCGGCTTCTACACGGGGACGTTCGGCGTCCGGACGGCGAACTTCTCCTACGGCGGACTGCCGACCGAGCGGCTCGGGCTGGGCAACACGTACGAACTCGTCCGGAAGATGGCCGAGGGGGGCATCCTCACCGTCTCCTCGGCCGGCAACAACGGCCCGCTGTCGGGGTCGACCGGCCCCTCGGGGTCGGCGGCGGCCATCGCCGTCGCCGCGACCGACCCGGTCGACGGCCTCACGGCTTACACCTCCGGCGGGACCGTCGCCCGCAACGACGAGGGCGACGTCTACCGCAAGCCCGACCTCACGGCACCGGGTGGCACGGTCGACGACCTGATCAACGCCGCCGACGTCGGCGCCGCCGACGGCCCGGCCGACGCCGCCGTCCGCGACTACACCGGCAAGGCCGGCACCTCGATGGCGGCGCCGTACGTCAACGGCATCGCCGGGCTGGTGGCCAACGCCATGGAGTTCGACGCGCCCGACGCGCTGTCGATTTCCGAGCCCGCCGAGGCCGGCATCGAGGACGTCGAGCGGCTGAAACACGTCCTGCTGGCGACGGCCAGCGAGACGGCGTTCACCGCGGCGCCGCACCACCGCGCCCACACGCCGACGTACGACTTCGGCGACCGCGACCCCTACGAGGGGTACGGCCGGGTCAACCCCGACGCCGCCGTCGACGCCGTGTCGCGTGAGCTGCTGGACGCCGGCGACGTCGACGATAATGGGTTCAGCGAACGCGACGTTCGAGGAGACGGTCGGCCTGAACATCCCCGAGGACTCCCGGGCCGTCGCCGGCTTCGTGCGGACCCGCGGCGGGACGCTCGAGGTCTCCGTCGACTTCACCCGCTACGCCGGCGGCAACACCGGCCTGACGCGCGGTGACCCGCACGTCGACCTGTTCGTCTACGACGCCGAACCCGGCACTAACGGCGAGCCGAACGTCGTCGCCCGGGCGGCCGCCGTACGGGGGTCTGCCTCGACCAGCGTCGACGTCCCGACCGCCGAGGCCGGCGAGGAGCCCAACGAGGAGACGTACTTCGTCGTCGCCAAGCTGGTGAACGTCCCCGGCGTCGTCAACGGCTACGACGTGCAGGTCAACTTCGACCTCGACGTCGGCCTCGAGGCGGGCGAGATACCGGACGTGACGACGGAGTTCACCGCCGCCGGCTCCCGGAGCGACGATGCCTCCGTCTTCACGACCGGCCAGACCGACCGCGTCCGGGTCACCATCGAGGACTTCGAGAACGCCAGCGAGGTTAAGATCACCGACCAGGTGCCGGACGGCTGGACGGTCGACGGGAAGTACGGCGACGTCGAGAGCTTCGATCCCGAGAGCGGGACCGTCACCTTCCGGGGAACCGTCGGCGCCGACCAGGTCGGAGACGACGGCAGCGTGACGCTGAGGTACTTCGCCGAGGCGCCGGAGGGCGCCGACGGCACCGGCACCTACACGTTCGGGCCCGCCGAGGCCGAGGTCGTCGCGGCCGACGTCCCCGGCGAGGACTCCGACGGCGAACTCGACGGGGACGGGACCGACGAGTTCGGCGGCACCGACACCAACACCGTCGCCGGCGTCGACACCGAGGCCTGAGGCCGCGACCCCTCCGAGAAACGGCCCTCCGTCACCACCAGTCAGGACCGAGTCCACGCCGTCGAGGCCCGCACTGTCGACGCTCTCGGCTGGTGTCTCCGCCGACCGCAGCCGAACAGCATTTATTCGTTCCCGACGAACGATTGACATGCAGCTCGACGAGTACGTCGACGGACTCGACCGCGACGAGTCCGTCGAGCTGCGGAAGCTCGCCGAGAAGAAGTCCTACGCCATCACGGACCACATCGAGGCGGCGCGGACGCGGTTCGACGAGACTCTGTCCGGCGGGACGATGGTCGGGTCGACGGCGCCGTCGGTGTTCGTCGGCCGGTCGTCGTATCCGGACGTCTCGGCCGGCCTGCTGGCGCCCGTCGGCGACGAGGCCGACGCCGACAGCTACGTGACCGACGGCGACTGGTACCGCCGCGGCTTCGACATCGAGGACGTCTTCGAGAAGCGGGCCGGACTGTTGAACTCCACGCGGCGGGCGACGGTCGACGTCGCGGACGTCTGGGACGGCTTCGTCGGCACCCAGCGGGAGGTGGCCATCGCCGACCGGCCGGTCGACGTCGAACTCGGGCTGGCGGAGACGCCCGGCTTCGACATCGATGGCCCCTTGGAGGACATCACCGCCCCACGCGGGCCGCGGGCCAGCGCCGACGACGCCCGGCTGACGGAAAACCCCTCGGTCCCGCGGGCCGTCGAGCGGACGCTGTCGGACGACGACTGGCGCGCCGAGGGCGCCATCACCTACCTCTACCGCCGCGGGTTCGACGTCTACGAGATCAACAACGTGCTGTCGGTCGGCGCCCTCGGGCGGGCGGAAACCCGCCGGCTCGTGCCGACCCGGTGGTCGATCACCGCCGTCGACGACACCGTCGGAGAGTACCTCCGCGGGACGATCCGCAACGCACCGACCCTCGGAGAGACGCTGGTGTGGCACAACGACTACCTCGGCAACGACTACTGGGTCGTCGCCGCGCCGGGCGACTGGGAGTTCGAGCTGCTGGAGCTGAAGGCGCCCGGGTCGATCTGGAACCCCGGTATCGACGGCCAGATGTACATGGCCGCCGACCGCGAGGGGTACGAGGGCCGCTCGGAGTACGTCGAGGAGACCGCCGGCGCCTACTACGCCGCCCGGCTGGCGGCGCTGGAGGAGCTGGCCGACCGCGGCCGGCAGGCGAAGGTCTTCGTCGTCCGCCACGCCACCGACGAGTACTGGGCGCCGGTCGGCATCTGGCAGCTGCGGGAGGCAGTCCGGGGAGCCCTCGACGCCGAGCCGGCCGTCGCGGAGTCGTTCCACGACGCGGTTCGGCAGCTGGAGCCGCGGCTGCCCGTCTCGGCGGCCGACCTCCGGCGGAAGTCGACGATGGTCGCCGGCGTCCAGGCCGATCTCTCGGCGTTCGGCGCCGGCGCCGGCACCGGCCGCTGAGGCGCTCTCGAAGCCGTTAAGCCGCCGTCGCCGTTCCCTCAGATATGCTTCCCACCTCCATGCACGCGGCGCTGCTGTCCGGTCCGGCGCTGTTCGTCCTGCTGCTGTCGGTCGTCTTCCTTGTTTTCCCTTGTTTCTATATCTACAAGGCGCTGTCCGAGCGGGGGGTGTTCCGACGCCTGCTCGGTCGGTGAGGCCGACCGGCTCGCCGTCCTATCGCGGTCCGACCCGGCCGTCCAGCGCGGCGCCGAGGTTCCCGTCGACGTCGTGGCCCGCGGCCGCCCCGTTCAGTACGGCGGCGGCGGGCGACTCGCGCAACTCGGCGTCGTCGTACCCCAGCTCCTCGAAGACCGACTGGAGTCCCGGCGTCCCACGGAGGCCGTGTTTCTGGTGGTAGTCCTCGGCGAGGTAGAACCGGTCGAGCCGCTCGATTCGGGTCCCGATGGCGCCGGCCTCGAGGCCGCGCTCCTCGAGGAGGGTCGCGAGCGTCTCCCGCTGTGCCGCGGTGGCCGCGAAGAGTACGTTCTGGTACTGTGTCTTCGGGACCTGCCGGTTTGGATCGTGAGCGTCGAGGGCGCGCCCGGCCAGCGCCCGGTAAGAGGTCCGTCCGGGGTCGAAGTCGACCTGGAAAACCTCGGTGTGGTCGCCCAGCGCGTGGTACGACGGGTCGGTTCGGGTGCCGCCGGCGTAGCCGACGCGGGTCCGGACGACCCCTTCGAGGGCGCCGAACCGCCCGTCCGGCCCCCAGAAACAGCCGAGGCCGAACGTGGCCGTCTCGGTCACGGACGGGTCCGGTGCCGTCCGGTCATGCTCGCGGACGACGCTGGGTGAGAGGTCCATGTCACCGCTTGGGACCCCGCCCGGATAGGTGTCCGGGCGGTGTGTGAGGCGCGGACCGTCGGCTCGCGCTCAGACCCGCTCGAAGAACGTCTCCACCAGCTCGCCGGTGTCCTCGACGATTCCCTTCCAGGCGTCGTTGTCCGGCGCGATTCCGGCCAGCCGGGCGAGCTTCATGATGGAGACGTGGTAGACGCGCTGGACGCCCGGTTCCTCCTGCCAGACGACGAAGTTACACGGAAACAGCGCGCCCTGTTTGAGGGTCTCGTCGAGCGCCCGGTCGGCCATGTCCGGGTTGCAGGCGCCGAGCACGTAGTAGGGGTCGCGGTCGGCATCGACCTTCTCGTTGAGCAGCTCCGACGGCGAGAACTCGACCGGGACGCCGAAGCCGGTCGCCTCGGCGACCTCGCGGACGTGTTCGACGGCCGCCTCGTGGTCCATCTCCAGGGTCGTCTGCTTCTCGCCGATGTCCTCCGGGTCGAGTTCGGCCGGGTCGAACGCGAGGCTCATACCGACGGTTGATCGCTCGCGGGCAAAAAGCTGCCGCGGGACTGCGCGGCGATGGCACCGCGCGGCCGGCCGCTGGCTTCGCGCGCGGAGCGCGGTCACCGTTCGTCCGCGATCTACTCCTCCCCGGCGGTCGGCACCGGTCCGGTCCCGACGACCTCGCGGACGGCGTCGACGAATGCCCGCCGGGTGTCGAAATAGACCTCGTTGGTCTCATCGAGGACGTCGGCGAGTTCGCGGGGGCCGTCCGGCGTCCGGATGGTGGTGTCGCCCTCGCGGCGGACGACCTCGCTCCGTTCGATGGCGTAGTGGAGCCGAGAGGCCACCCGCGCGGGCGGCGCCCCCTCGACGGGGTTGCCGTCGCCGAGTTCGACGGCCGGTTCCTCCGCTTCGTCCTCGTCGTCGCTCATACGCCGACCTTCTCGGGTCCCCGTCGTAACGCTTACGAAGCGACGGGCGACGGATGGGGAGCCCGAGTCCCGCCCGAGTGTGATAGGCGGTCGCCGACGTTCACCCGTATCCGACGCGTCGAACGGCCATGTTCAGTTGCGCGAGAGCCGGCCGGTCGACCGGTGTCGGGCGGGAGCCCGAACGGGGCCGACCGCTCGCGGCACGAGCCGACGTGAGCGCAGCGAGAGCGGACTCGTGACGAAGCGAGCGGGAGGAGCAACGTAGGGAGTGACGACACGGGAGCGTGATTCGAACGACGGCTCGCGGAGCCGTCGTTCGTCATACCGGAAGAGCTTCGCTCTTCCGTAGATCGCGGATCTCCGATCCGCTCACTCCCGGAAGTCGCCGATTTCCGGAGACAGCGAGGCGCAGCCTGCGAGTGAGAGGGGGCGTTCGGAAACGCCATCGTCACCGCTGAGCGACGCTATTTCCCTAACCGAACACTATCCGTCGAGCGACCGGAACGGCTTAGTATTCGTATCCGGTACCACACGGTTGTATGAGCGATTTCGATAATTTCTCGAACGTCGGCGAAGCGGAGGTAACACGCGCGATCGGCCAGGAGTGGACCGAGGAGTTCATGGACTTCTCGGACTCGGACGTCATCGTCGTCGGGGGCGGTCCTTCGGGGCTGATGGCCGCCAAGGAGCTGTCCGAGCGGGGCGTTCAGACGATGGTCGTCGAGAAGAACAACTACCTCGGCGGCGGCTTCTGGCTCGGCGGCTTCCTGATGAACAAGGTGACCGTTCGGGACCCCGCCCAGGCCGTGCTGGAGGACCTCGACGTCAACTACAAGCGCTCCCAGGACACCGAGGGGCTGTACGTCGCCAACGGCCCCGAAGCGTGTTCGGGGCTGATCAAGGCCGCCTGCGACGCCGGCGCCAAGATGCAGAACATGACGGAGTTCACCGATATCGTCATCCGCGAGGACCACCGCGTCGGCGGCATCGTGATGAACTGGACGCCGGTCCACGCCCTGCCGCGGGAGATCACCTGCGTCGACCCGATCGCCGTCGAGGCGGACCTGGTTATCGACGCGACGGGCCACGACGCCGTCGCCGTCTCGAAGCTCCAGGAGCGGGGCGTCCTCGAGGCGCCCGGCATCGAACACGCCGAGTCCCACAACACCGGCATGGACCAGACCGGCGACGACAGCTACGGTGCCCCCGGCCACGACTCGCCCGGCCACGACTCCATGTGGGTCGGCGAAAGCGAGGACGCCGTCGTCGAACACACCGGCGTCGCCCACGACGGGCTCGTCGTCACCGGCATGGCGACGGCGACGACATACGGCCTGCCGCGGATGGGGCCGACCTTCGGCGCGATGTTAGTCTCCGGCAAGCGCGCCGCCCAGGCCGCCCTCGACGAACTCGAGGTCGACGCCACCGACGTCGAGCTGACCAGCCGGGCGGCACCCGCCGACGACTGACCGCTCCTCACATCGCGGCTCGGACATCTCGGAGATATCAAAACGGTGTCGAATCTCACGGTAACTACCGTAGCTGAGGGTGTCATACGACGGTTCAGATACCCTGTATTCCGCTATGCTGAATCGGTCAGTACAGCCTCTGCACGCATCGGGGTGTACCGGGGTCAGGGACTGTCGGTCGTCATCCAGGATGCGTCCGGGTTCATCGAAGCGGACCACCGGGCGTACGCCGTCGAACACGCCGGTTGGCCGTTCGGTGAAACCACCGACCGGAGCGATATTGAATCCTAATAGTTTTTTGATCAAATGGGGGAATATCGATTCGTGGTGCTGGCTCTCATATGAGAGTCGGCCATCACCGAAGCGCTATGTACGGCCCGAGAACGAGTAGCAGAACTGCAAGTGCCCGGGTGAGTCGCCGTGAGTTGACCGACTGTGCAAGCTTCCACCCGGCAACGGCGCCGGCGATCTCAGGGATACCGATCGCGACAGCGAGCGGCCAGGAGACTGCGCCTTGAGCGAGATAGCCGAGCGTCGCGAACGCAGCGACGAACACCGACTGCAACTGTGCGACGCCCACCGCGACGAGCATCGGCACGCCGACGGCCACCAGTAATGGGACAGCTAGAACCGGACCGCCAACGCCGAGCAGACCCCCCGAGACGCCGACGAACCCACCGATTCCGGCAACGCCGAGTGTACCGCGAACTGCGGTCACGTCGTAGTCATTCTCAACCGACGCGTGGCGGGTGCGGTAGTAGACGAGGACGCCGGTCAGTGAGACGAACACGCCGAGCAGAACGCGGAACGTTGCCGCGTCGACCAGCGCGTTTAAACGGACACCGACGAGCGCGCCCACGAGTCCCGTAAGACTCAGTACGCCCGCCATCCACTGGCCCGTGCGCGAGTCGAGTTCGCCCGAGCGGCGGTAGCTCTCCGTCCCGACGAGGCCGGTCGCGACGAACGTCGCGCTTGCTGTACCGACGACCACCGGCGGCGGCAGGTCAGTTAGCGCGATGAGCGCGATGGTGATGAAGACGCCGCCCGGACCGACAGCCGTGATGCCGACGCCAGCGAACAGCGAAAGCACGACGAGCAGCGCGAGCGTGGAGGCAGGAACGCCGGCGATCATCCGCCCTATAATCCACCCGTGAGGATGGCGTCGACGACGGACTGCCCGGCGGCCCACGCGGAGTAGACAGCCAGCAGGATGAGCGCGCTGTTGAGAACGTTCAGCTTCCAGTTGTTCGTGTGGTCATCCATCGCGCTGCGGTCGTTGACGGCCCAGAACAACAATAGGGCAGTGATAGGGAGGCCGACGACGCCGTTGTACGCCGGGAAGAGAATGATCATATCGATGACGCTCAACCCGAAGTACTGGTTGACAAGCGGCGAGAGGCTGCCGAGCGCGACGCCACCGACGTATATGAGCCGAAATGCGCGCGTGCTGTCCGCGTACGACTCCCCGAGGGCGGTCGGGATCATGTATGCGGGTGCCCACATGATGGGGATGATGCTGTTGAACGCGGCGGCGAGCGTGCCGACGAGAAAGAGGACCGTCGCCCATTCACCGAGGATGGACGCGAGCGCTCGGCCCGGCGTGAGGAAGGTCTCGAGCTGGTCGTAGCCCGCCGGCCGGAGCACTGCAGCGGCAGCCACGACGATAGCGATCGTAGTGATACCGCCGACGGCGTAGCCGATCGCGAGGTCGCGTCGCATCGTGGGGATGTCCGTGCGGTCGGTCCAGCCCTTCTCCTTGACGAGCTGTGACTCGAGAAAGAAGTTCGGCCAGAGCGCGGTCGTTCCGAGGATACTCACCGCAAGTGTCACCGCTCCTGCCGCTTCGAGCGAGGGGACGAAGCCAGACGCAGCGGCGACGAGGTCCGGACTGCTCGCCCCCGCAACGAAGACGTACGCGATCAGCAGAGCCATCATCATCGTGACCATGATCTTCTCGACCGCGTCGTAGCCGAGAATCCCGATGACGATCGCGGCGAGCCCCGTCAGGTAGGCGAAGGGCTGCCAGCCGATGCTCTCCAGTCCGAGGAGGATGACGATGCCCTTTCCCACGGCAGCAGTAAGTTCGAGAGTCCAGGCCACGCAGCCGACGGCCAAGAGGATCATTATCGCCGTCGCGAGCGTCGATCCGAGCTTCTCGCGGGCGAACGCGGCGAGCGAGTCCCCGTGGATGCCGAGGCGAGCGCTCATGTCCTGGGCCATAAATCCCAGTAGGACAGCGCCGACGACGGCCCATAGTAGCGTGTAGCCGTACCTGACGCCGGCCGAGCTCGCGATGAACACCGAGCCCGATCCGAAGTAGCTCGCGACCATCACGAGTCCGAGTCCGTACCTTTTGAAGAACTCCGAAACCGAGGGAACGGGAAAACTGTATGTTATGTTTGATTTTTCCATGGTCTATAATGGTAGTTTCTCGCTCTAAATGAGCTTTGAAACCGACAGTATGGTTTCAGCACTATCCATCTTGTAATTAAAGGGCGAATCGGAAGAGGGTTGTGTTTCGATCCCGTCGCAGTGCTATCTGGCGTTTCGGGTCGAATCGGACTGATCGGTCACGGAACAATTTCTAACGCTCTCAGATCTGCTCCGTCGAATAGCGGTAGGTGTGCCGGCCAAATGTAAGCTATCTTGTGAGTAGTTGAGAAGGCTGGTCTCGTATCTGGTGTCGCCTTACCGTCGCTCAGAGAATACTACTCAACGAGCACTTAAATCTGCTACTGTCTGATTGAGACCTGTTTGTAACGGCGACAGCAAGGGTCGCAGAAGGCACTGCTTTCAGGGCCGGTGAATATTTTTCCGATCTAATCAACAGGCACGTCTACCTCTCAGCCGGCTCACCGGGGTTCGGGTGAAATCGACACCTTGTGAGCAGTTCTATGACACTTTCGTAGCTGTCAACCGGCACGACCGCACGCAGTCGTGCGGTCGATATCGAAAATGCATAATACAAAAGTCGGGTACCCTCCCTCGCGACATTATCGCGTCGAAAGGACGACCCGAAAACGACTGCCGGACGATTCACTGAAAGGTCGGGGCCCGACCGGGGGTCCGGGCAGCCCTTTCCTGCCGAAGGGGCCGGCTTCTCGCATCGGGCCACGGCGGCCGGCTGGACATCTTCATCGGGTTCCGACGCCGCCACCCTCGGGAGGTTCACGCCGGCCGGATTCTCGTCTCACACGGTGATACCACTCCCGGTACGGTCGAGGAGGTCACGCTGTACCGCGCGCCGGCGCCGGCGACCGACGCCGTCGCCGGCCAACTCGCCCATCGAGTCGACGCCGAGGTGGCCGTCTCCGGCCGCCTGCTCGGCGGGCTGGCCGATGTTGTCCGGCGGCGCCCCGCCCCGGGAGGTGCTGGCGGCGACTTCCTCGTCGCCGACGACCCGCGGACAACCGACGTCCTCTGCGGCGACGTCTGGCGGCGTACGACTACCTGGAGACGGGGACGGCCTTCTGCGAGGCACCGGACTGTCGGCTCCACGACGCCTACCGACAGCCGGCGCCGGTCGAGGCGCAACTGCGGGGACCGGCGTCCCGCGCGCGACACGTTCGGCTGTACGGCGACGGGTGACCGCGGCGGTCGGCGTTCGTCGCACGAACCACAACCCACATTCCCGTTCCGGATGTACCGAAAGCAAATGTCTCGCCGGTACGAGCCGACCCGTCGGCAGTTCCTGAAGGCGGCCGTCGCGGCCGGCGGCGCCTCGGCGCTGTCGGCCTGTCTCGACCTCGGCGGCGACGACCCGGTGCCGACCGGCGTCGAAAACCCCGCCGAGCTGGAGCGCCGCCAGCACGCTTGGCGGGACATCCTCGAGACTGACGAGCAGGGCAACCCGAAGCTGCCGCGGCACCATGTATTCCTCTACCTGGAGCTGGACGCCGACGGCGAGCCCTCGGCGGCCGACCGCCGGCAGGTCGAGTCGGCGCTGTCGGTGCTGGACCGGGCATACGAGCGGTCGCCGGCCGGGCTCGTCCACTCGATTGCCTACTCGCGGCCGTACTTCGAGCGGTACGGCCGCGAGCCGGCGGGCGTGGACCTGCCGCCGCCGCGACGGCTTTCGAGCTTCGAGACGCCGGAGCTGGACACCCAGGACGCGCTGCTGCAGTTGACCTCCGACCGCGCCGAGGTCCCGACGGAGGCCGAGGCGGCGCTGTTCGGCGACCGCGAGACGGCCAACGGCGTCGAGGCCGTCGACGTCCCGGCGACCGTCGACGACCGTCGGACGGGCTTCATCGGCCGCGGCATGCCGGCCGACCGCGCCGACCAGGTCGATGGTATCCCCGCCGACGCCGACCTGCCCGACGCCTCGAAGCTGTTCATGGGGTTCAACGCCGGCTTCGCCGGCAACCAGGCCTCGGAGTCGTACGTCACCATCGAGGAGGGGCCCTTCGCCGGCGGCACCACGAAACACGTCTCGCGGGTCCAGCAGCGGCTGAAGCGGTGGTACGAGGACAACGACCACGCGGAGATGGTGATGAAGCTGTTCGGCACCGACCGCGCCGGCGAGATCCAAAACGCCGCCGAGAACCTCGATTTCAGCGGCGTCGCCGCCGAGGACCTCGACGGGCTGGTCGCGGCCGCCCGCGAGCACGGCGTCGTCGGCCACGCCCAGAAGATGGCCCGCGCCAACCGTGACGAGGCGGGCAACTTCCGGACCGTCCGCCGCCACGTCGAGTCGACCGACCAGGGCATCGCCAGCCTCCATTTCCCGAGCCTCCAGAAGGAGATATCGACCTTCGAGGAGATACGGAAAGCCATGAACGCCTCCGACGTCGTCGAGGAGACGCCCGCCGTCCGCCAGCGGGTCAACAACGGCATCCTCCGGTACATCTTCGTGAAAAACCGGGGCAACTTCCTGGTGCCGCCCCGGGAGTTGCGGGCGCTGCCGACGCCGGACGGCGAGGCGCCGCAGTAATCCGGGCATCGGCAGTCACTCGTTGGGCTTGCAGGGCCGGGACGGCGAGCCGTGCCGCTGTGCCGCCGTGCCGACGACGCGGGGCGGGCGCCGACCGGGCCCTGGCCCTGGCCCTACGACGCCGTCTCGCGGCCGCCGGCGCGCCGGAGCCGAACGCCGACGGCCGCCGCGACGGCGCCCGATAGCGCGTAGACGGGTACGACCAGCACCGCGATGAGCAGTGTCTGAGCACCGAGCACCAGCACCGGGGGACCGCCGCCGAGCGACTGTCCGAGGCCGACGGCGACGAAGCCGAGGAAGCCGACGGCGCCGCCGTAGGCGCCGGCCCGGGCGCCGGCACCGACGTGGCCCGGTTCCCGCGAGAGGCCGCCGGCGAGGAGGCCGCCGGCGGCGCCGGCCGCCAACAACAGCGGCAGAAGGTCCGCTTCGGCCAGGAAGTCCGCGACGACGCCCGTGACGACGGCGGCGGCCGTCACGGCCGTCCCGGCGAGCGTCCGTCGGTCCATGTTCGAACGTCGGCCGGCGCCGCGATAACGCTAGCGGACCCGCCCGGACAGCAGGCCGACGAAGCCGAGCCCGAACGTCTCGTAGCGCCGCGCCTCTGCGCGGTCGGCCAGCGCCGCCCGCGAGGCCGCCACGCGGCGAGACAGCGGCTCGTCCGGCTGGCCGAACGGCGCCCGAAGGACGTCGCCGGGGCCGCTCCCGGGGGCGCCGGCGGCGACGAACGCCCGGAACAGCGGGACGAGCGGCCGGCCGACCGCCGCCTCCGTCGCCGTCGCGTCCATCAGCGCGATCCGGCCGCCGGGTCCGACCAGATCGCACCACCGACCGACGATGTCGCCGGGATCGTCGAACAGCCCGCAGACGAAGGTACCGAGGACGGCGTCGGCGGTTCTGACCGGTGGGTCGGTCGCGTCCCCGCGGACGACAGCGACATCGTCGTCGCCGTACCGGCCGGCCCGGTCGCGGGCCCACCGCAGCGGCGGCCCGGCGAGGTCGACACCGACGACGCGGCCCGTCGGACCGACGCGCTCTCGGAGGTACGGCAGGTTGGCGCCGGTGCCACAGCCCATCTCGACGACGGTGTCGCCGGGGCGGGCGACCCGCTCGGCGGCCGCCCGGCGCCACCGCCCGACGCCGGGGGCGGTCGCGACCCGGTCGTAGAGGGCCGCCCACCGGCCGTAGAAGTCGGCGACGCTCACCGATAGAGCTCCCGGACGGCGGCGACGACCTCGCCGGCGTCGGCGCCGAGAACGTAGCAGACCGGCTCGACGCCGAACCCGCCGGTCTGATAGAGCACGTCGGCCGGGCCGTCGGCCAGCGCCGCCGCGACGCCCGGTTCGAGGTCGGCCTCGACGTCGAACTCCGCGGTCTCCTGGCCGCGGGCCTCCAGGTCGGCCACCAGCGACGGCTCGTAATGGACGTTCAGCGCCGCCCGCGCGGGGCTGCCGGCATCCCGAGCCGCCAACAGTACGGAGGCGACGTGGCCGGAGACGCCGAACTCCGGGTCGCCGGGCACCGTCGCCGTTCCTTTGACGTCGAGAATGCGGCCGGGGACGGCCGCCACGTCGTCGACGGTCGTCGCGTCGGGCAGCGCCTCGACGAGGTTCGACCCGACGGCGGGGATGAGGTTGGCGAAGCCGCCGGTGTTCTCCAGCGTCGCCACGCCGCGGCGGACCGACGCCCGGACCCGCTCGGTCGCCCGCAGCCGCCCGTCCGGGTCGTGGACGTCGAAGGAGCCCTCGAACTCCGCAAGCGGCGGGAAGGCGGCCTCGTGGAGCCGCGCCAGGAGGTCGCCTCGCTCCAGGCGGCGGATCAGCACCTCCGTCTCGACGAGCGCCTGCACCCGGGTCATCTCGTCGTCGGCGAGGCCGTCGGCCAGCGTCCCGACCAGTTCCCGGACCCGCTCGTCGCCGGCCAGTTCGTCGTTGACCTCGACCTCGCCATGGGCGTACTTCGAGACAGCGCTCTGGCTGATGCCGAGCAGGTCCGCCACCTCGCTCTGGGTGAGGTCCCGCTCCCGCAGTTCGCCCGCCAGAAGCGACCGAAACGTCGGCAGGAACTCCTCGACGACCACCTCCTCGATGAACCTCATGGGCGCTGGTCGCCCCCGAACTCCTCGTCGGACTGAATGCGGGAGGCCTGCGGCCCCGACTGGTCCTGGTACTTCGAGCCGCGCTCCGTGCCGTAGGGACGTTCGGCGCGGCTTTTCAGTTCGGTGAAGATGAGCTGCGAAATCCGCATGTCGGGATTCAGAGATACTGGCGCAGTACCGAGATTGGATAGCTCGAGGGTTATCTGGCCTTTGTAACCCGGATCGACGATACCTGCTGTCGCATGGATGACAACTGCGAGCCGGCCGAGCGAGGACCGTCCCTGGACCGTCCCGAGGAGGTCCGGCGGAATCTCGACGCGTTCCTTCGTCGTCCCGAGAACGAAGTCGCCGGGGTGGAGAACGAAGTCCTCGCCCGCCTCGACGTGGGTCTCGTCGACGTACTCGTCGACCTCCCGTTCGCTGTCGGGGTGGATACACGAGATGTTGGTACGCTGGAACTCGAGGAACTTCCGGCCGAGCCGGAGGTCGACGCTGGCCGGCTGGATCTGCAGTTCGGGGTCGTCGAGCGGCTCGACGACCAGTTCGCCGTCCGTCAGCCGGCGGCGGATGTCCGCATCGGAGAGTATCATACCCCGACAGGGGGCCGACAGTGATTAATAGTCACCGATGCAGGCGGCTGGCGGTGGTTAGCTACGCGAGGGCCGGCCGATCAGCCGGCGTCGAGCGGGACCTCGACCGGGGCCGACCGCTCGCGCGGCGAGGCCGAGCGAGCGCAGCGAACGAGGGCTCGGCAAGCCTCGCTCTGCCGGTGACCGCGGGGAGTCGCGAAGCGTCGTTCGGACGACCGCCGGTCGTCCGTGATCACGAAGCTCTTCGATTTTCGGACGACAGCGAGACCGAGCGAGCGCAGCGAGGGAGGTCTCGGAACGAAGCGAGCGGGAGGAGCGATGCACGGAGCGACGACACGCGAGCACAGCGAGCAGTAGCGAGACGCGACCCGCGAGGCCGACCGGAGGGAGGCCTCGGTCGAGCCGAGCGGTGGGAACCGCGAGGCGGGGAGCGCCTCGACGCGAATGGGGTCCTCGCGAGTGAAACGAGCGAGGGCTCGGCAGAGCTCTGCTCTGCCGGTGAGCGAAGCGACCCGTGAGCCACAGCCCGCCAGCGGGAGGGCGTTCGGACACGCCATCGTCACCACCGAAGTACGCCACTCCCTCCTAAGTAAACACTACCAGGCGGCTACCCGACGAGGACGAACATGAACGCAAGGCCGGCGCCGACGGCGGCCGCGAGGGTAGCGCGGTCCGCTGGCAGGTCGTAGGCGCCGAGCAGCCCCTCCCGCCAGATATACCCCTTCCACAGCGTCACGACGGCCCAAGCCAGAATCGCCAGCGGGCTATTACCGTCGCTCGCGGACTGAAGCTGGGTCATCGCCTGTCGAGGCTCCGCGAACGAGATGGATTATGACGGGTATCTCGACGAGCGCGGCGAGGCCGACGACCGCGAACGTCCGGCCGAAGGTCGCCCGCTCGGCGTAGTTCCGGACGGCGAGGTGGACGACGCCCGTGATGAGCCCCCACCCGAACAGTGCCGCGAGGGGGACGAACACGAGCATGGTGCCGAACAGCTGGCGAAAGGCGCGCCGTCCCTCGGGCGGCATCTCCGCCAGCGGACCCCAGAACAGCGCCCAGATGCCGACGAGGGTCACGAGCGCGGTCAGCAGGACAGCCCCGAGCGCGTGCCACGTCTGGCGTCGGAGGGACCGCTCCTCGAAGAACGCCCGCGGATACACGAGTAGGTCGCGGAGGGCTCCGAGCGCCATTCGTTTCGTTCAGATACGACTTCTTCATAAGTCTTCCTGACGGCGTAGTCGCGCCGCCGCCGGGCGCCAGCGTTTTCGCCCCGGCGGGCCTCGCGCCGGTATGAAACAGGCCATCGTCGCCCGGACGGACCTCGGTATGGGCCAAGGGAAGCTCGCCGCACAGGTCGCTCACGCGTCGCTTTCGGCCTACGAATCGGCCGACTCGTCGGCCCGGAGCGGGTGGACGTCCGGCGGCCAGAAGAAGGTCGTCCTGAAGGGCGCCGGCGAGTCACAGCTCCAGGAGCTGGCCGACCAGGCCCGCCGGGAGGGGCTGCCGTACGCGCTGGTGCGGGACGCCGGTCACACACAATTGGAGCCGGGGACGCTGACGGCGCTGGCGGTCGGCCCCGGTGCGGAGAACGTCATCGACAAGGTGACCGGCGAGCTGAGTCTGTACTGACCGTGGGGAATCCGACCGAATCCGTCACCACGATTTATGGTGATAGAAGACGTTCGATATAACAGATCGATGGGCACGAGCGACGAACCCGCGGGCGCGTCCGAGTACGGGACGGCCGAACTGAACGACCGCGGCCGACTCACGATCCCCAAGGAGCTACGCGATGACCTCCAGTTGGAGGGCGGGACGGAGTTCGTGGTGGTCCGCGAGGGCGGCGACATCCGACTGGTACGCCAGCTCCCCGCCCTCGAGACGCTCACCCGGGACGAGGAGTGGGGCGAGGAGGCCTTCCGGGATGCCGGCGAGGCGACGTTCGGGGGATCCTGATGGGGCGTCGGATTCTGCCCGACGTGAACGCGCTCTCCATCCAGCTCGTCGACGACCACCCCGGCCACCCGTACGTGGCCGAGGCGCTGGTGCCGGCACTCACCGGGTCGGACACCCTCGTCGCGTTCGGGTACCTCCTGCTCCGGGTGCAGTGGGTGCTCGAGGACCTCGGCTTCGAGACGGTCGGCGCGAGAAACGCCGTGTCGTCCCTCCTCAAGTACCCGATGGAGTTCGTCGACGTCGACGACGGAACGGTCCGAGACGCGTACGAAATCAGCGCGGCGAAGAACCACGATGTATACGACTGCTTCTACCTCGCGGTGGCGCGAGAGGCAGACGTCGACGCCATCTGCACCACCGACACGGACTTCGAGGCGCTGTGCTCGGGGGAAGCGTTCGAGTACCGGAACCCGGTTCCGACGGAGGTCCTGGAGCGGTTTCACGAGGTCTCGTAGCGGCCCGACTCAGTCGAACCCACGCCGGTACTGCCGTGGGACGGGCGCCTCGTAACCCAGCGCCTCGGCGGCCCGGACCGCGAAGTCCGGGTCCCGAAAGTGCTGGCGACCGACGACCGCCAGGTCGGCGCGGCCCTTCCGGACGACGGCGTCGGCGCCCTTCGGGGCCGTGATCCTCTCGGCGGCACCGACCGGAAGCCACCGCCGGCGACCCGCTCGGCGTACGGCACCCGGTAGTGCGGTCCGGCCTCCGGCACCTACAGGTCGGGGCGGATTCCGCCTGCATCGACGTCGACCAGGTAGACAGCCTCGCGATGGGCCCGGCGCACGTCGCCGGCTTCGGGGCCGCGATGACCCGCCTCCTCACCCGATCGGAACTGCGGGAGATTCCGCCGGTCAGACGCTCCTTACCCCGGCAGGACCCCAGCCGGGTCGTTGCGACCAGCGCCGCTCTCGGAATGCTGTTTTACCTGGTCGTCGTTGCGGCTGCGACCGGCGACCTCGCGATCGTTCCGGCTACGCGACGAGCCCGACCTCGCGGACGTGCTGTCGCAGCTCCGCCTTCGACCCAAAGGTCCTCCCGCAGTTCTCGCAGACGTGTTCCTCGGCTGTCTCGTTCATATCCGGGCGTGGCTGTCCATGGTAATGAATCCCACGGTCCGGGCTCGTGACGCCGGCCTCCATTTCTCTCGGGAAGTCGCGGAATCGACTCGGCGGCCGTGTGGCGCCTCCGACGCGTCCGGAGATGGAGAACTTTACCCGTTCAGAAACCGTAATCGAAGGCTGCAGGCGGAAGGAACCCCCCGACCCCGGGGTCGACGGCGGACGCACCGCGGACGGGGTCACTGCAGACGACGAACTCACGATGGAACGACGACACCTCCTACGGACGACGGGTATCGCACTGGCTGCCGGGCTGGCCGGCTGTACCGGCAACGGCAACGGCAACGGCGACAACGAGACGACGGAAACGGGCGACGGGATGGACGGCGGAATGACGGAGACGGACGACGGGATGGACGGCGAGATGACGGAGACGGACGGCGGAATGGACGGCGAGACGCCGACGGACGGCGAGATGTCGGCGGAGATCTCCGGCGCCGGGCTGACGATCGACAACGTTGGCGTCAGCGCCTGGGAGGTCACCCAGGACGAGACCGGCTCGGTCGCCGAGACCGGCGCCGAGAACCCGACGATGACCTTCGAGGTCGGCCAGCGGTACGCCGTCACCAACGACGGCTGGGGCCAGCACCCGTTCGCCGTCGAGACCGGCGACGGCACGGCGCTGCTGTCGCAGGGTAGGGACGCCGACGGCGAGTTCGAAGGCGACGCCGACGTCGGCTGGGTCGACGAGGGCGAACAGCTGTCGTTCACCTTCACGGAGAGCCTCGCCGCCGAGGCTGCCACATACCGCTGTACGGTTCACTCCTCGATGGAAGGCGACGTCGAGTCCGCCTGACCCGCCGACCTTCCCCTTCTGCGACCGCCCGTCGCTGTGGGCCGCCCGGCAGGTCTTTCCTCAATATCGTCAACGATCATTATGTTTGGGGAGTATGGACACCACAATAGATTAGACGACGAACGGCGAAATCGACCTGCTGATTCCCGAAACGGCCGACGAACTCCACCGAGCCGGTCCGTGCGAATGGCGGCCGCTCCTCGCGGCTCGACGCGGGCGAAATCGAGACGCCGCTGATCTCCGAGTTCCGAGCCGCAGCCGACCCGTCGGCGAGACGAAGGGGCTTTGCCCCGCCGGCCGGTGATGTCGGTATGCGCGAGGCCCACCCCATCGAGCGGGCCGTCGGCATCGATCTCTACGTCTCGACGGCCGACGGCGTCGGCGGCCGGCTCCGCAACCGGCCCGAGGACTTCCGCGTCCGCGAGCGGGAGGCCTTCGACGTCGACCTCCGGCCGGCCGGCGCCGATCCGGGGTCGTACCCGCATCTGATCTTCCGGGCGACGCTGCGGGGCTGGGACACCAACGACTTCGCGGCCGCCCTTTCTGACGCGCTGGGGGTGAGCCGCGAGCGGGTCTCCTGGGCCGGCACCAAGGACAAACACGCCGTCACGACGCAGCTGTTTTCCGTTCGTTCCGACCGGACCGACCTGCCGGCCGTCGACGACGCCGACCTCGAGCCGCTGGGCCGGGCCGGGCGGCCGGTACTGTTCGGCGACCTCGCCGGCAACGACTTCGAGATCGTCGTCCGGGACGCCGACCGTCCGGCGGCCGTCGAATCGGTCGTCGACGAGCTGCGTGACTTCGCCGCCGACGGCGACGACGGCGACGACGGCGACGGCGATGTCGTCGCGGTCCCCAACTACTTCGGCCAGCAACGGTTCGGCTCGCGGCGGCCGATCACCCACCGGGTCGGTCTCGACGTCGTCCGCGGCGACTGGGCGGCGGCGGCCGTCCGCTACGTCTGTGAGGCCAGCGAGCGCGAGCCCGACCGGACCCGGGAGGCCCGCGAGGAGGTCGGCGAGACGCGCGACTGGGCGACCGCCGTCGAGCGGCTCCCCGGTCACCTGCGCTACGAGCAGGCCATCGCCGGCCGGCTCGCGGAGGGCGCCGACGGACCGGCCGACTACCGGGCCGCCCTGGAGGAGCTGCCGACGAACCTCCAGCGGCTGTTCGTTAACGCCGCCCAGTCGTACGTTTTCAACCGAATCTGCTCCGAGCGGCTCCGCCGGGGGCTGCCGTTCGGTCGGCCGGTCGCCGGCGACGTGGTCTGTTTCGCCGACGACGCGGGACGGCCGGCCACCGACCGGACGCAGGTCGTCGACGAGGACCGCCTGACGACCGTCCGCCGGCACTGCGAGCGGGGCCGGGCGTTCGTCACCGCGCCGCTCGTCGGCACCGACACTATCTTCGGCGACGGCGAGCCCGCCGATATCGCCCGCGGCGTGCTCGACGAGCTCGGGGTCGGCCCGTCGGACTTCGACCTGCCGGGGGAGTTCGGCACGACCGGCACCCGGCGGCCGGTCCGCGTCGCGACCGACCTCGCCGTCGACCGCGACCCGCTGACGCTGTCGTTCTCGCTACCGCCGGGCAGCTACGCGACCGTTCTCGCCCGGGAGGTCTGCAAGGTCGACCCCGACCGGCTCGCCCGATAGTGATCGTGATCACTACGAGCCGTTACCGCTGAGTGTCGAAGGAATCGGGTTCTGAACGTCGAAGTAGCCCCGTCTTCGCTACCGTGCCGAAAACTATCGCGACGATCACCACGAGGTTCACGAGCGGTGTGGCGGGGCTGGCAGTCACGTGAGGTCGGGTGCCACCCTCCGGCATGTCGACCCGGTCGGCGACCGACACGATCGCCCCGGCCAGCTCCGACAGCAGGCTGGCGGTCGTCGCCGGGCCCTACTCACGCTGCCGGACGCGTGGTCGAGCGTCACGGAGCTCCGCGCCGGACGGACCGCCGACATCGTCGGTGTCCTTCGGTGTCGACCGCCGTCATCGCGGTGGCTCGGGCGAGAGCCGTCGCGTCGCAGAAGGAGAATCCACCGGCTCGGGCGTCGTGTTATTCGAACCGGTCGACCAGCTCGCGGAGCTCGTCGCCCCGGCCGTCGCCGGTCGCGACGTTGGAGAACACCCACTCGAGCTGTCCGAGGACGGCCTCGAATCCCTCCTCGGTGAGGGCGTACTCGTTGGTTCGCTTGTCGAGTTCGCTCTTTTCGACGAGCCCCATCTCCACGAGATCGTCGAGGTTCGGGTAGAGTCGACCGTGGTTCACCTCGCTGTCGTAGTAGCTTTCGAGTTCGCGCTTGATGGCGAGGCCATACCGGGCGTCCTCGGCCAGAATCGTGAGGATGTTCTGTTGGAACGCCGTGAGCTCCCGTGCGACACCTGGGTCCGAGACGGTAGACCGTGCTTCTGACATAGAAACTGACAGGTTCGGGGCATACTTAACACTTAGCAAACATCTACTTGTCTCCGGTTGTCGATGTCACGCTTCCGGCCCGTGGTTCGGGGGCGTGTCGAAAGCTCTTTGCGGCCGTCACGCCCACGCCGACGTATGGCCGGAACGAACCTGTGGACTGACCTCGAGACCGGACCGGACGCCCCCGAGGAGATCTACGCCGTCGTCGAGTGTCTGAAAGGCGAGCGCAACAAGTACGAGTACGACAAGGACGTCCCCGGCGTCGTGCTGGACCGGGTGCTGCACTCGAACGTCCACTACCCGTCGGACTACGGGTTCATCCCGCGGTCGTACTACGACGACGAGGACCCCTTCGACGTGCTGGTGTTGGTCGAAGACGCCACCTTCCCGGGCTGCGTCGTCGAGGTCCGCCCCGTCGCGCTGATGAAGATGGACGACGACGGCGAGCAGGACGACAAGGTCATCGCGGTGCCG
>PXRZ01000060.1 GCA_003022945.1 Halobacteriales archaeon QS_8_69_73 | reverse complement strand
TTCTTCTCGCGGGCCGCAGGCCCGCTCGAATGGTTCGCGGAACTTCGTTCCGCGCTATCGCCGTTCGCTTCATTGAGGGTTCCGTCAGACTGCGTCTGACGACGTGGAGGCTGTGAGCCTCCACTGGGGCTTTCGCGTGGACTCCCGCTCTGGCCGTTGCCGGCAGGAGGTTCAAACTCTCCGTTCGCGTTCAACATCCCGCGATTCAAGCGCACGCCTACGGGTGCGCCTCCGTCGTCCCCAGTTTGGTTCCGACGGAGATACCGCAGTCCGATGTTCTTCGCGGCATTGTAGTCGGCATGGTTCTTGTAGCCGCACTTCAGGCACTCGAAGTTCTCGCCATCGCGGTTGTCAGGGTGCGTGAACCCACATGTCGAACATCGACGGGACGTGTTCTCTGGGTTCACCTGTTCTGTGTCGATGCCGTGTAACTCGGCTTTGTATTCGACGTATTCGTACAACCGCTCGAAGGCCCACTCGTGGCCCCACGACTCGCCAGAAAGTTTGTCGCGGATGCCGGTCAACTCCTCGAAGGCGATGACCGTACACCCGTTCTCGGTTGCCTCCTCAATGATACCGTTGGCAATCCGGTGGAGCATCATTTTGAATCGACCTGTCTCTTTGCGACCGATTGCCTGGATGTTTTCGTGGGCATGGCGGCTTCCACATTGTTGAAGCGAGCCACGCCGCTTCTCATACTCGCGCCGCCAATGGTCGAACTCGTTACCGCTCCAGAACACACCCGTCGACGTGACCGCGAGTTGGTTCACGCCGAGGTCAACGTCCTCAGAAATCGAAGATTTCTGATGGGCTGCACAAGAGCTTCGCTCTTGTGAACGCCGAGGACTGTGCTGTGCCCGGCTGTTGCCTGTTCCAGCGTGTCGAACTCCATCTCCGCCTTTGTGCGAAGGTGAAGGAACCATCCGTCGTCTCTGTGGTGTAGTTCCGCACCCGTCGCTTCGTAATCGTCGGTGTCGAGATACCGACTATGAGGCGTGTCACGGTCGGGGTCCGGGAGGACGTACTCAACCTCAATACGCCCATCCACGGTTGCCAGCGACACGCACTCGTTGTGGAAGGTGGCACACCGCCTGTCGTACACAGCGGTCGGATTCGAGAAGTGCGGTTTGCCAGCGTACTCGCCCTGTTTCCAGCGGGCAACAATGCTCTGCACGGCGTCGGCGGCCTTGTTGCGAGCGTTCTGGACGAGATTCGCGTGCAACCGTGTCCGTTCGCGCACCTCGTCGTAGGTTTCCTCCTGCAACTGTGCCTTGCTGGTCGTCTTGTATTCGCCCTGCCAAGCGTGGTCTATAACGTAATTGGCGGCCCACAGAAACTCGTCAACTGTTTCGCGCAGAAGTGCGGCGTTGTCGCTGTCCACGTCGAGTTTGACCGGGACAGTCCGCCGCACCTCCATACGTCAGACGTATGTCTAATGGTTTATCAATATGGGGAGGGAGAAGGGCAACAGTTCATGGAATATGTCGGAGTTGTCGATCTCCTCTCCGGCCTACTCGCTCGCGTCGCTCGCTCTCTTCTCACGGGCGCAAAGCGCCCGTTCGAATGGTCAGAGGGACCTCCGGTCCCTCCCGACTTGACGCCGGAGGCTCCGCCTCGAAATCGCTGATACTGCCGGCGGTAATTCGTTCAAGACGTCTCGACGGTATCCGGATGGATACCGTCCAGAACCCATCTTCCGGACGGGGTCGCTTCACGTCGTTACGGCCGGCGGTGTGAGCGGCCGCCCGCGACCGCGCCGTCGGGTCGCGTTTAATTAAGCGATGCTGGCGGAAAATCCACCGCTGGGCGGGGCTGGAAGGGGCTGGGCTCTCGGCGAGCGAGACGACGTAAGGACCGCAGGACGCAGCCCGCGGACCGCAGCGAGTCGCAGCCGCCGAGAGCGCAGGGGCTTCCGAGGTCCTGTCCACTCCATTCGCACTGTATTCAACCCTAACTAAACAGTACCCGCCGTCGCCGCCCAAACGATTAGCCGCCGGCGCCCGAACGGCGGGCATGTCAGTCGACTATCGGCCCGGCTTCGAGACCCAGCGGGAGGAACTGCGCGACGAGCGGCTTCCCGTCGAGGGATCGCTGCCGGCGTGGCTCCGGGGGCGGTACCTCCAGAACGGTCCCGGCCAGTTCGAGGCCGACGGCGAGCCGCTGAACCACTGGTTCGACTCCTACGCGATGCTGCGGCGGGTCGCCTTCGACGACGACGGCGTCCGGTACGCCAACCGGTTCGTCGAGAGCGAGGACCTCGCCTTCGAGCGGTCGGGCGGCGGCGTCCGGACGCCCTTTCCGGGGACGGCGCCGGACCGACCGGTCTGGACGCGGCTCCGGCAGGCGCTGACCGGGGTGTTCCCCGACAACCCGGTCATCGGCGTCGCCCGGCGGGACGGCGAGCCGATGGCGGTGACGGAGTCGCCGTGGGGGCTCCAGTTCGACCCCGAGACGCTGGCTACCGAGGAGCGGGTCGATCTCACGGCGGGGCTGGACTGCGACCTCACGCTGGGGCACCTCCACCGCGACCCCGACGGGACCGTCCTCAACCTCGGCGTCTCCTACGGCCGAGAGACGACGTACACGCTGTTCCGGCGGGACGGCGGCGAAGCGACGTCGCTCGCGACGCTGCGGTTCGACGAGGCGCCGTACGTCCACTCCTTCGCCGTCACCGAGCGCTACGCCGTCGTCACCGTCGGCGGCTACGGGCTGGACCTGTCGTCGCTGCTGGTCGGCAGCCTCACCGGAACGACGTTTCTCGATGCTTTCGGGCCGCTGGAAGGGCCGACCCGGTTCGTCGTCCTCGACCGGACGGACGGCGAGCGGGTCGCGACCGTCCCCGTCGACCCGTTCTTCGTCTATCACTACGCCAACGCCTACGAGGACGACGACGAGCTGGTCGTCGACCTGGTGGCGTTCGACGACGAGTCGGCGGTGACCGGCCTCACCCTCGAGAACTTACGCAGCGAGACGCCCGACCTGCCGGCCGGCGACCTGGTCCGGTACCGGCTGCCGCTGGACGGCGGCGACGCCGAGCGCCGCGAGCTGCGGCGCGGGCCCCTCGAGTTCCCGACCATCCACTACCGACGGCGCGTCGGCCGGAAGTACCGGTACGTCTACGCCGCCGAGACCCACGGCGGGTCGAGCCTCCCGACGGACCTCGTGAAGATCGACCTCGAGACGGGACGGGCCCGGACGTGGGGCGAACCGGGCAGCCACCCCGGCGAGCCGGCTCGTCTGTCTCGACGCCGCGACGATGACCGAGCGGGCCCGCGCCCCGCTGCCGCACCGCCTGCCGTACGGCTTCCACGGCCAGTTCTACGGCCCGACTGACCCCGGCCGGAGCGTGATCTGACGCTCCCGCCGCGACGGCATGCACCACGGACATACACGGGTCGCGGTGATTCACCCGGGTAATCGAGCAGCATTCCGTCGCTTTCCGCCGGTTCTCCGCTGGCAAATACGCAGTGGTAATACCTCGGGGCGTGGGGATACATTATATTTATGATGTGATATATGTGGCTGCGGTCCCATCGTTCGTACGTGAGTGCCGAACGACAGTATCCGATGGGAATGCATCACATGACGGTCGTGCCGGAGAACTTCGAGCCGTCCGACGACGGGGACGACGCGGAGTGATTCCGCGGCCGGCGGCTGTTGTATCGCCGGCGCCGAACCGGGGGGCCGTCGGACGGCACCGGACCGACGGCGAGCGGACCGAGACGTTCCCGTCCCCGGTCGTCGGGTGGCCGAGCCCGGGCCCCCCGCGACTACCGGCCCCGTTTGCCGGGGTCGACGAGCGCCGTTCCGTCCGGCGGTAGAAACGAAAGTACTTGTAGGCGCCTGCCCCATCGGTCGGTATGGGACTGTTCGACCGGCTTCGCGGCGGCGACGGACCGCGGGTCGCTTTCTTCGGTATCGACGGCGTGCCGTACAGCCTCGTCGCTGACAACCCGGACACCTTCGAGACGCTCAACGCGGTCGAGACGGCCGGCGCCGGCGGCGCCATCGACTCCATCGTGCCGCCGGAGTCGTCGGCCTGCTGGCCGGCGCTGACGACCGGCGTCAATCCGGGGGAGACGGGCGTC
>PXRZ01000059.1 GCA_003022945.1 Halobacteriales archaeon QS_8_69_73 | reverse complement strand
CTCCCTCCCGTCCGCTATGCAAGCCTCGGCGTCGTCGGGCTTTGCCCGACTGCCTGAGGGATCTTCGATCCCTCTCTGTTCACGCCGAGGTAGGTGACCCGCAACCGACTTGTCGGCCGCCCCCGTCGTCGTCGGTATGACGGTCTCGCGCGTCGTCGAGTTGGAGGGCCACATCATCGACTCCGGGATGATGCAGTCGGTCTTCGGCATCGTCATGGACCACGGCGGCTCCTTCGACGTCGAGGAGTTCGACATCGGCCGCCGGAAAAGAGAGGAGTCCTACGCCCGACTGGTCGTCACCGCTGACACGGACGACGACCTCCAGCGCATCGTCCACGACCTCCACCAACAGGGGGCCAACCCCGCCGACCCCGACGACGCCACCCTGGAGCCGGCGCCCGACGACCGGGTCGTCCCGCACGGCTTCTACTCGACGACCAACCACCCGACGCAGATCCGCAACGACGGCGCGTGGGTCGACGTCGAGAACGTCGAGATGGACTGTGCGGTCGTCGTCGAGCCGGGCGGCGACGACGTCCGGGCGCACACCAAGACGCTGAACGCCGTCGAGGCCGGCGACCTGGTGGTGACCGGCCGGACCGGCATCCGCGTCCAACCACCGGAGCGGCCCCGCGGCCGGGACGACGCCTTCGGGTTCATGCAGGGCGGCGTCTCCGCCGAGCGGCCCTCCGAGTCGACCATCGCGGAGATCGCCGGCGCGATCGCGGAGACGCGGGCCGAGGGCGGCAACGTGCTCGTCGTCGCCGGGCCGGCGGTGATCCACTCCGGCGCCCGCGAGGACCTCGCCCGGCTCGTCGAGGCCGGCTACGTCGACGGCCTCTCGGTCGGCAACGGCTTCGCCGTCCACGACATCGAGCGGGATCTCTACGGGACGTCGCTGGGCGTCGACACCGACACGCTGGACCACGCCCGCCACGGCCACAAACACCACATCTACGCCATCAGCGAGATCATCCGGGCCGGCGGCATCGAGGCCGCCGTCGAGGACGGCATGGTCGGGTCGGGGGTGATGTACCAGTGCGTGACGAACGACGTCCCGTACGTCATCGCGGGCTCGATCCGAGACGACGGCCCGCTGCCGGACACCATCACCGACGCCGTCGAGGCCCAAGAAGCCATCCGCGAGCAGGCCCGGGAGGCGGACGTGGTGCTGATGCTGTCGACGCTGCTGCACTCGGTGGCGGTGGGCAACTGCCTGCCGTCGACGACCCGGGTCGTCTGCGTCGACATCGACCCCGCGACGGTCACGCAACTGGTCGACCGCGGATCGGCACAGGCCGCCGGGATGGTCACCGACATCGGAACCTTCGTCCCGACGCTGGCCGACGAGTTGCTCGCCGACTAAGCGCCCGGGACGCCCTCGCGGTAGGCGGAGACGGCGGCCTTGGCGTCCGACAGCGCCGCGGCGGCCTCGCCGTCGGCGTCCTCGGCGAGTTCGTCGAGGGTTCGGGTGATGCGGGCCAGCGCCCCGTGGTCGAGCGTGCGGCCGGCCTCGAGGGCGGTCTCGACCCGGTCGACGGGCGTCTCCAGGCGGTCGGCGGCCTCGTCGTCGACGGCCGCCCGGGCGGTTCGCAGCGCGTCGAGTGCGGTTTCCAGGTCGTCGGCGCTCACGTCCGAACCCCGACGGCGACGACAGGAATATCTGACGGGGCTACGTCGGTGCATACACCGGCCCGTCTCGTCGCCGGGATGTACAGACAGATGCGCCGGAACCGGGGGGCTCTTTAGATGTCCACCGCAAGGTGTTGTACGCTCAGTCTCCCATGACAGCAAACGGAAGCCCCTACGCGCCGCACACCGACGCCGACCGGGAGGCGATGCTGTCGGCCGTCGGGGCGGACGACGAGGAGGCGCTCTTCGACATCCCCGACGACGTCCGCTTCGACGGCGAGTTCGGCATCGAGGCCCGCGGCGAGCGGGCGGTCCGGTCGCTGGTCGATCGGACGCTGTCGGCCAACGACGACCTCGTGGAGCTGCTCGGGCGGGGCCACTACGACCACTACGTCCCGTCGATGGTCGAGGTCGAGCTGACCGGCCTCGGCGTCGCCAACTGCTCGATGTACGACGCGGCGACGGCGCTGGGGGAGGCGGCCACGCTCGCGACGCGGGTGCGGTCGACATCCGGCTCCCGGGTGCTCGTCCCCGAGCGACTCCAGAAGGGCCGCCGACGCGTGCTCGACAACTACGTGAGCGGCCACGACCTCGCCGTCGAGACGTACCCGATGGACGACGGTACCGCCGACGTTGAGGCGCTGGCGTCGCTGGCCGACGAGGAGACGGTGATGGTGTACGCCGAGACGCCGACCGTTCGCGGCGCGATCGAGGAGCGGGCCGACGAGATCGGAACGCTGGCCGACGACTTCGACGCGATGTTCGTCCTCGGGTCGGACCCGGTGGCGCTGTCGGTGCTCGAGGAGCCGGCGAGTCTCGGCGCCGACGTCGTCGTCGGCGACGCGGCGACCCTCGGCGTCCCGACCGCCTACGGGATGGGCATCGGGTTGTTCGCCTGCCGGGAGGGGTACCTCCGACAGGTGCCCGGCCGGCTCGTCGGCGCCGCCGGGGACGACACCGGCCGCCGGACCTACACGCTGACGCTACAGACCCGCGAACAGCACATCCGCCGCGAGCGGGCCACCTCGAATATCTGCACGAACCAGGCGTGGGTGGCGCTACGGACGGCGATGCACGCCGCCTGGCTCGGGCCGGATAGACTGGTTGAACTGGCTGGCGACTGCGTCGAGCGGGCCCGCGAGCTGGCCGCCCGCGTCGACGGCGTCGACGGCGTCCGGGCGCCGGTCCACGACCGCCACCACTTCCGGGAGTTCGTCGCCCGGACCGACCGGCCGGCACCGGCTGTCGCCGACGACCTCCAGGCCGCCGGCTACGCCGTCCACGTCGTCGGCGACCACGAGATACAGCTCTGTACGACCGAGACCAACGAAGACGCCCTCGACGGCTTCGTCGCCGCCCTCCGGGAGGTCGCACGATGACCGACGACGCCGACCCCGAGACGTTCGCCTACGACCAGGCGCGCTGGACCGACGACGACGAGCGGTACGAGCCGCTGCTGTCGGAGAAAAACACCGACGCCGTCGAGGTGGAGACGTCGCTGCCCGACGAGCTCACCCGCGACGAGCTGGAGCTGCCGTCGCTGTCGGAGCCGGAGCTCGCGCGGCACTACACCCGGCTATCGGAGATGAACTACGGCGTCGACTCCGGGCCGTTCCCGTTGGGGTCGTGTACGATGAAGTACAACCCCAAGTTCACCGAGGACGTCGCCGTCCACCCGGACGGGCTGGTCCACCCCGACCGGTCGGCCGACACCGTCCAGGGGACCCTCCGACTGCAGTACGAACTCCAGGACTACCTTGGGCGCATCGGCGGGATGGACGCGGTGACGCTGCAGCCGCCGGCCGGCGCCGCCGGCGAGCTGACGGGCATCCTCGTCGCCCGCGAGTACCACCGCGCCAACGACGACGACCGCAGCGAGGTGATCGTCCCCGAGTCGGCCCACGGGACCAACTTCGCGTCGGCGGCGATGGCCGGCTACGACGTGGTGACGCTGCCGAGCGGCGAGGACGGCCGCGTCGACCTGGAGGCACTGGCGGCGGCGCTCTCGGAGGAAACCGCCGCGCTGATGCTCACCAACCCCAACACGCTGGGGCTGTTCGAACGGGACATCGTCGAGATCGCCGAGATGGTCCACGACGTCGGCGGCCTGTTGTACTACGACGGCGCGAACCTCAACGCCCTGCTCGGGCGGGCCCGACCAGGCGACATGGGGTTCGACATCATGCACTACAACGTCCACAAGACGTTCGCGACGCCGCACGGCGGCGGCGGCCCCGGTGCGGGTCCGGTCGGCGTCACCGCCGAACTCGCGGAGTTCCTCCCCGACCCCCACGTCCGGTGCGTATCGCAGGGCGACACGGACCGCTTGAGCGGGCAGAGCCCGCGAGAGGGGAGCGACGGAACGTACGAGCGGTACACCCCGGACAACTCCATCGGCAAGCTCCACGGCTACGCCGGCAACTGGCTCGTGCTGGTGAAGACGTTCGCCTACGTCGCCCGCCTCGGCGACGAGGGGCTGGCCGATGCCAGCGCCAAGGCCGTGTTGAACGCCAACTACCTGGCCGAGCAGCTGGAGTACGAGGTGCCGTTCGGCCCCTTCCACCACGAGTTCGTCGCGAGCGCCGGCGAGCAGGACGCCGCCGACGCCGCGAAGCGAATGCTCGACTACGGCGTCCACCCGCCGACGACGAAGTGGCCGGAGATCGTCGAGGAGGCGCTGATGACCGAGCCGACCGAGGCCGAGACCAAGCGCAGTCTCGACCAACTCGCCGCGGCGTTCAACGCCGTCCGCGGCGACGACGAGGAAACGCTGGAGACCGCACCGGAGTGGACCGCCGCCGGCCGCATCGACCAGGTGGCCGCCGCGCGGGACCCCGAACTCTCCTGGCAGGCCCTCGACGAGGAGTAGCCGTCGGCAGGATGGCGGCCCGAGACGACTGTCAGCTACGCGGAGGCGGCCGGGGTATCGATATCGCCGACGACGACGAAGCCGTAGTCGCACTCCGGGCAGTGCCACTTCTCCTTCGTGCCGAGGTACATCCCCGTGCTGGCGGCGCAGTAGAACCCCCAGGGGTCGCCACATTCGGGACAGTCGTGCTCTAGCGAGAGAGTCACGAACGGAGGTCGTCGCCCCAAGTATCGTGTTTGCTGGTCTAGATCGCTCGGTCGGGGTTCAGACAAAAATCCGTCGGCAACTACGGCAAAGCCGAGGCTCGAGAGTCCGATTCCAGTCGCGCCGATGGCAGTAACCTATCGTGGCGACCACCGATCAGCGAGCCAGCCGGCCGGGAGGGTCGCCACGAGGTACCCTACCTGAAACGCTCCGAAGACGATACCGGCCTGTGTTCCCGACAGACCACACTCCTCGACGATTAGCGGGAGCACTACCGAGTAGTTGAACCAGACCAGCACCGAGAAAAACAGCGCAATTTCGGCGACGACGAGAACACGTGTCCGTTCTTTTGCCGGGACAATCGTATCCGCGAACCGACACCTACATGAAGAGGAAATTCAGCCCGTAGCCGACGATCGTTCCGATCGCGACGACCGTCACCGCGTAGACGGCGAGGAGTTCGCGCTCGAAGAGTTTGTTGAGTAGAATCAGGTTCGGAATACTGACGCCCGCCCCGCCGACCACGAACGCGACGACCGTCCCGATCGGGACGCCCTGGTCGACGAGCGGGGCAGCGATGCCGAGCATTCCCGACATACTGACGTACAGTGGTGCCCCTGCGAGTGCGGCCAGCGGGACCGCCAGCGGGTTCCCGGCGACCCCCTGGAGCCACGACGCAGGCACCGCCCCGTGAATCAGCGCCCCCAGTGCCATCCCGAGCAACAGATACGGGAGTGTACTCACGAAGAACGACCACGCGCCCCTCGCCGCGGTTACGCCCCGTTCCCTGTGGGTCTTCGTCGCCTGCGTGTTCCGTGTCGGCGA
>PXRZ01000058.1 GCA_003022945.1 Halobacteriales archaeon QS_8_69_73 | reverse complement strand
CGAGCGGGCCGTGCGAGGCGGTTTCACCGCCTCGAATTCGCGGCGCGTAGCGCCGCGCATGGCCCGCGAGCAGAAGTCGAGAGTGCCGAGGGCTTTCTGCGTCTTCAGGCTTCTTGTGACCTCTTACCTGAACACTACCCCGGCAGCCGGTCAGGCCGGCCGCTCGAAGTCGGGGTCGAACATCTGCGCCGACATCGGCGCCGGGTTGCCCTCCGTGAGGTTGTACCGGGAGAAGTCCTCGACGCCGGCCTCCCGGAGGATCGCCTCGTCATAGACGGCGTTGCCGGTGAACGACGAGGGGTCCCGGCGCAGTATCTCCAGAACGGCGTCGCTGACGATCTCCGGCGTCCGCCAGTCGTCCTCGGAACCCATCCCGAAGTACCGGGTCGCGCGGGTGTCGATCGCCGTCACCGGCCAGAAGGAGTTGCAGCCGACGCCCCGGCCGCTCAGTTCCGTCGCCAGCGACAGCGTGATGAACGACATCCCCATCTTCGAGAGGGCATACGGCGCCTCGCCGGGCGCCCGGTCGACGGTCAGCGGCGGCGCGTTCGTCAGCAGCCAGGCGTCGTCGACCGACGTGAGGTGGTCGAGAAACGCCCGGCAGGTGAGGTACGTCCCCCGGGCATTGACCTCGTGCAGCAGGTCGAACCGCTTGGCCGGCAACCCCTCGACGTTGGCGATCTGGATGGCGCTGGCATTGTTGATGACGATGCCGACCTCGCCGAAGCGGTCGATGGCCGCCTCGGCGGCGGCCTCGACGTCGTCCTGATCACGAACGTCGAGCTGGACCGGCAGCGCCTCGACGCCGAGTTCCTCGCACTCGCGGGCGGTCCGCTCAATGCTGCCCTCGAGGTCCTTGTCGTCGCCGTAGTCGTCGTTCTCGCTGGTCTTGCCCGTCGAGACGACGTTGCAGCCCTGCTCGGCCAGCGCCAGCGCCAGCGCCTTGCCGATGCCGCGGGTGGTGCCGGTGATGAAGGCGGTCCGGCCGGAGAGGTCCGGCTTCTGAAGCGTCATGCCCCATCAATCCGCGGCGGGCGTATTAAATCCGGGCGGCGCAACGACTGTAGTGTTCAGACAAGAATTCCAGGGTCAAGAAAGCCCTCGGCGCTCTCGACTCCCGCGACTCGCTGTCGTCCGAAAATCGAAGATTTTCGTGATCACGGAAGACCTCCGGTCTTCCGAACGACGCGCTTCGGCCGCGGTGCGGCCTGCAGTGCTTGCTTCGTCGGGGGTCGCCGAGAGCGCCTCGCCCTTTCAATCCGCCAGGATACGGTTGGTTTTTCGGCAGAAACAGACCGGCTCGCCGGTTCTTATTGAATACCGCCGCGACGACCGACCCCGTCACCGGTCCCGCATCACCGACTCGCCGGGGTCGGTCGTCGCGCCGGCCGATAGCACGACGCCGGGGGCGAGGCTGGTGTTGACACCCGTCTTGGCGCCGGGGCCGGCGACGACGCCGTACTTCCGGCGGCCGGTCGAGACGCGGTCGTCCTTCACCGTCTGCTCGACGGCGGCGTCGTCGTGTCTGAGGTTCGCCACCTGCGTGCCGGCGCCGAGGTTGACGTCCGGCCCCAGGAGGCTGTCGCCGACGTAGGAGACGTGCGGCACCGCCGCGCCGGCCATCAGCACCGAGTTCTTCACCTCGACGCCGTGGCCGACCTCGCAGTCCTCGCCGACGTGGGTCGCCCCGCGGACGTAGGCGTTCGGGCCGACCTCGGCGCCGGACCGGACGAGCGCCGGCCCCTCGATCACGACGCCGGGCTCGACGGTCGCGCCCGCCTCGACGACGACGGTGCCACGCAGCTCGGCGTTGCCGCGGACCTCGCCGTCGATCCGGCGGTCGAGTTCGCCGAGCTTCCACTCGTTGGCCTCGAGCAGCTCCCACGGTCGACCGGCGCCGAGCCACCGCTCGACGGGGACCGCCTGGACCTCCCGTTCGGCGACGAGCCGGTCGACGACGTCGGTGATCTCGTACTCGCCGCGGGCGCTCAGGTCGACGTCGGCGACCCAGTCGGCGGCCTCGGCGGGGAAGCGGTAGGCGCCGATGTTGACGCGGTCGCTGGGCGGGTCGTCGGGCTTCTCGACGATGTCGACGACGCGGTCGCCGTCCAGCGAGAGCACGCCGTACGGGCGGGGATCGTCGACCGCGTGCGCGCCGACGGCAGGGCCGCCGTCGAACAGCGCCGCGACGGCCGCCTCGTCGTAGAGGTCGTCGCCGTTCAGGACCACGAACGGGCCGTCGAGGTATTCCGTGGCCTGCTCGACGGCGTGGGCGGTGCCGAGCTGCTCCTCCTGGACGGCGTAGGAGACGGGGACACCGCGGTAGCTGTCGCCGAAGTATCCGCGAACGGCGGCAGCCTCGTAGCCGACGACGAGGACGAGTTCGCCGGCGCCGGCCGCGACCGCCGCGTCGGCTGCGTGGGCGCACAGCGGCCGGTCGGCGACCGGCAGCATCGGCTTTGGGACGGTCTCCGTCAGCGGGCGCATTCGGGTTCCCTCGCCCGCGGCCAGGATGACTGTCTGCATGAGGGGGCCGTCGCCGCCGAGGGGCAAAAGCAGCCGGGATGTCGCCCCGGCCGGTCGGCCGGCGTCGGCGGGAGTTCGAACGGGGCCGACCGCTCGCGCGGCGAGGCCGAGCGAGCGCAGCGAGAAATGCCCCGTGAAGTAGCGAGCAAGAGGCGCGACGTGAGGAGCGACGACACGGGAGCGTGGTTCGAACGAATGAGTCAATCGTACGACCGGGGTCTGATAGAGGACTTCGGGCGATGGCGGGAGTTCTCCGCCGGCATGTGGGCCTGGGTGCTCCACAAGTTCACCGGCTGGGTGCTCGTCGGCTACCTCTTCACCCACATCGCCGTGCTGAGCACGGCGACCGTCGACGGCGGCACCTACACCGCGACCCTGCAGGGGCTGGAGCAGGTGCTCGTCGTGCGGTTCCTCGAGGTCGGCCTGCTGGCGGTGGCCGTCTTCCACATCCTGAACGGGATCCGCCTGCTGTTCGTCGACCTCGGGGTCGGGCTCGGGTCGCAGGACGTCGCCTTCTACGTCGCCTTGGTACTGACCGCGGCCATCACGGTCGCCAGCATCCCGACGTTCCTGGGAGGGTTCTGAGATGGCGGAGTACTACTCCTCGTTCGAGCCGAAGGGCACGCGGTGGTTCCTCCAGCGGCTCACCGCCGGCTTCCTGGTCGTCGTGCTGGCGTATCACTTCGTCCTGTTGCACTTCGTCAACCACGCCGCCGAGATCACCTTCGCCGGCTCGACGGCCCGGATGAGTCAGGTGGGGTACTTCTCGACGATGATGCTGTTTCTGATCACCGCGACGTTCCACGGCGTCAACGGCGTCTACAACGCCCTGGTCAACCAGGGAATCGACGGGACTCCCAGGGCGGCCGTCAAGTGGCTGCTCGCCGTCGCGGGCGTCATGCTGATCGTCCAGGGCACCCGCGTGTCCCTCGCGCTGACGAATCTCGTGTAACCATGAGCACACAGATACCACAGGAGACCGAAACGGAGACGGAAACCGACGTCGAACAGGAGTCGTCGCAGGCGCGCCGCGTGTCGGCCGAGCGGACCCGCGCCGGCATGGACCAGCGCGCCGAAGACGAACTGTCGGACGCCGACGAGACGGTCGAGCTGAAGGTGTTCCGGTACGACCCGGAGGTCGAGGGCAAAAAGGAGCCCCGGTTCGATTCCTTCGAGGTGCCGTTCACGAAGGGGATGACCGTGCTGGACGCGCTCATCTTCGCCCGCGACCACTTCGACTCGTCGCTGACGTTCCGGCACTCCTGCCGGCAGGCAATCTGCGGGTCGGACGCGCTGTTCGTCAACGGCTCCCAGCGGCTCGGCTGCAAGACCCAGATGGCCGACCTGGAGTGGCCGGTCCGCGTCGAGCCGCTGCCGCACGCCGAGGTCGTCAAGGACCTCGTCGTCGACATGGAGCACTTCTACGACCAGATGGAGTCCGTCGAGCCGTACTTCCAGACCGAGGAGCTGCCGTCCGGCGAGCTCGACGAGCAGCGCCAGGACCGCGCCAACCGCGAGGAGATCAAGATGTCGACGCGGTGCATCTGGTGCGGCGCCTGCATGTCGTCCTGCAACGTCGCCGCCGGCGACAACGAGTACCTCGGGCCGGCGGCCATCAACAAGGCCTACCGCTTCGCGATGGACGACCGGGAGGGCGAGGACATGACCGAACACCGGCTCAACATCATCGAGCAGGAACACGGCGTCTGGCGGTGTCAGACGCAGTTTTCCTGTACGGAGGTGTGTCCGAAGGACATCCCCCTCACCGAGCACATCCAGGAGCTGAAGCGGGAGGCGGTGAAGAGCAACCTGAAGTTCTGGTAGAAACACACTGAAAAGCGTTCGATTCAAAACGACACCCAACGATAATGCACGAACACGACGTCGTCGTCGTCGGCGCCGGCGGAGCGGGCCTCCGAGCGGCCATCGCCGCCCAGGAGGAAGGCGCCGACGTCGCCATGGTCACGAAACTCCACCCGGTCCGGTCGCACACCGGCGCCGCCGAGGGCGGCATCAACGCGGCGCTGCGGGACGGCGACGACTGGGAGCTGCACGCCTACGACACGATGAAGGGGTCGGACTACCTCGGCGACGCCCCGGCCATCGAGACGCTGGCCCAGGACGCCCCCGAGGAGGTCATCCAGCTGGAACACTGGGGGATGCCGTTTTCCCGCGAGGACGACGGCCGCGTCTCCCAGCGGCCGTTCGGCGGGCTCTCGTTTCCCCGAACCACCTACGCCGGCGCCGAGACCGGTCACCACCTGCTGCACACCATGTACGAGCAGGTGGTCAAGCGGGGCATCCAGGTGTACGACGAGTTCTACGTCTCCCAGCTCGCGGTGACGGATCACGACGAGCCCGAAGAGCGGGAGTGTCACGGCGTCGTCGCCTACGACATCAAATCCGGCGAGGTCGTCGGCTTCCGCGCGACGGGTGGCGTCATCCTGGCGACGGGCGGCGACGGCCAGGTGTTCGAGCACACGACCAACGCCGTCGCCAACACCGGCGACGGACCGGCGATGGCCTACCGGGCCGGTGCCCCCGTCGAGGACATGGAGTTCGTCCAGTTCCACCCGACGACGCTGCCGTCGACCGGTGTGCTCATCTCCGAGGGCGTCCGTGGCGAGGGCGGCATCCTCTACAACGGCGAGGGCGAGCGGTTCATGTTCGAGCGCGGCTACGCCAACAACGCCGGCGAGCTCGCCTCCCGGGACGTCGTCTCCCGGGCGGAGCTGACCGAGATCAACGAGGGCCGCGGCATCGACGAGGAGTACGTCGAGCTCGACATGCGGCACCTCGGCGAGGAGCGCATCACCGACCGCCTGGAGAACATCATCCACCTGGCGGAGGACTTCGAGGGGGTCGACCCCCTCAACGAGCCGATGCCGGTGAAGCCGGGCCAGCACTACCACATGGGCGGCATCGAGACCGACGAGAACGGCGAGACGTGCGTCGACGGTCTGTACGCGGCCGGCGAGTGTGCGTGTGCGTCGGTCCACGGCTCCAACCGGCTGGGCGGTAACGCGCTGCCGGAGCTCATCGTCTTCGGCGCCCGCGCCGGCCGCCACGCTGCCGACACCGACCTCGGCACCGCCGAGGTGCCGGTCGGGCCCTCCGCACGCAGCGAGACGGAAGACGGCCTCGAGACGCCGGTCAACCCCGGCGCGCTCGGCGTCGACGACGACGTCGCCGCCGACGGCGCGCTCGTTGAGCCGAGCGAGGTCGTCGAACACGCCGTCGAGACCGAGCGGACCCGCATCGAGGGGATGCTCGAGCGGGACGGCATCAACCACGCCGAGATCCGCGAGGACCTCCAGCGGGCCATGACGGAGTACGTCAACGTCTTCCGCACCGAGGAGGGACTGAAGAAGGCCCTCGAAACCATCCGGGAGTGCCGCGAGCGCTACCAGGACGTCGCCGTCTCCGACCCGTCCCGGACGTTCAACACCGACCTCATCCACACCATCGAGACGGGCAACCTCATCGACGTCGCCGAAACCATCACCCTCGGCGCCCTGGCCCGCACCGAGTTCCGCGGCGCCCACTGGCGGAAGGAACACCAGGAGCGGAAGGACGAGAGCTGGCTGAAACACACGATGATCGCCTGGAACGGCGGCACCCCCGAGCTCTACTACAAGCCGGTCGTCCTCGAGGGCGAGAACAAGGAGTACGAGCCGAAGGTCCGCAGCTACTGACGCCTTCTCCGAATCGACCCGACGCGCTGATGACGGCGATGGATGCGTCGAAATACGCAGTGACGGTCCAAACGACCGTCTCCAGTGTCGACGGCAACGCTCCGACGAAGGAGGAGCTTCGAGAGGCGCTTGAGGGGTCGGGCAACTACAGCACGTAGTATCATCCCAACGTCTCGAGTATCACTGCGACGTGACCCTAAACGGTGGGAGAGTTGGTTCCATGTCAATTCAAGTAGGGAATCCCGCCTTTTACCGCGGGGAGGATGTCAATGCCGTGTCGCGCCGAGAGGTGGAAACGGCCGATTCGGGGACTTCCCGTCGCGAGCCCCTAGACTCGGCGGTTTCTTTCGGAAAGTAAATGGATGGCGTGGGTCCGCGCGCACCCTACCACGCTGATCGCGCCGCTCCACTGACCTCCAAGCCAAAGGACGAAGTAGCGTCAACGCCTAACGTCGACATACGATGGGTGCAGCCAACGAGCAGATTCGAGTCAGCGACACGGTGAAGCGCGAGATCGAGCGACGGCGGCGAGAGGGCGAGAGTTACAACGATGTCCTCGAGCGACTGTTCGGAACTGATCGTGATCGGGACCGGGACCTCTTGGCCGGGGCGGGCTTTTGGTCGTCCGAGACGGCCGAGCAGGCCCGCGAGAACCGGGAAGCCTCCGAGGAGAAGTCGATAGAGCGGATGCAACGCCGGAGCCAGGACGAATGAAGGTTCTGGACGCGACGTTCCTTGTTGACTATCTCGAGGATGTCGATGCCGCGACTGAGTACCTCCAAGAGCATTCGACCGAGCGGTTCGTGTTTCCGGCACCGGCGTTCGCAGAGGCACTCGTCGGGGAGGGGAACGGCCCTGACGAGAGCGATATTGAGGGCGCTCGCGACGCCCTGTCGTGGGGTGAGGTGTACGGCGTCGACGAGCGGACTGCGGTAACCGCCGCGGAGATCGCGGATGAGGTGGGGCCCCGGGGGCCGTCCCTCTCCGGGATGGATGCGCTGATTGCAGCGGTCGGTCGCGAACTCGACGCACCGGTGGTCTCCGATGATCGGCACCTCACTCACGAGGAGACGAAACAGGTCGTCGACGTCGAGGAGTACTGACCGTCCCCGAGCGACCGGGCCCGCGACGGCGGTCGTCGGCTTAACCGACGTCCGATCCTTCCATCCCGCCGATGCTGGTTAAGAACACGGCTCGCCTGGTGCCGACGTTCCCTTCGTCGTCGCCGACGCCATTAGTCTGAGACAAACAGCTATTTTTACTTATCGGACCATTTCGATTCGCCTCTACCGCGACATCCCCGAGGACACCACGGTAGAGCAGGCAGCTATCGGGAAGCAATCATGCAGACGGTACGTCAACGTCGTGATCGAGTTTGATCGAAAGCCGCCGATCACACCCGACGACCCGAAGCGCGTCGTGGGTATCGGCGCTGATCTAAGCAGACCTGCGATACCGGCGGCATAGCGGCCAAACCACCGGACCTGTCGGACGAGCGCGAGTTTCGAACGCGAGCGATGGAACCTCCCGCAGAAGGAATACAAGTCAAACAACTGGCAGAAACAGCGGCAGACGGTCGCCCACCGCTACGCCAGCCCCAAACGAAAGCGGCGCGACGTTCTCTGCACTGACTCCGTTTGCGCGCGCTGGCGAGCGACGGCCACGTCGACGTCGCTGGGACCGAGGCCGGGGTCGGGAAAGGGGCAGGGCCGGGGCCGGACGACCGCCGGAGCTATGTCGACGCGGGCCCAGATACGGCTGTGAAGCACCTCCCGAAGCACCTCCGGCCGCGGTGGCGGTACCTCGCCGTGGGGCTGGAGTCGTGGCCCGACGCCGACGTCGACCGGCGGGAGTTCCAGCGGGCCGTGTGGTTCGCCGCGCAGAACCTGCTGGGCGACGCCGGCAGCGCGGCGCTGGACGGGTCGGTGCTGACATTCCGTCTCGAGAACGGCGACGGCGAGGCCGTCGTCCGGGCCCGCCGCGACGAGGTCGAGCGGTTGCGGGCGGTGCTGGCGACCGTCGACGCCGTCGGCGACGACCCCGTCGGCGTCGTCGTCCGGGGCGTCAGCGGGACGGTCCGCGCCTGTGAAGAAAAGTATATACGAGGCCCGTCAGAAGGATTCGAGACGGCCGCGTGGGCGCGACGGCACTCGATACCGGCAGCCGCGACAGCTAACCATGCAGGGACAATCACAACAGCAGGCGTACGACCGGGGAATCACCATCTTCTCGCCGGACGGACGTCTCTACCAGGTCGAATACGCGCGCGAGGCGGTCAAACGAGGCACGGCGTCCATCGGCGTCCGAACGCCGGAGGGCGTGGTGCTGGCGGTCGACAAGCGCATCCGTTCGCCGCTGATGGAGCGGGACAGCGTCGAGAAGATCCACAAGGCCGACGACCACGTCGGCATCGCCAGCGCAGGCCACGTCGCCGACGCCAGCCAGCTGATCGACTTCGCCCGCCGGCAGGCGCAGGTCGACCAGCTGCGGTACGGCCAGCCGGTCGGCGTCGAGACGCTGACGAAGACGGTCACCGACCACATCCAGCAGTACACCCAGGTCGGCGGCGCCCGGCCGTTCGGCGTCGCGCTCATCGTCGGCGGCATCGAAAACGGCGAGCCGCGGCTCTACGAGACGGACCCCTCGGGGACGCCGTACGAGTGGCAGGCGCTGGCCGTCGGCGCCGACCGCGGCGAGATCGAGGACTACCTCGAGGCCAACTACGAGGCCGAACTGCGCCTCGACGAGGGCGTCGGACTGGCGCTGTCGGCGCTGGCGTCGGTCAACGACGACCAGCTCCGACCGGAGGGAACGGGCGTCGCGACCGTCCCCGTCGACGACGAGCAGTACCGCCGGCTCTCCGACGAGGAGGTCGAGACACACCTCGCGGAGAACGACCTTCTAGCCGAGGAGTAGCCCGCCGGTTCCGTCGACGTTTGGACGTTTTTGCCAGAATCCCCTTTATGCGGCGGCGTATGTCCGTAGATACGCATGTCAAACGAACCTACCGACGACGACGGTTCCCTCCCGCGCCGGACGTTCATGAAGGCCGCCGGCGCGACGGCCGGTGCTGCCGCCCTCGGGGTCGGGGGTGCCGGCTCCGCGGCGGCCGAGGTAGATGGCCTCGACTCGCGGCTGCTCAACTGGCGGCGCGTCGAGGCGAAGAAGGCCTGGGACCGCGGCTACCGCGGCCGCCCGGACCGGACGCTCGCGATCACCGACTCCGGGCTGTCGGGACGCCATCCCGATCTGGGGCCGTGGAACGGCGTCGTCGCCAGCACGGACGACGACGGTAACCTCGTGCTCGCCGACGTCGACAGTCAGGACGTCGACTACCCCGACCCCGATGCTGCGGTCGAGATTACCGAGCTGGCGACGCTCGAAGGCTCCGGTTCGGTCGGCCCCGGCGCCGCCGACGCGGGACAGGTCAGCCGCGACGTCATCGTGACGTTCACGCCGGTTGATGAGGCCGACGAACGGTCCCCCGACACGGACCTCGAGCCGACCCAACTCGAGGGGACGCTCACCTGGACGCCCCAGCGGCAGGACAACGAGCTGTTCCTCGAGAAGAAGGTCGACGGCGACTGGGAGGTCGTCCGCTCCGGCACCGACTTCAACCCGCAGTCCGGCGCCGGCGAGCGCATCGTCGCCAACGGCATCGAGGCCGGCGCGACGTACCGCTGGGTCATCGAGACGTATGTCAACGCCAGCGCCAGCTACGAGTTCACCGGCGCGGTCAACAACCGGCAGGGGGTCCAGCAGCCGGACATCGAGTTCGGCTCGACCGGCAGCGTCGACCCCTTCGAGGAGATCGACTACGAGCCCGGCCAGGAGGCCGTCGACCCGGCGGCGCCGAAGACGGTCGGGTGGTACAACGAGGCCAAGCGGTACACGGAGGCCCAGCGGCCCCGCGACGGCGACGGCCACGGCAGCCACTGTGCGGGCATCATGTCCGGTACCGGCCAGGCGTCGGTGATCGACTACCGGAACACGACCTACGAGGAGCCGCGAACCGTCGTCCTGCCGACGGAGTTCCTCGAGTACGACGTCGATGTCGCGGCCGACGCGACGGTGTTCGCCTCCGCCATCGGCGACAACGTCCGGGTCGAGGTCGTCTACGACGACGAGGTCGTCCACAGCACGGGCGTCCGGACCGACAGCATCATCGCCGACGAGCCGGCGGTCCACGACTCCGGGACGGCGACCTACACCATCCGGGTGCGGCCGTACGAGACGGACGCCGCGACCGGCGAGGTCGCCAGGCGAGCCCAGGAGGGCAACCCGACCGCCGGGCGGCTCACCGAGATCGCCTACGGCTCCTACGTCGCTCCCGGCGACATCGACGGGAGCCCGCCGGCCGGCGCCCGCCAGCCGGGTGGCAACCAGTCGGTCCATCCCGGCATCGCACCGAACTTCAGCCTCGTCAGCCTCGAGGGACTGGCCGACCCGACGCTGGACCTCGGCGAGTTCGCCGGCGCCTTCGCCGACGTGTTCAACGTCCGTGCGGTAAACATGTCCTGGGGGTACCTCTTCGGACTCCCGATCGGGGCGGCCGGCGGCGCGCTGAGCGACATCCCCTCGGCGATCCGGAAGATCGCCGAGGGCGGGATGTTATCCGTGGCCGCGGCGGGCAACGCGATGACGCCGGCCAACGGCAACGGCGCGCCGGCCGGGATGGACGAGGCCATCTCGGTGGCCGCGACCGGCCCCTTCGACGGGCTGACGCCGTACTCCGCCGGTGGTCTCGGAACCGCCGACGAAAACGAGAGCGACGTCGACCGGAAGCCGGACGTGACGGCACCGGGCGGCGACATCAACGACTACGCCGCGCTGCTGGCCACGGCCCTGGCCGACGGCAGCGTGCCGGTCGACATCGGCTACCCGATCCCCGGCAACTACGAGCTCGCCCGTGCGGTCCAGACCGGCGACGAGGACACGGCCTACGAGGCCGCCGACCCGCCGCGGGACTACACCGGCAAGGGCGGCACCTCGATGGCGTCGCCGTACACGTGCGGTACCACTGGCCTCGTCGCTCAGGCCATGGAGGAAGACGCCCCCGGCTCCATCGCGCTGCCGGCGCCCGGCGAGACGACCTTCGACGACGTGATGCGGCTGAAGCAGGTCGTGCTGGCGACGGCCAGCGAGACCGTCTTCACCGCCGCGCCGTACCACGCCGCGAAGTCGCCGCCGAGTGCGCCGCAGTACACCCACGGTGAGCGGGACCCCTACGAGGGGTACGGCCGGGTCAACCCCGACGCCGCCGTCGACGCCGTCTCGCGGAACCTCCTCGGCACCGACCCGCAGCTCGGCGACGAAACATACGAAGTCGGCCTCGGCGGGACCGTCGGGACGAACATTCCAGTCGACTCCCGGGCCGTCGCCGGCTACGTCGACGTCCCCGGCGGCAGCCTCGACGTGTCTGTCGACTTCACGAGCTACGGCGGCGGCAACGCCGGTCAGGCGACCGGCGCGCCCCACCTGGACCTGTTCGTCTACGACGCCGAGAGCCCGGACGAAAACGGCGAACCCAGCGTCGTCGCCTCCGCGCGCGGGACCGACGGGACGGCGTCGGTGTCGGTCGACGTCGACCGGGGCAGCCGCAACGACGAGAACCGCGATACCTACTACGTGGTCGCGAAGATCGTGAACATCCCCGGTGCGGTCAACGGTTACGACGTCCAGGCGAACTTCGACATGGGCGTGAACTTCGATCCCGCCGACGCGTTCCCGCCGAAGGAGATCGACCTCGACGTCTCCGGGTCTCGCACCGACGATGCGTCGGTGTTCACCGCCGGCCAGACGAACCGCGTCGAGATCACCGTCGAGGACTTCAACGAGGAGCTGGCCGGCGCGGTCGAGGTGTCCGATCAGGTGCCGGACGGCTGGTCCGTCGACGAGAACTTCGGCGACGTCGAGAGCTTCGACGAGGACAGCGGCGTGGTGACATTCGAAGGGACGGCTTCCACGAGCGACGTCTCGGGTGACGGCAGCAAGACCTTCTTTTACTTCGCGGAGGCACCGGACGAGGGTGCCGACGATACCGGCACCTACACCTTCGGCCCGGCCGAAGCCACGGCCGTCGATCCCGAGAGCTTCAGTAGCGACAACAGAACGCGGGGCTCGACGTCCGAGGAGTTCGGCGGCACCGACACCAACACCGTCGTCGGCGCCTCGACGAACGTCTGAGGCGGCCGACAGGTCGTGGCGTCGTTTTTCGGCGGTCTCCGGCGCCGCATGGCCCGACGATTTCCGGCGCCGTCTTTTGGACGGTTTTGCCAGAACGGGTTTCAGTACTCGGATACATTTCTAAATTGAATCAGATGAATTTCGAGTATTTGAGCGACGACTACGATCTCGAACGTCGGACGTTCGTGAAAGGCATCGGCGCGACGGCCGGAGCGGCGGCGCTCGGGCTGTCGGCCGGAACCGGAGCGGCCCACGGCGGCTTCCACGCGGGCCACGCCAACTTCCGTGTCCAGGAGGCCCAAAAGGCGTGGGCGCGCGGCTACCGCGGCCGGGCGGATCGCTCCATCGGCATCACCGACTCGGGCGTCGACGCCCGACACCCCGACCTGGGGCCGTGGAACGGCGTCCGGGCGACACCGGAGGACGGCGAACTCGTTCTCACCGGGCCGGCGAAGAGCGACTCCCGCAGCAAGGTCGAGTCCGGCCGGACGCTCGAGGCGTCCGGGACGGCGGGTCCCGGCACGTTCGCCGGTAGCGACGAGCTCGTTATCACGGAGTTCGACGTCCCCGGGTCCGAGCAGGACGATCCGGCGGACGTCCTCGACGCGACGCTGTCGTGGGAGCCGAACGCGGAGAACGGCAACGATCTGGAGTTACGGCTCGACAGGCGGGTCTCCGAGGACGAATGGCGCGAGGTCGACACGGCCGCCACGGCCGGGCACCCGGAGACGATGAGCGATGTCGAACTCGGCACCGGACGGTACCGGTTCGTCGCCGAGCAGTTCAAGAACGTCACCTGCCAGTACACCCTCGAGGCGACGTTTTTCGACCTGCAGGGTGAACTCGAGACGTTCGACCCCGACGGGCTGTTCGACGCCGACGGGACGCCACAGCAGCTTCTTCCGGGCGACGCGCCGGCGGCGACGCCGAAGACGATCGGCTGGTTCAACGAGAGCAACCGCTACACCGACGCCGACAGGCCCCGCGACGGCGACGGTCACGGCTCGCACTGTTCGTCCATCATGGCCGGCTCCGGACGGGCGAGCGTCCCCAAGCCCGCCTCCGAGGGGCTGGTGAAAGCCAAGCCCCGGACGGTGCTGACCGCCGGCGACTTCCTCGAATACGAGTTCGAGGCCGAGGCCGGCACCGGCGCATTCATCTCGGCGTTCGGCGACGCCATCGAGCTGGCCATCGAGGGCCCCGACGGGCGAACGCTAGACGTCTCGACGGTCGTCAGCGAGGACGCCAGCACCTTCGACAATAACATCGCGGAGGCGCCCGCCCGGACGACCGGCACGTACACGGCGTACGTCCGTCCGGCCGGCGGCCAACTCGCCTCGACGGGCCGCGTCCAGACGGTCCGAGCCGGGCCGTTCGAGCCGCACACCGAGACGGCCGGCGACCGCGACGACGGCGGCGACCCGGCCGTCCACTCCGGTATCGCGCCCGATGCCGCCCTCGTCGGCATCGAGTCGCTGAGCGACGCGACCGTGAGCCTGGCGAACTTCGCCGGGGAGTTCTCCGACTACTTCAACATGCGTGCGGTCAACATGTCGTGGGGGTACGTCGGGGGGCTGCCGCTAGGCTCGCTCGGCGGGATCGCCGGCTTCGGCACCGTCGAGGCTATCAAGCAGATCGCCGAGGGCGGCATCCTGCCGGTCGCGGCGGCGGGCAACTCCTACACGCCGGCCAACGGTAACGGCGCGCCGGCGGTGGCCGACGAGGCCATCAGCGTCGTCTCGACGGGGCCGCTCGACGGCATCTCCTCGTACTCCTCGGGCGGGCTCGGCGCGCTCGACGAGGACGGCGGCACCTACCTGAAGCCCGACGTGACCGCCCCCGGTGGCTACGACAACAACGAGATCAACGCCGCCCTCGGCGAGGACACCGGCGACGCAGGGTACGGCGACGTCCGCGACTACGTCGTGAAGGCCGGCACTTCGATGGCGTCGCCGTACACCTGCGGGACGTCGACGCTGGTCGCCCAGGCGATGGAGGAGGACGCGCCGGAGGCCATCGCGCTGCCGGAGCCGTCCGAGACGGACATCGAAGACGTCAAGCGACTGAAGCAGGTCGTGCTGGCGACGGCGACGGAGACGGCCTTCACCGCCGCGCCGTACCACCGGGCGAAGGCGCCGACCTACGACTTCGGCGGCCGCGACCCCTACGAGGGGTACGGCCGGGTCAACCCCGACGCCGCCGTCGACGCCGTCTCCAACGACCTGTTCGCCCCGACCAGCCCTGCCCTCGAGGTCGAAGACGTGGCCGAAGCGACGCCGCTGGAGACCGACGACGACGGCGACGGAGGTCCGGAGGCGGTCAGCACGACGCTGGGCGGCACGCTCGGGCTGGACGTCCCGCAGGATTCCCGGGCGCTCGCCGGCTACGTCGAGGCCAAGGGCGGCACGCTCGAGGTCTCGGCTGAGGTCCGGAGTCTCTCGGGCGGCAACCAGGGCCTGGCGAAGGGCGACGCCCACATCGACCTGTTCGTCTACGACGCCGAGTCGCCGGGGCCCAACGGCGAGCCGACCGTCGCCGCTTCCGCCATGGGAATGGACGGCTCCACGAGCCTGAGCGTCGACGTCGGTTCGCGGGAGTTCGAGGGCGGCGAGGCCCGGACGAAGACCTATTACGTCGTCGCGAAGCTGGTGAACGTCCCCGGCGTCGTCACCGGCTACGACGTCCAGGCGCAGGTCGACATGGACCTGTCGTTCGAGGCCGCCGCCGTCGACGTCGAGCCGCCGGAGGAGATCGACCTGAACGTCGCCGGCTCCCGCGCCGACGACGGCTCGGTGTTCACCGGCGGCCAGACCGACCTCGTCCGGGTTTCCGTCGAGGAGTTCAACGACGAGCTGGCCGGTGCGGTCGAGGTGTCCGACCGAGTGCCGGCCGGCTGGTCGGTCGACGAGGAGTACGGCGACGTCGAGGGCACCACCGACAACGACGACGGCAGCACGACCGTCGTGCTCGGCGAGGTCTCGACCGACGATCTCGGCTCCGACGCCGCGACGCGCCGGTACTTCGCACAGGCGCCGGAAGGAACCGACGACACCGGTCGATACACCTTCGGCCCCGCGACGGCGACGGCCGTCGAGCCGACGGACTTCTCCGACGGCCCCGACCGCGAGCGGGGCTCGACGGAGGAGAACTTCGGTGGCACCGATACCAATACCGTCGTCGGCCCCTCGACGGGGACGTAGCGCGGCCGACGGGACGCACTTTTTAAATCGCGGCCGCCCGTAGCGACGCACGTGATATCACTGGACGAGGCGGTGACCGCCCGCCTGGAGTCCCACGGGCAGCGGTTCGAGGTGCTCGTCGACCCGGACGCGGCGCTGTCGATCAAGCGCGGGGAGTTCGACGGCGACCTCGAGGACGTCATCGCCGCCGAGGACGTCTTCGAGGACGCCTCGGGCGGCGACCGGCCGCCGGAGGCCGCCCTCGAGGAAGTCTTCGACGCGACGGAGCCGCTGGAGATCATCCCCGAGGTCATCGAGCGCGGGGAGATACAGATCACCGCCGACCAGCGCCGCGAGATGCAGGAGCGAAAGCACCGGGAGCTGATCAACCGGATCGCGCGCAACGCCGTCAACCCGCAGATGGACGACGCGCCGCACCCGCCGGAGCGCATCGAACGCGCCCTCGAGGAGGCGGGCTTCCAGGTCGACCCGATGGAGCCCGTCGAGAACCAGGTCGACGAGGCGCTGGACGAGCTCCGGCCGGTCATCCCCATCCGGTTCGACGAGGTGGTGATGGCGGTACAGGTGCCGGCCGACTACGCCGGCAGCGCCCAGGCGCAGATCCGGCAGTTCGGCGACCTCCGGGAGGAGGAGTGGCAGGCCGACGGCTCCTGGGTCGGCGTGCTGAAGTTCCCCGCCGGCCTCCAGAACGACTTCTACGACCTCGTCAACGAACACACCAGCGGCGAGGCCGAGATCCGCGTCGTCAAGGACGAAGACGACATCGGCACGCGCTGAGCCGACCTGTCAGATATCTAATACGTTGCCCGGCGTTTAAATACTCCGCTCGCGTAGTCGACGGCGAGTGAGAGGAACGAACGGCAGCGTCATCGTCGCGAAGCGGGTCGAGGAGGGCCGTCCGGACACCGAGGAGGTTCGCGACCTCGCGCGTGCGGCCGGCTACACGGTCACCGGCGAGGTGACCCAGACGCGCACCGAGGACCCGGCGCTGTGTCTCGGCGAGGGGAAGGTCGCCGAGCTGGCGGCGCGGGTCGCCGAGACGGAGGCGACGACCGTCGTCTTCGACAACCGGCTCGGGCCGTACCAGACGTACAACCTCGGTACCGAGCTACCGGCCGGCGTCGAGGTGGTCGACCGGTTCCGGCTGATCCTCGACATCTTCGGCCAGCGGGCCAACACCCGGAAGGCCCAGCTGCAGGTCGAGCTGGCGGAGCTGCGCTACGAGCTGCCGCGGGCGGAGGCGAAGGCGTCGCTGGCCAAGCGGGACGAGCGGCCCGGCTTCATGGGGCTCGGCGAGTACGACGAGTCCCGCGAGCGGGACATCAAGGCCCAGATCAGCCGCATCAGCGACGAGCTGGAGCGCATCGAGCGGACCGAACAGCACCGCCGCGAGCAGCGCCGGGAGTCGGGGTTCGACCTGGTGGCGCTGGCCGGCTACACGAACGCCGGCAAGTCGACGCTGCTGCGGCGGCTGGCGACGGACCTCGAGGTCAACGAGAACGAGGGCCTCCATCCGGACCTGGACGCCACCGCCGAGTCCGAGAACCGCCTGTTCACGACGCTCGGCACGACGACGCGACGGGCCGACTTCGACCGCCGGGACGTGCTGGTGACCGACACCGTCGGCTTCATCTCCGACCTGCCGCACTGGCTCGTCGAGTCGTTCAAGTCGACGCTATCGGAGGTGTACCGGGCGGACCTGGTACTGTTGGTCGTCGACGTCTCCGACCCGCTGGAGGAGATCCGCGAGAAGGTGGTGACGTGTCACGACACCCTCTACGAGCGTAACGAGGCGCCCATCGTCACCGTGCTCAACAAGACGGATCTCGTCGACGAGTCGGAGCTAAAGCGGAAGCGGGAGGCGCTGTCGGCGCTGGCGCCGAACCCCGTCGCCGTCAGCGCGGCCGACGGCGACCGGCTCGAGGCGCTGGCCGACCGCATCGACCGCGAACTGCCCGACTGGCGCCGCGAGCGACTGGTCGTCCCGATGACCGACGACACGATGAGCTTCGTCTCGTGGGTCCACGACCACGCCGCCGTCGAGGACGTCGACTACGGCGAGCAGGTGACCATCGACTTCGAGGCCCGGCCGGCCGTCGTCGAGCAGGCCCGGGCCCGGGCCAGCGACCTCGCCGCTGCTCCCGTCGAGTAACGACCCCGCCGAGGACCGACGGATTCAATCTCGTCGCGCCCCTCCGGCGTCGCGTGGACGTCCCGGTCGACCCGACGGCGCCGCTGGCGAACTTCGGCGTCTGGCTCCCGCTCGGAACGCTGGCGGGCTTCGGCGGCCTCTCGGCCGTCGACGTCGTCGCCTTTCCGAACGCGGTGCTCGCCGTGACGCTGCTGGCCGCCCTCGCGTGGGTCGGCGTCGGCTTCGGCGGCCGCCGTACCGGCGGGGTAACACGCGAGACCGAGACCGACCCCGACCCCGACCGGCCGACACCGACGGAAGCGCCGTCGCTGCCCGCCGCTGCGCTCCTGTACCTCACGGCGACGACGGCCGTCGGCTGGGCGGTCGTGTTACTCCTCTTTCCGTAGCGGTCGCTTCGTCTTCTCCCGCACCTCGACGCCGCCGATCCGGGTCGCGGGGTAGCCGCCGTCGTCGTCCTTCTCGGCGGCCTTCACCATGTCCCAGACGACGTTGAGCCCGGTAGTGACGCCCTCCAGCGCCTCCATCTCGCAGCCGGTCTTGCCGGTCGTCTCGACGGCCACCTCCAGTTCGACGCGCTCCTCGCCGAACTCGAAGGCGACGTCGACGTCGGTGATCGGAATCTGGTGGCACATCGGCACCGTCTCCCAGGTGTGTTTCACGGCTTGGATCGCCCCGACGCGGGCGACGGCGAGGACGTCGCCCTTCCCGACGTCGTCGCCGCGGATGGCCTCGATCGTCGACGGCCGCAGTTGGATCTCGCCGGCGGCGACCGCCCGCCGTGCCGTGTCGGGCTTGTCGCCGACGTCGACCATCTGTGCGTCGCCCTCGTCGGTGACGTGCGTGAGCTCCGGATTCGAGTCCGCCTCGTCGCTCATACCGCCCACTCGTCGGCCCGCGGGAAAGAAGCCTGCGCCGATCGGGTCGGTACTGTTTAGTTACGCGATGCTGGCGCAAAATCCACTGTCGGGCGGGGCTGGAAAGGGCTGCGCTCTCGGCGAGCGAGACGACGCGAGCGGAGAGGGACTACGTCTCTCAGGCAGTCGGGCGTTGCCCGACGACAGAGAGGGAGCCGTCGGCTCCCTCAGGCAGTCGGCATCGTACGCCGACGACAGCGAGGGACCGGAGGACGCGGTCCGAGGACCGTGGTTCGAAAGACGGCTCGCAGGGCCGTCGTTCGTCATACCGGAAGAGCGAAGCTCTTCCGTAGATCGCGGATCTCCGATCCGCTCACTCCCGGAAATCGCTAATCGCCGGAGACGGCGAGTCGCGGCGGCCGAGAGCGCAGGGGCTTCCGATGTCTCGTCCGCTCCGTTCGCACGTATTCAGCCGTAATTAAACGGTACCGGTGGGGTCGGCGCGGGATTCAAGACGCTGCCATCCCTCCGTCGAGTATGACGCCGCTTGAGCTCGGCTTCCGTCTCGCCGCCGCGGTCGTCCTTATCATCTCGCCGACGCTGCTGTTTCTCGGCTTCTGGCGGCTGCTGATGCGGATGCGGGACGGCGAACTCGTCCGGCGGGTCGTCCGGGACGACCGCGTCGCCGAGGAGTGGTCGGCCGGTCGGTTCGTCCGGCCGCCGGCCGCCGAGGCGGTGGTACCGACCGGGACCGTCGACCGGTGCCGCCGCTGCGGGGCCGCAGCCGGCGACGGCTCCGACTGCGGGCGCTGTGCGAGACGGCGGTGATCGCCCCGCCGGCACCCGATTCCGCTACGGTTTTTACCCGGTGGCGAGTACGGAGCACATGACCGACCCGCCGGAGGTCGTCGGGTTCCTCCACGACGGTCCCCGTTCGGCCGAACAGGCGGCCGCCCTGGAGTGGCTCGACGGGACGTCGACGGCCGCCGAGCCGGTCCGCTTCGACGCACTGGCGGACGCCGCTGACCGATTCGACGCTCTCTGGTGGCACCGCGAAGCGCCGCTGGAGGCGTCGCCGTCGCCGCTTTCGGCCCACGCGCCCGCCGTGGAGCGACACCTCGCCTCGGGCGGCGGCCTGCTGTTGACGCTGCGGGCGATGGCCGACGTCGACGCCCTCGGAATCGAGACGGTCCCGCCGGACGCCGTCGGGGCCGAGACGGTCGCCGACCCCACGGGCGTCCTCTGGCGGCGGCTCCACGACGACCACCCCGCCGTCGAGTCGTTCGACGACCTCCGGCTCCGCGTCTGCGACCGCGGCGCGATCGGCACCGCCGCCTACGAGAGCGTCCTGCCGGCCCGGGGCGAGGTGCTGGCGTCAACGGTCCGGGGCGACCACGACGTCCCCCACCGGATGCCGGTCGTCGGCTGGGACGTCGACCCCGGATCCGTGCTCGGCGTCGGCGCGCCGCTTTCCTTCGACCGGCCGGCCGCCGAGGCGGTGGCGGCGACGCGGGACCGCCTCGTCGCCGGCTGTCTGGCCGCCGTCGCCGACGACGTCCCGGAACCGGGCCGCCCGCGGGACGCCGGGGAAATGGCCGCCATGCGCCGGGCCCTCGACGCCGACGATCGGCCGACGTACCACGTCACCGCCCCCGCGAACTGGCTGAACGACCCCAACGGCCTCGTCCGCTGGAACGGCCGCTTTCACGTCTTCTACCAGTACAACCCCGCCGGCCCGTTCCACGACACCATCCACTGGGGCCACGCTTCCAGCGAGGACCTCGTGCGGTGGCGCGACGAGCCGGTGGCGCTGTCGCCGTCGCCGGACGGCCCCGACCGGGACGGCTGCTGGTCCGGCTGTGCGATCGACGACGACGGCACGCCGGCGCTGCTGTACACCGGCGGCGACGGCCGCCGACAGCTGCCGTGTCTGGCGATCGCCGCCGACGACGCCCTCCGGCGGTGGGAGAAACACCCCGACAACCCCGTCATCAAGGCGCCGCCGTCCGACGTCGACGTCCTCGAGACCGAACACTGGGAGGCGGAGTTCCGCGACCACTGCGTCTGGCGGGAGGCGGGCCGGTGGCAGCAGATCATCGGCACCGGGCTCGTCGACCGCGGCGGCGCGGCGCTGCGGTACAGCTCCGAGGACCTCCGGGAGTGGCGCTACGAGGGGCCGCTGCTCGTCGGCGAGTGGACCTCGGACGACACCGTCTGGGAGTGTCCGGAGCTGCTCGACCTCGGCGACCGGCGACTGCTACACGTCTCCAACTGCGAGGACGTCGTCTACTTCCTGGGAGAGCTCCGGGACGGTCGCTTCGCGGTCGATCGCCGGGGTATCCTCGACCACGGCGACTTTTACGCCCCGCAGTCGCTCGCCGACGGCGACCGCCACGTCACCTTCGGCTGGCTGCCGGAGGCGCGGGACCTCGACGCCCAGTGGGACGCCGGCTGGTCGGGGGCGCTGTCGCTGCCGCGGGTGCTGTCGGTCGGCCCCGACGGTGATCTCCGTCAGCGGCCCGCTGCGGAGGTCGAGCGGCTCCGGACCGAGCGGCTCCTCGACGGCGCGACCTTCGAGCTGTCGGCCGGCGAGCGCCGCCGGCTCGACGTCGCCGGCCGGACGTTAGAGTTCGACCTCGAGGTGAGGCTGCGAGACGCGGCGGCCGCCGAGCTGTCGGTCTTCGAATCGCCCGACCGGGCCGAACGGACCACCCTCCGGTACGGCCGCGACGGCGAACTCGCCGTCGACCGGACGGCCGCCAGCGACGACTCCCGGGTGACGGCCGACACACAGCGGATGGCCGTTCCGCCGCACGACGAGCCGCTGTCGCTGCGATGCTTCCTCGATCGGTCGGTGCTCGAGGTGTACGCCAACGGACGACACTGCCTGACGAGTCGGATTTACCCGACCCGCGACGACAGCGTCGGCGTCTCCCTGGCCGCCGACGACGGCCGGGCGACCGTCCGGGACCTCTCCGTCTGGCGGCTCGGCGACGGCTACCCCCGCTCGCCGCCCGACGAGAGGTAGCTGCCGGCGTCGCCGACCCCGACCCCGATCGGCCGGTCCTCGAGGGCCGCCGCCCCCGGCCGCCGGTCGTCCGTGTCCGGCTCCGGCAGCGGCTCCTCGGGCAGCGGCATCCGCCAGCGTTCGAGGGTCCCGACGATCCGGGTCCGGTCGCCGTCGACCGCCAGCCGGACGGTCGGCGCCAGCGTTCCGCCGAACCGCCGTAGTTGCTCGTCGGTCGACAGCCCGGCGATCTCGTCCAGCGACTCGCCGTCGAAGTCGAAGTAGTTGGAGAAGCTCTGGACGAGCACCTCCTCGCGGTGCGGGAACGCCATCCAGGAGTACGCCTGAAACGGCGCGGTCGCAGGGTTCGTCACCACGAGCCCCGAGCCGTTCAGCGGTCGGTACTCGCCGCGGAAGGAGTCCGCGACGAACCCGTACAGGCCGTCGTACCCGTCGATACCCGGCGCGAAGGTGTGCATGTGACTCGAGACGAACAGGTAGTACCGCCCGTCCGCCGGGACGACGTGGGGCCGCTCGAGTTCCTGGTTGACGCAGACGGCGTCGAGCAGCGGCGGCCGTAGCTCCCACTCCAGCGGGTCGCCGGTCGGCGAGGCCGCCACGCCCACGCTGCCGTTGAACTCCCGGGCGGCGTCCCCGCCGCAGGCGTCGCTGTCGGCCGGGACCGGTGTGTTCGCCTCGAACAGCAGGTAGGTCTGTCCCGTGGTAGGATCCTCAAAGAACCATGGGTCGCGGAACGTGTAGATCATCCCGCGGGACTGCTCTCCGGTTTCGTACCAGGTGCCGTCGGGCTCGAACAGCACCTCGTGGTCCCACTCGCCGTCGACGGTCAGTCCGTCGGCGGCCCCGACGAGCCGGCCGCCGTGTGCCACCGCCGGCCGCTGGGTGTGGGTCAGTTCGGAGGCGTCGCCGTCGCCGGCTGCCGTGTAGTAGACGTAGACGTCGCCGTCGTCGTACAGCGCAGAGCCGGCCCACTGGCGCTGGCCGAGCGAGCCGCCGTCGAAGGCCGGCCCGCCGTCGTGCCACCGGCGGCCGTCCCGCGAGTAGAAGTAGCGTATCTCGGCGACGTCGTGGCGCTTGCCCGGAAGCAACTCGGACGTCGCCGTGAGCGAGAAGGCCACCCGGTAGCCGTCGACGGTCGCCATCTCACCGCTACGGTCGCGGAGCAGCCAGGTGTCCCACACGTGAACCGACTCCGCCGGGTCGGTCTCCGGCGGCCGGATGACCGGCGCGACGGTGTCGGCGCTCCGGGCTATCGCTCCGCTCTGTGCGGCCGTCCACGCCGACCGGCCCGCGTCGCGGTCGCTCCCCGATCCTTCAGTCATGAACGTAACTTACCGTACGCCGAATAAAAGCCTTTCAGCCCCGCTCGGACGGTCGAATCGTCCCGACCGCGGCTGCCAGTCGGAGTCGGTTCGTCGTCCTCAGACGGCGTCGGACTGCCGGTCGTACCGGGGTCCGCGTTCGTCCGGTCGGTCGGTACCTATCGGACACGGGCACGTACCGGAGCAATTTACCCGGCTTGCCGTCGTGTAACGACTTCTCGGGGCCCCGATGACGAGGTTTTACTACATCGGGTTCGAGGGTGCTTCGCTCACGAACTTGCCGTCGCCGCGTCCGATGGCGGGACGGAAAGACCGTGCGGCACGGGACGATCGACGACGGACCGGAACGGGACTCCGCTCGGGGAGACGACCCGATTTACGAGAACGACGGGAGGACCTCCTCCCGGTACAGGTCGATGAGCGCCTCCTGGTCGTCGCCGATCTGGTGGGTGTAGACGTGATCGTAGCCCGCGTCGACCGCCGCCTCGATGCCGTCGATGTGCGCCTGCGGGTCCGGGTCGGTTATCGTACTGCCCGCCGCGATGTCCTCTTCGGAGACCATCCGGACCGCCTGCTCGAAGTGGGCGGGCGTCGGCAGTTCGGCGCTCAGTTCGCCTTCCAGCCCGGTGTTAGGCCAGTTCTCGTAGGCCGTCCGCACGGCCTCGTCCTCGCTGTCGGCGACGCAGGCGTCGAGCTGGCAGAACCGCGGCCCGTCGCCGCCGTGGTTTTCCCACGTCTCGATGGCGTCCTGTGGGCCGACACACCAGAACCCGTCGCCGAACTCGGCCGCGGCCCTCGCCGCCCGGTCGCCGTACGCCGATACGCAGATCGGTGGCGGCTCCTCAGGCAGCGTGAACAGCCGGGCGTTTTCGACCGTGTAGTGCTCCCCGTAGTGGCTGACCTCCTCGCCGGTCCAGAGCCGCCGGGTCACCTCGACGGCCTCCTCGAGCATCCGTCCGTCGAACATCGCCGCGGCGGTGGCGGCCGCCTGTGCGTAGACGGCCGGATGCATCCGGATGATCGGCGCGGTGACGCCGACGCCGACGTCTATCTCGTCGGTCACCGCGGCGATGCCGCCGAGCGTCGACCACACGAACGGGGCGTGACCCTGGTCACTGATCCAGGGGTGATAGTGGTCCGAGATGGAAACGAAATCGAAGCCGGTCTCCTCGGCTCGCCGTGCGTACCCGATGAGGTCGGTCGCGCTGTGCTCCTCGCTCGAGAGCGTGAGCCCGATGCTGGTCATCGTGGAGTAAAGACGAACGACGACTCGACGGCGGTCGAGGTAAGTTCGTTGCAGGCATCCGAAAGGATGTTATCAAGCCGTCGGACCCGGCGCGCTCACCGGGAACGATACGGCGTGGTCCGGCGGACCGACCCCGGCAGTCACTCCAGCCCGTGGATGATAGCCTGCCCGGTGTCGGTGTCGAAGAGGTGTATCCTCTCGCGGTCGAAGACGACCTCGACGTCCTCGCCGGCGGCGATGACCTCCCCGGGGCCGACGCTCATCAGGGTCTGGCCCTCGCCGCGGCCCTCGGCGCTGGCCTCGACGTCCTCGTCGGACAGCAAGTAGATGAACATCTCGTCGCCCATCGGCTCGAGCACGTCGACGATACGGTCATAGGTGCCCGTGGGAACGGCCGCCTGCTCGCTGTTCCGCTCGAGGTAGACGTCCTCGGGGCGGACGCCGAGCGTGATGGACTGGCCGGGCTCGACCCCCTGAGCGGCGGGGTCGAACGAGAGGTCCGTGTACGTCGAGGTGAAGCCGTCGTCGGTGATTTGTCGATGACCGCGACGCGGTCCGACATCGTCATCGCCTGGGCCTGGTCGTGGGTGACGTAGATGATGGTGGTGTCGAGTTCGCGGTGGAGCCGCTGGAGCTGGGTCCGCATGTGGACCCGCAGTTCGGCGTCGAGATTCGCCAGCGGCTCGTCCATCAGGAATACTTCCGGTTCCCGGACGATGGCGCGGGCGATGGCCACGCGCTGGCGCTGGCCGCCCGACATCTCCTCGGGCATCCGGTCCATCATGCCCTCCAGCTGGACGACATCGGCCGCCTTCTGGACGCGACGGTCGACCTCCTCCTGATCGTACTTCCGGAGGCGGAGTCCGAAGGAGACGTTGTCGTAAACGTCCATGTGCGGAAACAGCGCGATGTTCTGAAACACCATCGAGATGCCCCGGTCCTTCGGCGGGAGGTTCGTCACGTCCTGACCGCCGATGTCGACCGTCCCGCTCGTAGGGATGGTCAGTCCCGCGATGGTTTCCATCGTCGTGGACTTGCCGCAGCCCGACGGGCCGACGAAGGTGACGAACTCGCCGTCCCGAATCTCGAGGTTCATGCTGTCGACCGCCGTTACGTCGTCGTACTCCTTTTTGACGTCTTCGAGTGTTACTGATGCCATGATTACTCCTTTCCTGTGCCACGACGACCAGTATCGCGACCGGAAGCACGGCGACGATACTGGCGGCCGCCATGAGGTTGTAGAACACCTCGAACTGGCCCTGGAACTGGAGGATGCCCTCGAGCATCGGGGCCCAATTCCCTTCCTGTCCGTCCGTCATCAGCGAGGAGAAGAAGTACTCGTTGTAGACGGTGATGAACGTCAGCACGCCGGCCGTCGCGACGCCCGGCGCCGACAGCGGGACGATGACACGGAAGAGCGCGCCCAGCCGGGTCGTTCCCTCGATGCGGGCGGCGTCTTCCAGCCCGTCCGGGATCTGCGAGTAGAACGTCGTCAGAATGAAGATGGACAGCGGGAGATACAGCGCCGACAGCGGGATGAAGATGGCGTACGGCGTGTTGTACAGCGAGCCGTCCTGCATCAGCGGCCCGAGAACGTCGATTTCGGCGTTGAACAGCCGGTTCAGCGGGACGAAGAACGCCGCCGGCGGGAAGAAGGAGGTCACGAGCACGAGCAATAGCAGTGGGTTGCGCCCCCGGAACTCGAGCCGCCCGAACACGTAGCCCGCGAGGCTGGCGACGAAGAGCACGACCACGGTCGCCACCGTCGCGATGAGGAAGCTGTTGAATACGTAGCGGTGGAACGGAATCACCCTGAATATCTCGATGAACGCCGCGGGATTGAGGTCGGCCGGCACCCCCGCCGGGACGGCGAGCGTCCACTCGAGCAGCGGGATCGTCACCTCCGCCCGGGGCGTCCCGCCAGGGGTGAACACGCCGATGTCGCTGAGGTTGCTCCGCGGCGTGACCGCGATGACGAACAGCCAGAAGAACGGAAACAGCGTCGTCACGATGAAGAAGATGGTCGCGGTGTAGAACCCCGCTCGGTAGGCCCGTTCGGGGTTCGAGATCATCCTCGCGGCCCAGGCCTCGACGACTCCGCGGTCGAGGTCGGGCTCGTCGACCGCCGCCTCCGTCGCCGCGGCGTCGGGTTGTCGGTCGCTCATGTGACACCCGCCTCCCTGTTGCGCAGCGCGACCAGATACACGGCCACGAGCACGCCGATTACGACGGCCGTCAGGAACGCCACCGCGGAGGCGGTGGCCCACCGTCGCGTCGACGAGACCGTAGATGCGCATCGCGTCCATCGTCCGGAACAGCATCGCGACGAGCAATGCGGGCGCGACAAGCGGCAGCGTGATATGCTTGAACTGTTGCCACTTCGAGGCTCCGGACACCCTCGCGACGTCGTAGAGCCCGCGGTCAACGCTCTGGAGGCCCGCGAGGATGAGAAGCGCCATGAACGCCGAGGTCTTCCAGATGTCCGCCACCAGCACGATGACGAACGAGTCGGAACTGTTCGCCAGTGGATTGTCCCCGAAGACGCCGAGCCACTGCATGAACTCGGTGCCGAACCCGATGGTCGGGTTGAATATCAGGTAGAAGATCATCGCCTGGATGACGATGGGGATGGCGTACGGAATGATGATGGCAACCCGGACCCACCGCCGTCCGTAGAAGTCTTGATCGATGACGAGCGCCTGTCCGAAGCCGACGAGCGTCTCGAAGAGAACGCTGAGGACGGCGAACAGGAGCGTCACGAACAGCGCCTGCTGGAGCAGCGGCGTCTCGAAGGTGGGGTCGAGGAACTGCCGTGGAAGCAACGCCGTA
>PXRZ01000057.1 GCA_003022945.1 Halobacteriales archaeon QS_8_69_73 | reverse complement strand
GCGACGCTCCCGGAGCTGTACCCCGTCCTCGAACCCATCGCGGTCGGGCCGCTCGCGGACACGTCGTGGGCGTTCATCGTCGGCGTCATCGGCATCCTGCTGGTGCTGGAGGCCACTCGTCGGACCCTCGGGCTGTTGCTCATGGGCCTCATCGTCGGCTTCCTCCTGTACGCCCGGTTCGGCTTCCTGATTCCGCGGAACGCGCCCGGCGTCGGCGTCTTCGCGATAACCGACCTCGGGTGGGAACGCATCGTCCGGAATCTCTGGTACAACACCGAGAGCGGCATCAACGGGAGGATCGTCTCGGTGAGCGTCAAGTTCATCTACATTTTCGTCCTGTTCGGGGCGTTCCTGGAGATGTCGGGGGCCGGCAAGTGGTTCATCGACCTGGCGTATTCGCTGACCGGGACCCGCCGCGGCGGCCCCGCGAAGGCCAGCGTCGTCGCCTCCGGCTTCATGGGCATGCTGTCGGGATCGTCCGTCGCCAACACTGTCACCACTGGGGCGTTCACTATTCCACTAATGAAGGAGTCCGGTTACGCGCCCGACTTTTCGGGTGCCGTCGAGTCGTCCGTCTCCTCGGGCGGCCAGATTCTGCCGCCGGTGATGGGCGCCGCCGCCTTCCTCATCGTCGAGTTCATCGGCATCTCATACCGGAAGGTCATCATCGCGGCGACCATCCCGGCACTGTCGTTTTTCTTCGGGATGTGGGTGATGGTCCACTTCGAGGCCGCCCGCCGCGGCGTCGGCGGACTCGACCGTTCGGAGCTCCTGAACGTCCGACTACACCTCAGACGCGGGTGGTTTTACCTAGTGCCGATCGTCCTGCTCCTGTACTTCCTCATCATCGCCCGTCTCACCATCAGCCGGGCGGGCTGGTTCACCATCATCGCGACCATCGTCCTGATGGCCGTCGTCGCGGCCTACGACCGGCGGGTCCGCGGGCCGTTCCTCGGCGTCCTGCTGGCGCTGTTTGCTGGCACCGTCCTCGCCCAGTACGCCGCGGGGACGACGCTGACCGGCCTGCTTCTTGGGGACGGCGGCGCGGGGCTGTCGGTCGGCACCGCGCTGGCCGCCGCCGCCGGTTCGCTGGTGTTCCCGGTGCTCGTCGTCGCGCTGGTCGTGATGCTGTTGCGGCCGGACGCGGACGCGTCTTTTCTCGACTTCGACCCCGCCGTCGACGACGCCGCCGAGGCGATAGACGACCGACTGGACCGGACGGTCGCCACCACCCGACCAGGACAGTATGGGACGTTCATCCTGAAGTCGATGGACGCCGGCGCCCGGACTGCGACGCTCGTGGTCGTCGCCGTCGCCGCCGCCGGCGTCATCCCGGGGGTCATAAGCGTCAGCGGCCTCGGGGCGAACCTCACCAGACTCATCGTCCTCACGGCCGGCGGGTCGCTCCTGCTGTTGCTGCTGTTCGCCGGCGTCTCGGCCATCATCCTCGGGATGGGTATGCCGACGACTGTGATGTACATCATTCTGGTTTCGGTGCTCGGGCAGGCGCTGGTCGAGTTCCCCGTCGCGCTGCTGGCAGCCCACCTGTTCGTGCTGTACTTCGGGCTGATGGCCGACGTGACGCCGCCGGTCATGGTCGCCGCCTACGCGGCCGCCGGTGTCGCCAACGCCGACCCCTTCGACACCGGTCGCCTCGCATTCCTCCTGTCGCTGAACAAGATACTGGTCCCAGTCGCGTTCGCGTTCGCGCCGGGCATGTTGCTCATACGGGAGTGGAACAATGACGCCCAAGAGGTCGCGCTTGTCGGCGCCGGCGACGTGCTCGACGTCGGTTTCTTGTGCCCCGGTTCGAGCGCGGTCTGTACACGGTTTCCTCGATACTGCTGATGGTGCCGGCGCTGTTCCTCTCGCCGGTCGAGGCGCTGTTCGGCCTCGCGACGGGAGGGCTCTCCGTCAGTCTCGTCGCGCGCGGCGTCGGGGGCGTGCTGCTCGTGGCGCTCGTGATCCGGGACCGCCGCCGCGAGCGCGAGGCGGAGCTCGACCCGGACGCCGGCGTCGACCCCGCCGCGGCCGGCGCCGACGCCTGACCGGAGGAATTGGCGGACTTCGGCGGTAACGGTGGCGCGTCCGAACGCCCCCTCCCGCTCGCCGGTGTAGGCGACGCAAGCAGAGAGGGACCGAAGGTCCCTCTTGAAGTCGGCGCTGCGCGCCGACGACCGGCGAGGGAGCCGTCGGTTCCCCTGGCCCGCTCGCGCGGCGACGCCGCGCGAGGACACCGCAGCGAAGCGAGGAGCGTCGTTCGAAAGACCTCCGGTCTTTCGTGATCACGAAAACCTTCGATTTTCGGACGACAGCGAGCGTACACCGGCGAGCGGTCGGCCCCGTTCGAGGTCCCACCCGACACCGGCTGACCGGTCGGCTCTCTTATCTGAATACTACCGCCTGACTGCCCCGACGGCTTTTGATGCTCGCGCGGCTACCCCGCTCCGATGACCGACCTGCTGTACCTGCCGGATGCCGACGACGTGACCGCGTTCTCGGCGACGGTGACGGAGGCGACCGACGACTACGTCATCCTCGACGGGACGTACTTCTACCCGGAGGGCGGCGGCCAGCCGCCGGACCACGGCACGCTTTCGTGGCCGGACGGCCGCGCGACGGTCGACGGCGCCCGGAAGGACCACGGCGACGTCCGCCACGAAATCGCCGACCTCGACGGCGACCTGCCCGAGTCGGGGACGACCGTCGAGGCCGAGATCGACGCCGACCGCCGCGGGCGACTCACCCGGATGCACACCGCCCAGCACGTCGTTTCGCGGGTCGTCCTCGACGACTACGGCGCCGAGACCGCCGGCAACCAGGTCGGCCCGGAGCGGTCCCGGATCGACTTCGAGCCCGCCGACTTCGACACGACGGATCTCGAGCGCATCGAGACGCGGAGCAACGAAGCCATCGAGGGTGACCTCGCCGTTCGCAAGGAGAACCGCCCCCGCGAGACGGTCGAACGCGAGGTCGACGAGGGGCGGGCGCTGCTGGATCTCATCCCCGACTCCGTCGACCCGCTCCGGGTCGTCGAGATCGAGTCCTTCGACATGTGCCCGTGCGGTGGGACCCACGTCGACTCGCTGGGCGAGATCGGCCGGGTCGAGATCGTCGACCGGGCCTCGAAGGGCGCCGACACCGAGCGGATCGCGTTCGAACTGCGCGAGAGCTGACGCGCGGGCGGCGCGGCCCCGGTGCCGTTCTCGGCGCCGGCGCGGGTCGTGGCGCCGGACGGCCACCCCGGTTCCGTCACGCTTTACCCGTCGGACGCCGGCGGTGGCCACATGGCATCGGGTATCGTCGGGGAGTTCACGGCCCTGAAGGAGGAGGCCGGCGCGGACCTCCTGGCGATGCAGCTGGGGGACTTCTACGAGTTCTTCGGCGAGGACGCTCGCCTCGTCGGCGAGGAGCTGGACCTGAAGGTGTCCCAGAAGGGCTCCGGCGGCGAGACGTATGACATGGCCGGCGTCCCGGTCGACGACCTCGAGCCGTACGTGACGGCGCTGGTCGAGCGGGGCTATCGGGTGGCCGTCGCCGACCAGTACGACGACGACGACGGCGACGTCGCCCGGGAGCTGACCCGCGTCGTCACGCCGGGGACGCTGTTGTCGCCGGACGGCGACGACGCGCGCTACCTGGCGGCCGTCACCGCCGACGACGACGGCTACGGGCTGGCGTTCTGCGAGGTGACGACCGGCCGGTTCCGGACGACGGCGGTCGCCGGCGCGGACGCGACCGACCGCCTGTTGACGGAACTGTACCGCTTCGCGCCGGTCGAACTGCTGCCCGGGCCCGAGGTCCGCGGCGACGACGATCTGCTGGCGGCGCTCCGCGAGCGGCTGGACGCCCGGCTGACGCTGCACGAAACGGCGGCCTTCGGGCCGGGGCGGGCCGAACACGCCCTCCGCGAGCAGTTCGGCGACGCCGTCGACGCCGTCGGCTTGGAGCGGGACGGTGCCGTCGCGGCCGCCGGCGCCGTCGTCGACTATGTCGCGGAGACGGGCGTCGGCGCGCTGGCGTCGGTGACGCGGCTGGGGACGTACGGCGCCGACGAGGGCGTCGCCGTCGATGCGACGACGCGGCGCAACCTCGAGCTGACGGAGACGATGACCGGGGGCGGGCGGTCGCTGGTCGAGACGATCGACCACACCGAGACGTCGGCCGGCGGCCGGCTGCTCCGGGAGTGGCTCACGCGGCCGCTGCGCCGGCGCGGGGAGCTGCGGCGGCGGCAGTCGACGGTCGCGGCCCTGGCCGACGACGCCATCGTCCGGGAGGGGCTCCGGGAGACGCTGGCGGCGGCCCACGACCTCGAGCGAGTCGCCTCCCGGGCCGTCTCCGGGAGCGCCGACGCCGAGACGCTGCTGCGGGCCCGGGAGACGCTCGCGCTGCTGCCGGAGCTGCGCGGCAGCGTCGAAGGCTCCCGCCGGCTGTCGGGGTCGCCGGTCGCCGGCCTGTTCGCGGAGCTGGACGGCGAGGCCGTCGCCGCCCTCCGGGCGGAGCTGTCGGCGCTCGCCGACGACCCCCCGAAGACGCTACACGAGGGCGGGCTCGTCGACCGCGGCTACGACGAGGAGCTGGACGAGCTGGTCGCCCGCCACGAAGCCGCCGTCGAGTGGTTCGACGGCCTCGCCGACCGCGAGAAGCGCCGCCACGACCTGACGCACGTCACTGTCGACCGGAACAAGACCGACGGCTACTACGTCCAGGTCGGCAAGTCCGAGGCCGACGCGGTGCCTGACGACTACGAGGGCATCAAGACGCTGAAGAACGCCGAGCGGTACGTCTTCGACGAACTGCGGGAGCGAGAGCGGGAGCTGCTCCGACTCGAGGAGGAGCGCGCCGACCGCGAGTACGAGGTCTTCTGCCGGCTCCGGGCGTCCGTCGCCGAGTCGGCCGACCTGCTGCAATCGGTCGGGCGGGCGCTGGCCGAGTTGGACGTCGGCTGCTCGCTCGCGGCCCACGCCGCCCGCCACGGCTGGTGTCGCCCGGAGCTGACCGACGAGCGCGCGCTGGACGTCGAGGGCGGCCGCCACCCCGTCGTCGAGACCGAAACCGAGTTCGTCCCCAACGACCTGTATCTGGACCGCGACCGGCGGTTCCTGCTGGTGACGGGGCCGAACATGTCCGGCAAGTCGACGTACATGCGGCAGGCGGCGCTGATCACGCTGCTGGCACAGGTGGGATCGTTCGTGCCGGCCGATTCGGCCCGCGTGGGGCTGGTCGACGGCATCTACACCCGCGTCGGCGCCCTCGACGAGCTCGCGGAGGGCCGCTCGACGTTCATGATCGAGATGGGGGAGCTGTCGAACATCCTCCACTCGGCGACCGAGGAGTCGCTGGTGGTGCTCGAC
>PXRZ01000056.1:19609-36458 GCA_003022945.1 Halobacteriales archaeon QS_8_69_73 | reverse complement strand
ATGGCCGACGCCGGCTACGTCTACCAGGACGAACACCCGGTCAACTGGTGTCCGCGCTGTGAGACGGCCATCGCCGACGCCGAGGTCGAAAACGAGGACGGCCAAGGGACGCTGTTCTACGTCACCTTCGAGGGCGCCACCGGAACGGACTCGGCAGACGTCGAAATCGCCACAACCCGCCCCGAGTTGCTGGCGGCCTGCGTCGGCATGGCCGTCGACCCCGACGACGAGCGGTACGCCGACCGAGTCGGCGACACCTTCGAGGTGCCGCTGTTCGGCCAGGAGGTCGAGCTCATCGCCGACGACGACGTCGACTCCGAGTTCGGGACCGGCGCCGTCATGATCTGCACCTTCGGCGACAAACAGGACGTCGACTGGTGGGTCGAACACGACCTCGAGTTGCGCCCCGTCTTCACCGAGGACGGCCACCTCAACGACCTCGCCGACGAGTTCGAGGGGCTGTCCATCGGCGAGGCCAAAGACGAGATAGCGACCGCCCTCGAGGAGTCGGACCACCTCGTCGACGAGGAGTCGACCGAGCAGTCCGTCGGCCAGTGCTGGCGGTGTGACACGCCCATCGAGATTCTCTCGAAGGAGCAGTGGTTCGTCGAGCGCCCGCGACGTCGAGTGGTACCCCGACCACATGTACGACCGCCTCGAGGAGTGGACCGAGGGGATGGAGTGGGACTGGGTCATCTCCCGCCAGCGGGTGTTCGCGACCCCCATCCCCGCCTGGGAGTGTGCCGACTGCGGCCACGTCGAGATAGCCGGCGCCGAGGAGGTGCCAGTCGACCCGGCGGGCGAGGATCCGGCCGTGGACGCCTGCCCCGAATGCGGGGGCGACTCCTGGACCGGCGAGACCGACGTGATGGACACCTGGATGGACTCGTCCATCTCGCCGATGTACATCTCCGGATCACCCGACGAGGTGTTCGACCCCGTCGCACTCCGACCGCAGGGCCACGACATCATCCGGACGTGGGCCTTCTACACGCTGCTGCGGGTGGCGGCGCTGGAGGAGACCCGCCCGTGGAACGACGTGCTCATCAACGGGATGATATTCGGCGACGACGGCCGGAAGATGTCCAAGTCCCGCGGCAACGTGGTCTCGCCGGCCGGCGCCGTCGAGGAGTACTCCGCCGACGCCGTCCGGCAGGCGCTCGCGCTGGGCGGCCAGCCCGGCTCCGACATCCAGTTCCAGTGGAAGGAGGTCACGTCGGCGAGCCGGTTCCAGACGAAGCTGTGGAACATCACGAAGTTCGCCGCCGGCCACGTCGACGAGTCGACTCCGGGGGTCACCGACCCAGCCTACCGCGACGCCGACGAGTGGATTCTCTCGCGGTGCGCCCGGGTCGCCGAGGGTGTCGCCGCGGACATGGAGGAGTACCGCTTCGACAGCGCCCTCCGGGAGGTCCGGGAGTTCGTCTGGCACGACCTCGCCGACGACTACCTCGAACTGGTGAAGGGCCGGCTCTACGAGGGCCGTCCCGGCGAGCGGAAGGCCGCCCAGCACGCGCTGCTCGCGGCGCTGTCGGCGTCGCTGCGGATGCTGTCGCCGTTCGCGCCGTTCATCACCGAGGAGGCGTGGAACCACCTGCCGACGGACGGCAGCGTCCACGGCGCCTCGTGGCCGGACCCGCCGACGACCGACCCGGAGGCGGCCGCCCGCGGCAGCGTCGTCGCCGAGGTCGCCGCCGCGGTGCGGGGGTGGAAGTCCGGGGAGGGGGTGCCGCTGAACGCCGACCTCGACCGCATCGAGGTCTACCTCGAGGAGGCTCGACCGCTGGACACGTACGACCTCGCGGAGGCCGTCAACGGCCCCGTCTACGTCGAGGAGGGCAGTCCCAGCGTCGAGATGGTGCCCGTCGACGTCGACGTCGAGCACAGCGAACTCGGCCCCGCCTTCCGGGACCGTGCCGGCGACGTCGTCGGCGAACTGGAGGCGACCGACCCCGCCGAACTCCAGGCCGAACTGGAGACGCGGGGTCACGTCGAGTTCGATATCGGCGACCAGTCGGTGACCGTCGAGCCGGAGATGTTCGACGTCGTCGAGGAACAGCGCGCCGAAAGCGGCGAGGAGGTCGTCGTCCTGGAGGCCGACGAGGCGACCGTGCTGGTGTTTGAATAGGGAGGCGGCGAGCGGTAGCGAGCCGCCTCCTACCGAGCGAGCGGGAGGAAGTTCAAGCAAAGCACCGACCTGGTGATTCAGCCAGCCCGTACTTCTACAATGACTTCAGTCGGAACGACGCGCTGAGCGCGTGTATCTGTGGGACCATTGGTTGGAGCAAGGGATATGTTCTACGAGCTTGGAGACCGGGGAACAGGATATACGGCAGAAGCATTCAAAAATGGGTTAGATGGGGTTTATTATAATTTCAGGCCCAGTCTCTCACTCACGACGATTATTTCGCCTGTCTTCTTACTTGAGCAAGACCGCATTTTTATTCGTATTATCACGGTACGTCAAACATGGCAGCTATATCACCGAGTAACAGTAAGAGTAAGTCCCTCATAGCCGTCATGCTGGTACTTACAGGTACATTAGGAGTAGGGATTGCAAGCGGCCTGATCGGCTCTGGATGCGAAAATCGGCAGGCAATATATTACGACAATGATATCACCGTCGGAAAGTCCGGAAGCGTCGAGGTTAGTGTCGATGCTCCGCCGTTAGGTGAGCGGAATGCTGCTGCGTTCGTTCGTGTCAAAGATGTAGATGACGACGAGCGGTTTATGGGTCAATGGAGCAATCTTGCTGGTACGCTGCCGAAATCCGATAAGCCCAATCTTAGCGCTACTGCCCGAATCGAGCCCGAAAACATACCGTTTGAGGTGTCATCTGGTGACCGTCTCCAGGTACTCTACGTCGGCGATGCGCTGGAAGCTCCGCTTCGGTGTCAGCAGTTCACCGAAAAATATCTTGTCGATAGAGTCATTCCATAATCTACTATGATATGTCGCGCACGGAATGTTTGAAGCCTGCTAATGTGAACGGATCGCGGTTGTCGTATTAGTTGTTGCAAATACGGGTTCTTCATTTAGTTTGCACCGTGAATTCAAGCCGGCTTATTTAGCGAGCGGGGACCGGAGCGACCCGCGAGCAGCGGGACGACCAAAGGGAGGGGTACTGAAGCGGCGTTGCGGTAAGACCGGGTCGGTGCGTCGAGACGCAGTTCGATTGCCGAGGGAGTTACCGGCGTTCGGAGCCGTTTCGGTCGTCGTGCCGAGCACAGAGCACCCGCACGGGGGGCATCCGCTCGACGCGACGATTGATTCCGGTACACCAGCCGTACCGAGACTATCCCGCCGCCGAACTCGGAGAATGCGGGGGTTGCAACTGACGAGTGATAGTACGGGTAGCTCTGGGTTGGCGTGCCGGAGCGTCGCTTACCCTTTGAAGGCTCGTCTGGCGCCGGCGCCGAGCAGAAACGCAACCCCCCCGAGCAGAAGCGCGACAATCAACAGAAACGGCACCTGACCGACTGCCACCTGGAGTTCTTTTTCTGGTGTATATTCTGCCTGCCCCATACGTATCGTGGTATACCGACTTCCAGCGAATTCTAATCCTCGTAGATATCCGACGAGCGGCGGAACGAAACTGATCCACAACAGCGGAAGAAATACGCTGCCGAGACCCGCGAGGGCGCCACCTCGCGCCCAGCCGGCGTACGCGGCAAACCCGAGTCCGGCGGCGAACGCAACGATACCGAGACCGATGAAGGGAAGCACGGTACCCAGTCGAGCGACGAACGCGAGTACGTACCCGACGAGTACGGCGACGACGGCGCCCACGGTACGGTTCCGCGGCCGTCGCAAGCCGAGGAGATTCCGATTCGACGCCACCATTGCCAACTCGTTTTACCGATGACAAATAAGAGTGGCCCCGGAGCGCGCCGGTGGCGCCGACGTTACGGCCCTCGTCGAGTGTCTCGATGGGCCTCGGCGAGACTCCTCGTCGGCGTATCCTATGGCCCGGATGGAACACGTCGGGTGGGTTCACCGAGCGTATCCACCGTATCCCGCACGCCGAGGTCGACAGGGGTCGGGTGCGTCTAAGGGCCCCCGTCGCTACGCCGGCCCGTCCTTGCTGGTCGAGCGCTCCGCGACCAGGATTGAACGACGGAACCGTACCACCGACGAGAGGCAGGGAGGCGCGAGCGGAGCGAGCGCCACGCTTACCCGCCGGCCGGCCGTCCGTGCCGACATGCCCGACCGCATCATGAAGGTCAACGCGTACACGACGCTGGACCTCCTCGACGGGGAGGCGGAGGGCCACGACTTCACCGAGGAGGCCTTCGCCGTCGTAAACGTGACCAGCCCGCGCCGGGACCCCGACCACATCGGTCTGCAACTGGAGCTGGACAACACGCAACTGGAACACCTGAAACCGCACGCCGAGACGGTACGGCTGTCGCCCGAGGAGGCCCGGGAGCTCGCGGCGGACCTCGAGAAACACGCCTCGAAGGTCGAAGCCGCCGAGGACGACGGTGACGCCGGCGACGGCGAGGACTGAGCGGCCGGTTGGCTACGCCAGCCGCTCGAACTCCTCGGGGGTCAGTTCCATCTCCGCGGCGGCGACGTTCTCCTCGAGGTGGGCGAGACTGGAGGTGCCGGGGATGGGTAGCATCACCGGCGAGCGCTCCAGCAGCCACGCCAGCGCGGCCTGCTGGGGGGTGGCGTCGTGGGCGGCCGCGACCGACTCGATGCCGTCGACGTCCGACAGGTCGCCGGCCGCCAGCGGGTACCACGGGATGAAGCCGATGTCGTGGCGCTCGCAGGCCTCCAGTACCGGTGCTTCCTCGCGGTAGCCGACGTTGTAGCGGTTCTGGACGGTCGCGATCTCGAGGTGGTCGCGGGCGGTCTCCAACTGCTCGACGTCGACGTTCGACAGCCCGACGTGGTCGACGACACCGTCGTCTTTCAGCTCGGCGAGGGCGGTCACGCTGGCCTCGAAATTGACGTCGGGGTCGGGGGTGTGGAGCTGGTAGAGGTCGATGGTGTCGGTCCGGAGCCGGTCGAGGCTACACAGAGTCGCGTTCCGGAGGTAGTCGGGATCGCCGTGGGGGAGCCACTCGCCGTCGCGGGTTCGCAGCAGCCCGCCCTTCGTGGCGACGACGACGTCGTCGTACGGCGCCAGCGTCTCGCCGATGAGCCGCTCGGAGACGCCGGGGCCGTAGGAGTCGGCGGTGTCGACGAGGTCGACCAGTTCGGCCGCCCGCCGCAGCACCTCGCGGGCGTCGTCCGGGTCGTCCGGCTCGCCGAGGACGTCCGCGCCGGTGACTCGCATCGCCCCGAAGCCGAGCCGCCGGACGGTGAGGTCGCCGCCGATGTCGAAGGTGTCCATGTGCGGACTTCGGGCGGGGGGGTTAAAAGGGCCGGTGACGCGGGCGCGAACGGCGAGCGAGGGCCGGGGCCGCTCAGAACCCGAACAACCAGGTGACGAACATTGCCGCCGCGACGCCCATCGCGATGGCTGCGGCCTACAGCCGCAGAAGGTTGGCCGAGACCTGCCGGTCGGTCGGGAAGAACTCGGCGATTCCGTTCACGACACCGGCCAGGCCGGCCGTCGCCCAGGTCAGCCGTACGGCGGGGTCGTCCATCGACAGCGGCGCCGCGACGGTTATCGCTCCCCAGACGAGGATCAGGAACAGCCCGGAACGCCAGCCCTGCGGTTCGCGGTAGATCCGGTGTGCAAGGCCTCCGGCGGGCACGATCCGTTCACTTCCCAGGTTCTCGACGCTTATGTGTTTATACCGCTGACCGTGATAGCAAAACTATTTCGCCGGGCGAGGAGCGCATCCGCTACGCGAGCAGTCGGGTCACGTCGGCCCAGGAGTCGACGATGTAGGCGCCGTCGACGGCCGCAGGGTCGCTGTACGGCTGCCGCATCAGGACGCCCGTCTTGCCCGCCGACAGCGCGTCGCCGACGTTGCCGTGGTAGTCGTCGATGAGCGCGTCGCCGGCCAGCGCGCCCTTGTCGTTCGGCACCTCGTCGTGGAACGCATCGTAGACGATTCCGTGCTCGGCGAGCCAGCCCTTCGAGACGTCGTGAGTCTCCGGAATCCGGTGGGTGGCGATTTCGACGCGGTACCGCTCCCGGAGGCGGTCGAGCGCGTCGGCGGCGCCCGGACGCGGCTCCATCCCCCCGAGATACCACGCCGCGTGGTCGGCCATCAGCTCGGCGATGACGCCGCCGACGTGGCCGTCGGCCTCCGGCACCTCGTAAGCCCACTCGTCGATGTCGGCGGGGGTCGTCTCGTGGCCGTAGGTGTCCCGGAGGTACGTACAGAGCCGTGGCAGGTTGTTCGCGACGACGCCGTCGAGGTCGACCAGCAGCGTCGAACCGGCGGGCAGCGGGCGATCGGTCATCACCGGTGGTAGGGGAGACGGCGGTTTAAGCGGCGTCATACGGGCCCGCAGCGGCAGAAGATTTTTAATTTGATACACCCTCGCAATGAGGGTATGACCGAACGCAAGGCCGACGGCGGCGAGGAGGCGTGGGACCCGACCTTCCCGTGGGAGCGGGCCGGCCGGTGGCTCCGGGCGACGGAGACGGGTCGGTTCGTCGTCTACAACATCTTCGTCTTCGGACTGGTCGGGGCCGCCTTCGCGCTGCAGGCGCTGCCGAGCGCGGTCGGCAGGAGCCGGACGGGGATCGAGTTCGGGATAGAGACGGCGCCGTCCGCGGCGACGCCCGTCGTGCTGGCGTTCGGCTCCGCTCTCGCGATGGCGCCGGTGCTCGCCGTCGTCTCCGGGGTGCTCGCCGGACTGTTCCTCCGGCCCTCGACGGGCGCGAAGGCCACCACGGGCGCGGTCGGCGTCGCCGCCGGCGTCGGGACCCTCCTCGCCCTGTTCGTCGGGACGTCGCTGCTCTTCCGCAGCTACCCCGGATTCTCCGGGCTTGAGGGACTCACGCCGGTCCTGAGCGCCGTCGGGGCAGTAGCGGTGGGCGCTGGAACCGCCGCGCTCACGGACCTCTTCCTGCCGACGCGGCCGAACGGGTGAGTCGGGGGCGGCCGGTCTCGGGACGGGAACCGGAGTGACCAGTCAGACCTCGATGACGTCGCCCAACTCCGGCGCCCGGGCCTCGTGGCCCCGCGCCTCGAGTTCGTCGGCGAACCACGCCGCGGAGTCGCCGTGGTTGACCAGCAGCGGCGTGTCGCGGTAGGCGTCGAGGAACTCGAACAGGCCCTCGCGGTCGGCGTGCGCCGAGAAGTCGTAGGCCTCGACGGTCGCGCTCACCCGGAGGTGGCGGTCGCCGATCTCGGCGGCGCCGGTGTCCAGCACCTCGCGGCCGGGCGTCCCCTCGACCTGGTAGCCGGAGAAGCAGAGCTTGTTGACCGGGTTGGCGTGGATCTCGGGAATGTAGGTCATCGCCGGACCACCGGAGAGCATTCCGGCGGTGGTGATGATGACCGTTGACTGGTCGGCGATACGCTTGCGCTGGCCGTCGCGGCCGTCGACGAAGCGAGCGTTCGAAACCGCCCGCGACATCGCGTCGCCGTCCCGGAGGAACTCCGGGTGCCGGCGGAGGAATCGGGTCACCTCGACGCCCATCCCATCGACGTAGCAGTCGATGTCGTTGGCCGCACAGACGAGCATCATCTCCTGGGTCCGGCCGATCGCGAAGGCGGGGACGACGACCGTCCCGCCCTCCCACAGCGTCGACCGGACGCTCTCGACGAAGCGCTCCTCGACGGCCTCGCGGGGCTCGTGGGTGACGTCGGCGTACGTCGACTCGGTGACGACGACGTCGGCCTCGGGCCGGGCCGTCGAGCTCGGGACGAGCCGCTGGCCGCGGCCGCCGGCGTGGAAGTCGCCGGTGTACAGTAGCCGGGTGTCGCCATCGTCGGACCGCGTCCGGCTACTCGAGGTGTCCTGTACCCTGGTCTTGCCAGATTCCGTCTGACTGCTCGAGGTGTCCTGTACTCCGGTCTTGCCAGACCGCGTCCGGCCGCTCTGGGTGCTTCGCACCTCGCTGTCGTCGACGAGGACGTGTGCGCTGCCGGGGATGTGGCCGGCGTCGAAGAACTCCACGCGGTGGCCCGCCGCCTCGAACGGCTCGCGGTAGCCGTGGGTTTCGGAGACCTCCGTCAGCCGGCGGAGTTCCTCCTCGGTGAACGGACACCGCGGCGTCCCGCCGTGGAGCTTCAGGGTGTCGCGGCCGAGCGTCAGTGCCAGCTCGCGGGTCGGCGGGGTCCAGTGGACCGTCGGCCGCCGGTCGCCGGACAGCAGCGCGGGTACCGCGCCGGCGTGGTCTAGGTGGCCGTGGCTGACGACGACCGCCTCGGCGTCGGCGGCGGGGCCGCTCCGGAGCGACCCGACGGGGTACTGCGGCGGGTCGGCGGTCTTCAGCCCGAAATCCAGGAGCAGCGCGTCGTTGACGAGGACCGCGCTCCGGCCCACCTCGCGGGCGCCGCCGAGAAACTGCAGCTTCACGACCGTTCGGTAGCGACCCGGACGGTTAAGCTTCGCCGATTCATCGGTTCCAGCCGTCGTGTCGCGTCAGTTCCCGTCGTCGTCCTTCATGTCGTTGAGCCGGTCGATGAGCGACGACCCGGTCTCGTCGAACTCGAACTCCACGTCGCCGTCGTGGTCGTTCCCGTGGACGTCGACGGCGGCGGCGTCGGTCTCGACGTTCTGGTCTTTCTGCTCGGATTCATCGTAGCTACCGAATCCCATACGTAACAGAGCGCCCGGGAACAGAAAAGGGCGGGGGTCGGGCCGGTCGCCGGCGTCACTCCTGCCAGCGACGGAGCTGAAACTCCGTGTAGCCGCCGTAGGCGAACTCGAGGGCGCCGACCCACCAGTTCCACCGGTCAGCCGGCGACCCCTCGGGTGCGTCGGCCAGCTGGACGACGACGTGCTCCGGCGTGAGCTCGACGTCGGCGTCGGCCTCGTAGCGGCCGCTGTCGGCCAGGTCGCGGGCGTGCCGGGCGACGGCCCGCCGTTCGGCGTCGTCGCCGCCGAAGGTCTCCAGTCCCGCCGCCAGCGCCGCGGTGTCGAACTCGTCGAGCGCGTCCGCGTCGGTCACCGCGGAGAGATACGACCTCCGGGCTCTTCAGCCCGGTGGTCGGGCGGGCGCGGCGTCGGCGACCGGTGGGTACAAGCCCGCGGCACCGCCAGCGTGGGTATGACCGACGTGGAGCCGCACGACGTCCCCGAGGAGGCCGTCGCGGTACTGCAGGAGTACCTCGAGTCCGAACACGCCTTCCTCTCGTGGCTGGGGTTCACCGTCGAGGCCTTCGAGGCCGGCCGGATGGTCGGGACGGTCCCGTTCGACGCGAAGCTGACGAACCCGACCGAGCCGCCGACGGTCCAGGGCGGCGTCGCCGCGACGCTCGTCGACGTGGTCGGCGGCATCGCGCTGCGACCGTACCTGGACGACCCCATCGACGACGACGTCGCGACGATCAACCTCAACGTCAACTACCTGCGGCCGGCGGCGGGAGACCTGACGGCGACCGCCGAGGTCGTCCGGGCCGGCAATACCGTTGGCGTCTCCTATGTCGAGGTGGTCAGCGAGACGCCCGACGGCGAGGAGCGACCCGTCGCGGTCGGGCAGGGCGCCTACCGTCTGTTCCGGGGCTGAAGTCGTCGCCCCCGGCGTCGACCTCAAATCCAGTCGTCAGGAACCCACTCGACGATTGCGGTGGGATGGCTGTACACACGGTCGATCTCCCGGATGGCGTCGCGTACGGCGCCGGGCGTCGGAGCGGGATCGTCGTCGTAGAATAGCAACCCGTGGGAGACGTCGTCGGAAAGGTAGTCGTCGTCTGCAGTCAGAATAGTCCAGTCGTGCTGTACGGCGTAGGCCGCAATTGTACCGTCCTCGGCGTCGGGAGCTAAGAGGTCTCGAACGCGCGCAACCGTATGGCGGTCTTCAGCTTCGAGTGCGCTGACGAAACCCTCCCTGACCATCTGGTCACAGAGAATCCGCATACGGGGTCAGGAGTTGGCGTCCGATCCGGCCGTGGGTGCTCGACTCCGTTCGAGGACGTCCTGTTTTCGCAATCGCTTCTGCGTGCGGATGTAGTCCATCAGTTCGGGGTGGTCGTCGTAGTAGTTGAGTGCGACCTCGATTTCCTCACGGTCGAGGTCGGGATACTCTCCCGACAGGTCATCGACGCTCTCGTCGTGTTCCCGAACTGCCGCCCCCAGCGTGAACACTCCGACCCGTGTTCCTTCGATTCGGGGCCGCCCATGCAGGATGTCGGGCGTCTTCACGATCCGCACGGTAGTGCTCATGTATCTACGGTTAGATGGAGCGATGGAATAAGCGTTCGGTCGTAATAACGAGCCTCTCGCCACGGAAGGGTTGCACCGATACAGGCGTGTATAGCTAACTATCCCTGCGAGTGGTGGACCTCCGTGTTCTCGGCGTCATAGACGCCGGGGCTATCCGGAACCGCCCTCGGTGTCGACCTCAAGCGAACCCGACGTCTTCGCGGGCGCGCACCTCGCCGAACAGCCAGTCGGCGTGTTCGAGGGCGTACTCGCGGTGGTCCTCTTCGATGCAGCCGACGGCGTCTTCCAGCAGGACGGGCCGGTAGTCCCGGAGGCCGGCGCTGCCGGCGGTGTGGAGCACGCAGACGTTCGCCAGCGTCCCGCAGATGAGCAGGTCGTCGGTTCCGTGGGCCTCGAGGTAGCCCTCCAGCTCCGTCCGGTGGAAGGCGTCGTAGGTGTGTTTCTCGACGACGAGCTCGTCCTCGCGGGGGTCGAGCTCCTCGACGAGTTCCGCGTCCCACGTCCCCTCGACGACGTGGTCGCCCCAGCGGTCGAACTCGTCGTAGTAGTGGTTGCCATCGAACTGCTCCGGCGGGTGGACGTCACGCGTGAAGACGACCTCGGCGCCGGCCGCGCGAGCGTCGGCGACGGTCGCCGCACACGGCTCGATCGCCGCCTCGCTGTTCGGCGCGTACAGCGAGCCGTCCGGGTGACAGAAGCCGTTCTGCATGTCCACCACCACGACCGCGGTTCGGTCCGGGTCGAACTGCATGGCCGGCGATTCGACGCGTGGGCGCAAGAGCGTTACGCGGCGGGGACTGATCGCGTTCTAATTAAAGCGAATAGCGTCTCTCGGCGGTGACAATGGCGTGTTTGAACGCCCCCTCCCGCTCGCGGAGCGAGCGGTCGGCCCCGTTCGAAGTCCCGCCAGACGCCGGTGACCGGCCGGCTCCCGCTCGAGTAAATACGACCCGGCGACTCCGGGGACTTATCCGCGTCGGCGCCCTCTCCTCGGGTGATGAAAACGCGCCCGGTCGCGGCGGTCGCCCTCGTCGCCGTGCTGGTTCTGGCGGGCTGTTCGGCCGGCTACCAGCCGGCGGCGTCGTCGGAGTCAGGGTCGGAGCCGGCGGTGTCGGCCGAGCCCGGAGCGACGCCCGACGGCGGCCTCGACGTCGACGCCGCCGACGGGCTCACCGACGCGGAGCTGGAGGCGGTCGTCGGCCGGGCGATGGCCCGCGTCGAGACGCTGCGGGGACTGGAGTTCCAAGAGGACGTCGGGGTCGAGCTCGTCACCCGCGAGGAGTACCGCGAGGAGTACGGCGGCATCACGGTCGAAAACGGCAGCGGGGCCGAGCGAACGGTCGACAACGCACAGTTCGAGGCTCTGTTCCTCGTCGGCCCCGACGAGGACGTCCGCGAGGTCCGGCGGGACAACCGCGGCGACAACGTCCTCGGCTTCTACCGGCCGGGGTCGGGCGACATCGTCCTCGTCAGCGAGTCCGAGCCGGCGACGCTCGGCGACGAGTTCACCCTCGCCCACGAGCTGGACCACGCCCTCCAGGACCAGCACTTCGATCTCTCGACGGTCGGCAACCGGTCGACCCTCGACGGCGTCAACGCGCGGAACGGCCTCGTCGAGGGCGACGCCCTCGTCGTCCAGCAGGCCTACGAGCGGCGGTGCGGAAGCGAGTGGGACTGCGTCGGGACGGACGGCGGCTCCGGCGGCGGCGCCGTCGGCGAGGACTTTCACTTCGGCGTCTACTACGTCGGCTTCCTCCCGTACGCCGAGGGGCCGTCGTTCGTCCGGCACCACCGCCAGCGCGGCGGCTGGGACGCCGTCGACGCGACGTACGATGACCCGCCGGTGACGAGCGCAGCGGTCGTCGAGCCGGCGACGTACGGGACCGGCGTCTACGGCGAGGCGACGCTGTCGGACCGCAGCGACCGGTCCTGGGACCGGGTGACCGTCGACGGCGAGCCCGCCGGCGCGACCGTCGGGCAGGCAGGGCTGGCGTCGATGTTCGCCTACACCTTCCGGGACGATTACGCCCCGAACCGGTCGGTGGTCGACCGCTCGGCGTTCGTCAACCTCGAGAACGGCCGTCTCGACCCCGAGCGGCCGTTCACCTACGACGTCCGGTACGCCGACGGCTGGTACGCCGACCGGCTCCACGCCTACGAGCGCGGCGACGAGACGGCCTACGTCTGGAACGTGACCTTCCGGGACCGGGAAAACGCCTCAGAGTTCGAGCGCGGTCACGAGCAGGTGCTGGAGCACTGGGGCGGCCGCTCCCGGACCGTCGGCGGCGAGACGGTTTGGACCTTCGACGACGGACCGTTCGACGGCGCGGTGTGGGTCCGCCGGGACGGCGCCAGCCTCACCGTCGTGAAGGCGCCGACCGTCGAGGAGCTGTCGGAGGTGTACGCGCCGGCGCCGGCGCCGGCACCAGCCGCGACGGCTGCGACGGCTGCGACGGCGACACCGGCCGCGACGGCCGTAACGGCGCCCAAAGTCGGACCGGCACCGGCGCGGGCGGGGGCGTAGCCTTTTCCGACCCGCCGGCCGTCGTGTCGGTATGTTCGATGTCGTTCCCGACGACGCCATCGCCGAAGGGCGGGCGACGGACGCGTACTTCCTGCGGACCGAGGAGGCCCTGGAGCACGCCGGTTGCAACCCCGACGTCGTCGCCGAGGTGACCGCCGACCAGTTCCCGACCGGCGAGTTCGAGCTGTTCGCCGGGCTGACCGACGCCGCGGGCCTGCTCGCGGGCCGGTCGATCGACGTCGACGCGCTGCCGGAGGGGACGCTGTTCGACGGCGGGCCCGTGATGCGGATCGAGGGGCCGTACCTGGAGTTCTGCCGGCTGGAGACGTCGCTGTTGGGCTTTCTCTCCCAGCCAACGGGGATGGCGACGGCGGCGCTGGAGGCCCGCCGGGCCGCCCCGGAGACGCCGGTGTTCAGTTTCGGCGCCCGTCACGTCCACCCCTCGATCGCCGGCGTCGTCGACCGATCGGCGATTCTGGCCGGCTTCGACGGCTTCTCCCACGTCGCCGCCGGCGACTTCATGGACCGCGAGCCGTCGGGGACGATGCCGCACGCGCTGGTGATCTGCTTCGGACCCGGCAATCAGGAGGACGCCTGGCGGGCCTTCGACGAAGCCGTCGACGAGGACGTCGCCCGGGTCGCGCTGTGCGACACCTACGCCGACGAGACCGACGAAGCGCTGCGGGCGGCCGAACTCGGATTCGACGGCGTCCGGCTCGACACCACCGGCTCCCGGCGGGGTGACTTCCGGCATATCGTCCGCGAGACGCGCTGGACGCTCGAGGAGGCGGGCTTCGGGGACGTCGACGTACTCGTCAGCGGCGGCCTCGCGCCGGCGACGATGGGCGAACTGCGCGACGTGGTCGACGGCTTCGGCGTCGGCAGCCACGTGACCGACGCCGACCCGGTCGACTTCGCCCTCGATCTCGTCGAGGTCGACGGCGAGCCGGTCGCGAAGCGCGGGAAGCTCTCCGGGCGCAAGGCCGTCTACCGGACGCCGGACGGCGGCCACCACGTCACCCGGGCGGGCGAGGGCGATCCGGCGGACGGCGAGTCGCTCATGGAGCCGGTGATACGGGACGGCGAGGTGGTCGCGTCGTTCGACCTCGGGGCGGCCGCCGACCGCGCGGCGGCCGACGCCGAGCGGGTCGGCTTCGGGGAGTGACCGCCCGGTTCACATCGCCTTGACCCACCCCGGCACGGCGGCCATCCCGTCCTTGTCGGTCCAGCCGCGGTCCCGGAGGTACTCCGGCAGCGTCGCGAACTCGAAGCCGAACGTCTCCTCGCGAGCCTCGATGTCGACGCTGTAGCCGACCTCGTTGAACCACTCGCACATGACGGTGAACTCCTCGCCGAAGCTCTCGTAGGCGTCGTCGATCGGGACGTGGACGGCGTCGACGTCGAGTCCGGTGACCTCCGACAGCACCGCCGCGGTCTCCTCGAGGGTGCGCTCGTCGCCGGCGAGGTCGAGTCGCTCGCCGACGAACGATTCCGGCTCCGCGAGGGCAACGGCGGCGGCACGGCCGATGTCGTCGACGTCGACCATCTGCAGGGAGACCCCCGCCTCGAGCGGCAGCGCCAGCACGCCGTCCTCGACGACGTCCTCGGCGAAGGCCTCGAGGTTCTGGTAGAAGAACACCGGCTGCAGCACCGTCAGCGGCAGCTCCAGCTCCCGGGCGTGTCGTTCGATCTCCCAGGCGGAGTCGAAGTGAGGGATGCCGGTGTCCTCGTGGTGGCTCCCGACGCCGCTGAAGACGAACTGCTCGATTCCCTCCTCGACGGCGACGTCGGCGAGGGTTTGGCCCTGCCGGACCTGGGCGTCGTACCCCTGGGTCCAGAAGTTCGTCACCGCGAAGACGGCGTCGGCGGCCGCCACGTGGGGTCGCAGCGACGCCGCGTCGTTCAGGTCGCCCTCGACGACGTCGACGCCGCGGTCGGCCAGCGCATGCGCGGCGTCGCCGTCCGGGTCGCGGGTCAACCCCAATACCTCGAACGGCTCGTCGGCGGCCAGCAGGTGGTCGACGACGGCGCCGCCCTGGTTGCCGGTCGCCCCCGTCACCAGTACGGTCGTCATCGGGGCGTCACCTCCCCGGTCGTGGTCGTCGTGGTCGTCGTGGACGGTACGTAACGGAGCGCGTCGGTGAATGATCGCATCACATCCTCTGGTTCGGCGGCCCGAAGTATAGCCGTTCGGCGACACGAGCACAACCGGGTGACACGGACGTCACCGGGTCTCGCCACCGAACGGCTTAACCGACGGACCGGCGTAGCAAGAGCCGGCAGAGGAAGCCCGGTTCCCGTGGGTGCGCCCTCGACGGCTCCGCCGTCTCGGCGCGGAACGCCGAGACGCGCCCATGAGGAAAGTCCCCCCACCCTCCGGGCAGGTGACCGGGCGCAAGCCCGGAGCGGGAGACCGCTGGCGCTGGAACAGAAACGAGACCCCCCGCCCCGACCGATGAGGCGCGCGGGCCGCCATCGGCGGCCCGTGGCGCCCGCGGGCTCCGGGTCCGCGGGCGCGCGAACCGACCCGCGAGGGAAGAAAGTTAACCCGCCGAGGGTTGGGCGGCTCTGCCGCCGACAGGCGGGAACGGGTGGAACGGCGAATCCTCACCGGTGCAAGCCCGCCGCCACAGGTAGCCCGGAGACGCGTCGGGCGCTCAGCCGAATGCCGGGTCGAAACAGAAGGGGGCTTACTATCCTCAGCCGTTCGACACGCCGACACCATCTTGTCGACGGCGACACGTCTCCATTGAACCGCGACGATATGTGCCCGCGTCGTCCTCCTCGTGGCCATCGTCTGTCGGACTGTGCGGCCCTGGTCGGCATCGGGCTGCTCGGCGACGACTACACCTCGCGGGTCGCTATCGCTCCCCGCTCGGTATCCGTCGTCTCACTGCGTTCGGAACGCTAACCCTCAAACCCCGCCTCGAACCGGAAGGTCCCGTCCCGCTGGACCACCTGCGCGAACCTTTTCCGGCGGTCTCGCTCCGCTCGACCGCCGAAAACGTTCACGAAAACTTACCCCTCAAACTCCGCCTCGAAACGGAAGGTCCCGTCCTGCTGGACCGTCTCGCCGTCGACCTCCAGCCGCGAGTCGGCCGAGACGTCGGTGATCATGTCGACGTGGACGGCGGAGTCGTTGCCCGATTCGCCGTCGGGGAGGTTCGCGTCGTAGGCCCGGCCGAGCGCCATGTGGACGGTGTCGCCCATCTTCTCGTCGAAGAGGATGTTGTCGGTGGCGCGGTCGATGCCGCGATTCATGCCGATGCCGAGCTCGCCGAGCCGGCGGGCGCCCGCGTCGGTGTCGAGGACGCTCGCTATCTCGTCTTCGCCCCGTTCGGCGGCGTAATCGACCACCTCGCCGTTCTCGAATATCAGTCGGACGCCCTGGACCCGCGTCGAGTTGATGATCATCGGCACGTCGAAGAACACCTCGCCCTCGGCGTCGTACGGTGCGGTGAACACCTCCCCAGACGGCAGATTGTGCGAGTCGTAGGCGACCGACGCCGCCGAGTTGACCGCCGTCCGACCGTCGACCGACATCGTGACGTCGGTGTCGGGCCGGCCGTCCCGCTCGGTGACGAGGCGCACCTCCGAGCCCTCGTCGAGAATCGTCTTCATCCGGGCCATCTTCCCGGCCAGCGCCTCCCAGTCCCGTAGGATGGCGTCGTAGACGAACTCGCGGTACTCCGCGAGGGCCATGCCGGCCTGCTGGGCGAGACTTCGGGTCGGATGGACCGTCGACACCCAGTCCGTCGCCATCCGGGCCGCCCGGAGGTCGGTCCGGGCCCGCGAGTAGCCCTGTCGGGTGTCGGCCTCGACGTCCGCCAGGGCGGTCGTGTTCCGGCCGCCGCCGAGCCGGAGGACGACGTCGGCCCGCTCGTAGAGGGCCAGCTCGTGGTCGCCGGCCCCGAAGTCGCCGTCGTGGGCCCGCAGGTAGGCCCGCGAGGCCTCCGCGGAGTCGTACGTCGTCACGACGTCGGCGCCGATGGCGCCGAGCTTCTCGGCGACGGCGACGGCCAGCTCGTGGGCACCCTCCGCGACGCCGACCACGACGTCGTCGCCGGGGTCGACGCGCGC